>DATGLE010000265.1:0-32182 GCA_035294325.1 Ktedonobacteraceae bacterium | reverse complement strand
CCCGCTGTCTCCGCCAGGCTCCACGAGGGCAATCAACGACGCCTGTTCACCTGCTCCAGCTTGCAGTTTCCCTGCTCGCGGGGGAAAATGCTAGAGGCCGAGCGAGAGAACATTCACCTGCCTGTGTATCCCGACAAAACGTATACTATCCGCATCACCATGCTGCTCAGCGAACTGTTCCCGCTGTTCTATCATACCCTGATGCACTTCAACACTAGCGAATTGGGAGCGAAGAAGCCGCCCTTCATGCGGATCGGCAAACGCGAATTTCTGCTCGAAGAGGTCATCTGCGCGCCGGGCGATGCTATTGGTTGGACCGGGTTTACCTCGTTTACCGATCTGGTGACGCACGCTCAGGCCCGGAACCTGGGAAGCCAGTCCTCGCTTACGCTTGAATTTGCCTCGCTGACGACGTTTAACTGGTTACACCTCGCCGATAAGACCTATGGCAATCACTATGCACGCCTGCCTTTGCCGAAATACGTTTTTCCTGGCCTGGCCCGGCGCTGGCAAGAACTGGCGCCGCCCGACCTGGCGCACCTGGTCAATATAGAACGTATCGAGCGCTACGTAGAGGCCGACGGCATCATCATCGACGACTATGATCTGAGAACTCACCGGGTCCAGTTCGCCGGGCATCCGCAGCGCGGCTTTCTTGGCACCTGCACTTACCAGCTTCGCGGCCCCGATGAGCCGATTACCCCGGATGCCCCCTTACCGGTACGCAGACAGATCTTCCTGCTCGCCATGCTGGCCTTCTATACTGGCATAGGCTATAAGACGACGATGGGCATGGGCCAGGTGCGCCCGCTTTTCGCGAACCAGGAGATCGGCCTATCGGGAAACGAGCAGCAATGCCAGGAGGAGGAAAGCAATGCATACAGATGAGGAAGTGCAGGAGGGACTTGAAACGCTCTCGATCTCCTATCTTAACGCACTGGAATACTGTCCGCGCCGGTTCTACTACGAATGCGCTCTGGGCGAATTTCTCGATAATGCCCACGTCATCGAGGGCAGCATGCGTCACGCGCGCAGCGACAGCGGGATCACGACCAGTGCCGGCGACATCACGACGCATCGACGAGTCTGGATCTGGTCGGAGCGCCTGCGCCTCTCCGGTTTTGCCGATGTGATTGAAGAACAGGAGGAGCAGTTGACGCCCATCGAGTACAAGAAAGGTAAAATGGGCGCATGGCTCAATGACCATGTGCAACTCTGTGCCGAGGCCCTGTGCCTGGAAGAAATGCTTGGCTGCTCCATCGCATGCGGCTACCTGTTCTACTTCGGTTCAGCCAGGCGCGAAGAAGTGCCATTCACGGAGGCGCTGCGCCGGCATACCGAGGAGACTACCCACGACGCGTTCAGGCTGCTCGCCGAAGGCAAACTCCCTCCGCCGCTGCCAGGTAAATCCGTCAAGGGGAAGCCGCTGCCCACGCTGCATCCGAAATGCCGGGATTGCAGCCTGGAACCGCTCTGTCTGCCGCGTGAAGTGCAGGCGCTAGAAAATAACAACAGCATCTAGCAAGGCCCGGCTCTATGCTAGCAGCGATGTCTTTATGGAAAGGGGAAACGTTGTGGCGACTTTATATCTAAGTGAACAGCAATCTATCGTGAAAAAACGCGACAATCACCTGATTGTCCAGTATCAGGATAAGCGCTCGGTGGAAGTCCCGCTTCTCAAAGTCTCGCAGGTCGTCGTCTCGGGGGATGTAACGCTCACTACACCGGCGCTGCATACGCTGCTGGATATGGGGATCGAGGTCTGTTTCCTTTCGCTGTACGGCCAGTTTCGCGGCAGGCTCTCGCCGCCAGTGGCGAAAAATGCGCTGCTGCGCCGCGAGCAGTATCGCGCGCATAGCGATCCCAGCCGCGCGCTTGCCATTGCGCAGGCATGTGTCAGCGGCAAGCTGGAGAACATGCGCACCATGCTGCTGCGGCTCAATCGCACGCTGGTCGACAAGGATGTCGCCGCAGCCGCCGAGGCGATCCGTAGGATCACGCGGCAGGTTCCGGCGGCTCAGGCGGTTGGCTCGCTGCTGGGCTTCGAAGGCAACGGCTCCTCGGCCTATTTCGGCGTCTTCGCCAGGCTGCTGCGCCATCCCATGAACTTCACCCATCGTCGGCGGAGGCCGCCAACCGATCCGATCAATGCGATGCTGAGCCTGGGCTATACCCTCTTGCTGCACCAGGTCTCGTCTGCCATTCAGACCGTCGGCTTCGATCCCTACATCGGCTTTCTCCACCAGCCACGCTATGGTCGTCCCGCCCTCGCCCTGGACCTCATGGAAGAATTCCGTCCCATCATTGCCGACTCGGTAGTGCTCAACATCGTCAATCACCGTATACTGACCGAGAAAGACTTTCAGGAAGAGCTGGGCGTGGTGCATCTGAAAGCGGACGCGCGTAAGACCTTTTATGCCAGATTTGAAGAACGGCTCCAGGAGGAATTACAGCATCCCTACTTTGGCTATCGCACCAGCTATCGGCGCTGCCTGGAATTGCAAGCACGTTTGCTGGGGAAGTCGCTCACCGGCGAAATTCCTGCCTATCGCCCGCTGAGCGTTCGCTAAGGCCAACGGTCCATCAGAGGAAGAGAAGCATGAGCGTAACTAATCACAACCACAGTGGAGAAAGCACGCTTTACGTCGTCAGCTACGACATCCCTGATGATCGGCGGCGCACACGCATCCACAGCGCTCTGACCGGCTTCGGCGTCTGGGTACAGTACAGCGTCTTCGAGTGTTTCCTGGATCGCAAGCAGCGCCTGCTCTTAGAAGCGCGTCTACTCGAAGAGATGAACCCGCAGGAGGATACGGTGCGCATCTATGGCCTGTGTGCTGCTTGCCAGACCAGAGTCGAAGTACTTGGCCGAGGAGACATACCCCATGAAGATCGTATCTACCTGCTGTAAAGAGATGTGCGAGGCAGGCAGTGGTGCGAACTGCAAGCACGCTGCCTCGCAACCCGGGAGAAAAGTCCCGGTCGCGCTTCTCAAGCTCTTGCAAAGCAGGCCCCGGAAGAGTATACTTTTCTTTAAAGGGTCGCCATCGCGGGTTTTAAAGGACCCAAAACCATCTGCCTCGCAAATGCAGCCGTCCCGCTGCTCCAGAAGCGGCGCGAGGCAGTCGCTGTGGCAACTGGGGCGGCTTCTCGTTTGAGATTGAAACGAAAAACAACGGCTGGGAAGATGCTTCTTAACAGTCTGTGGCAACTGGGGCGGCTTCTCGTTTGAGATTGAAACACAAAGGGAATATCCCTATCAATATCGTTCAACGGAGTGGCAACTGGGGCGGCTTCTCGTTTGAGATTGAAACAACACGAGCATCATGCCGGGCGATGTCGGCTGCGTCGTCGTGGCAACTGGGGCGGCTTCTCGTTTGAGATTGAAACAAGGAGTAAAACATGACGAATTTTGAAAAAGGCGAGGTGGCAACTGGGGCGGCTTCTCGTTTGAGATTGAAACCTTAAGGCTAACCTCCTGTATATCGACGGGGACACGCGTGGCAACTGGGGCGGCTTCTCGTTTGAGATTGAAACCCAACCTGATAAGCATGTGTCGTAGCAGGATACCCACCTGTGGCAACTGGGGCGGCTTCTCGTTTGAGATTGAAACTTGGCGCGGCTGCCTTGATCTTCCTGGTCTTTTTACCGTGGCAACTGGGGCGGCTTCTCGTTTGAGATTGAAACAATGCACCAGGATGCCTGCTGCGAACCATCCAAAGAGGTGGCAACTGGGGCGGCTTCTCGTTTGAGATTGAAACCAAGTGGCGTGAGCTGCACGCGCTGATCATTCTCAATGTGGCAACTGGGGCGGCTTCTCGTTTGAGATTGAAACTGCTTGATGCTCCGATTGCCTCCCCTGGTGAGCGGCAGTGGCAACTGGGGCGGCTTCTCGTTTGAGATTGAAACAAGGTCATCTTCTATATGCCTGACGTTGAGGACATGTGGCAACTGGGGCGGCTTCTCGTTTGAGATTGAAACCCTGCGCTGATAGCGATATCTGTGGCGCGAGCAAGTGGCAACTGGGGCGGCTTCTCGTTTGAGATTGAAACAACAATGAAGCGCTTTGCCGATTGCAGTCGGCTGGCATGTGGCAACTGGGGCGGCTTCTCGTTTGAGATTGAAACCCGATTTTTCTCTTTTCTCATGCTTATCAGTCCCTTTCGTGGCAACTGGGGCGGCTTCTCGTTTGAGATTGAAACTTTGGGAACCCGGACACGCTTTCCGTCGAACTCCCCGTGGCAACTGGGGCGGCTTCTCGTTTGAGATTGAAACGTACAATATACTCACCATATCGGCTACGAGGTCTTGTGGCAACTGGGGCGGCTTCTCGTTTGAGATTGAAACTGCCAAACAGGGATCATCTGGAGTCCTCAAAAAAGGGTGGCAACTGGGGCGGCTTCTCGTTTGAGATTGAAACCCCAGAAGGGACGTTCTGGGAACCCTTTTAGATTCTGCGTGGCAACTGGGGCGGCTTCTCGTTTGAGATTGAAACGCCGTATTCTGCATGCCATACAGCGATAATGGCGTGGTGGCAACTGGGGCGGCTTCTCGTTTGAGATTGAAACTAACAGGGAGATACACCACGCTCACCGGATGCGGCGGTGGCAACTGGGGCGGCTTCTCGTTTGAGATTGAAACGTCAAGTACGTCGTTGTCACAATTTGACAATATTGTGGTGGCAACCGGGGCGGCTTCTCGTTTGAGACTGGCAGCGATGCTTCCACCGCCGAGAAGTGGTGAAACTCCTGCGTTATCATCGTGTCGATGTCGAACTTGCTGAACCGGCTCCACCAGCTCAATCTCAGCCGCTCCAATCGATTTCTCGTGCCGAGCGAGTCCACTACCGCTGTCCTGGGCCGAGCACCTGACACGTGATGCTCGCAGATCAGCCGCGCCAGAGATCTCGATCAAGCTCTGCGGGATAGCAGATGCCTTTGCCACTACGTTTGGTCTCCGCATCGCCTGAACCCGAGTATGGCTCGACTTCGCTGGCTCCTCTGCGTTTCCTCGTCTTTCTTTCCTACGGTTCGGTGAACCTCGCCTGACCCCTTTCTAGTCAATGAGGATAAACCGCCTTCAAGCCCGCATGACAGGCCATCTTCTCTACTCTCTTTAGCTCGTTACGCATCACATGGGTTTATCAACGACAAGATGGTAGATGGACTGCGAGTATGGCGGTTGCTACTGGCCGCCGCAAGTACTTCTACGGCGCCACCCGTAAGGAGGTGCAGGCACAATTAAGAAAAGCCCAACAAGAGCAGATGGAAGGACGCCTGCTTACAGCTCCTTCTCAAACGGCATTCTGCATGCAGGCGCGCAAAGACCAGTTAAGGATGGAAGGACGCCTGCTTACAGCTCCTTCTCAAACCCTGGAGAGCTTTCTTGTATTCTGGCAGCGCCAGGCTGACCAGAAGCGCGCGAACTGGCTGACCCTTCTCAAACCCTGGAGAGCTTTCTTGTATTCTGGCTCACTGTCAAGAAACACACAGTAGGAGTCAGCACATATACGGCATACGCCAACAGGAGTTGCCGGGACACAGTACCATCCATATGACGATGGACCTCTATGGTCACGTTTTACCTGGCCTCCAACGCGAGGCGATGAATACACTCGATGCTGCGTTTCCACAGTTGGGCAAAGAGGCCAGCTAGCGCTTTTTCACAATGGTGGTTAATTTTTTCTTTTCACAGGATATACACAGGATTTATACGTAAAACCGCTTGATTTTTGCCGATAGGTCGTGTAATGTTTATTATATACACTTCTTTTATAAATTGTACGTGCAGGATGACGGTTGCAAGGGTATCAACCCGGATACGTCCGTTGTGCCAGTCTCTATATTTCATTCCTGTACCGTGCCATCACTCCGCTTCCTGATACACCTGATTTTTAAGCGGAGAAGATCTCTATCCCGATATGTACCTGGCACTCCAAAAAAGTACGCATCAGGTATCCAGGCGAGGATACGCGTCTCAAAAAAGGAGGTGCATTGCATGCCAGAAGGATAACAGCAGCTAGAGACGCTCTTTTTCTGTTAACTGCATTATAGGGAATGGCACATCAGTACCAGAATAAGGAGAACCCCATATGCAAAGAGTGTCCCTGCGTAAAGTCAAAACGCCTATCAGCTACATGCAGGAAAATAATGAAGAAGTCTTACATTTTTCCCTGCAAGGTTTGCTGCCAGCAGGACACATGTTAGCATTGAACACATCTCTTGGCACCCTTTCACTTCTGGTCTGCAAGCAAGATCACCCCCACATGCTTGCGGAACAACAATTCACGACCAGCGAAATTTGCGTTCTGATGCCCCTTCTGGAATCATACCCCTACTATTGTCCCTACGAGGTTCTGCTGGCGAGCTTCACCAGTGGCCGCGTCACCGACGCTACCATTGCTCGCTGCCGGCAGCGATTGCAGGAGGCGCAAGAGGCGGGTGTCTGGGATCAAGAGATGAGGCCGGTTCGCAACGTCTTATCACGCACGCGTCTCAAGACTCGGACCTTTGGCATAGAGATCTCTTCGATCCTTGAGACCGGCTACATTTTGATGTATATGCCAAACAAACGACAGGAGGCATGAGCGCTATCCACTATACGCACGCAACCGATATACTTTGAGCGCGATCAGGAGCGGGAGCCGCTGCTGCCACTCTTCCAGATTGAGCATGCAGAGCTTCTCGATGCGCTCCAGCCGCTGAAGTAATGTGTTGCGATGGATAGCGAGATGGCATGCTGCCCTGGCGGCATTGCCGCCGCACTCAAGATAGATCTCCAGCGTCCCCAGGAGATTTGTGGCCTTTTGTCGATCATACTCGACGAGGGCTGCGATCCGGTTCTGATACGTATCAGGCAACTTATCTGTTTGCGCGAACTGATAGAGATAGCGATAGGCTCCCAGCTCATCGAAGTGGCTGCATGCGCCCGCGCGGCTGAGACAGCGCGCCACTGCTAGCGCCTGGCTGGCCTCGGCGTAGCCGCGTTGATAATCGTCAACGGCACAGCAGGGATTGCCCATGCCGGCAGATAAGCGCAAACATAGTTCATCGCGCGCCTGCCGCGCAATTTCCGCTAACCAGGACCTGAGCTGCCCGGCTTCGGTATCGCGGCCTGGACGGATCAGACAGACCAGGAGGTTATCGCGCTCATCGACGAGCGAGCCTGGATAGCGCTCCTGTACGCGCTGTTTGAGTTGCTCGATAGCGCTTTCATAGCATACAGGATGCTCTCGCTGTGGCATACCATCTCCGGCTTCGTGCGGCTCCTGCCGCTCGGAGACTTCAAGCAGGGCGACAATGTGTGAACTGGTCAGATCATAGCCCAGAAGATAGGCGCGGCGCAGCGCAGATTCACCATCGAGGTCGCCGGAGATCAAATCGTTGACCAGAGCGCTGATGAGGGCCTTCCGCGCCCGCGTTTTCTCCTCGACGCAGAGCTGGTTTTTAATGGCGAGCGCGATTTGAGCGGCTATCGTGCATAACATAAGCTGCTCATCATCGCTGTAGTCCGGTATCCTATCGATATAGCAATTGATTAGCCCGACGCATTCGCTGCCGGCGATTAGCGGAACAGGCAGTAATGTCTGGTAGTGCACGTTTTTGAGAGGATTGAGCGCCTCCTGTTCATGAGCGCTGAACTGGAGGATCTGGCCGCGCTGTGCATAGTCGCCCAGATACGTCCACAGCGCGCCGTCAATGCGCAGTGGCCGGATATCCACGGCTTCCTCGCGCAGCGCGGGCGCGCTGGTGGCAATGACGAGGTGATCGCCCTCCCGATCTTTGAGCAGAACCATGCAGAGATCTACTTCTAGCGCCTGCTGCATCAGGGCTGCCAGTGAGTCCAGCATTTCGTTGAATGTGTGAGGTAGCGTCAGTGTCGTCACCAGATGGCGCAGCACATCGTGGAGTCCGGGACGCTCAGCAGTAGACGACGCAACACGACCTGCTCCGACAGATAATCGTAACATATCGCTCTCGCACGGCTGATGGATAGCGCTCTCTTTAACAGGCATCCGTGAGGGTGAGATCTGAAACGCTCATAGCTCTTCGATGAAAGTGTAGATATAATACACGGATGCGCACTTGTTTCACACATTTGTACAACAAAGTACAAGCATGCGAACAAATGAAATTCTGCCCCTCACTCAGAGTAACACATTTTATATGTTTTGTCTATCCCAACGTTGTACATACGCATAATTCGATGTCTTACAAAATTCTACAGAAGACTGGTATAAGACAAAGAAAAGACATGAGATCAGGGAAAGGCAGGGGCTAAGTGGCGCACGATCCAGGGCCGGAATCCGCACGATCCAGGGCCGGAATCCCCACGATCCAGGGCGAGAAGACGGGGGCAAGCCCCGTCTCTACACCTCGGCGTGTAGAGACGGGGCTTGCCCCCGTCTCCTCGCCCCGTCTCCTCGCCCCGTCTTCTCGCCCCGTCTTCTCGCCTCGTCTTCTCGCCCCGTCTTCTCGCCCCGTCTTCTCGCCCCGTCTTCTCGCCCGTCCTCTCGCCTACATCTTCTCCAGCCCCGTCTTGCCCTCTTCTTCTCGCCCCATCTTCTTGCCTACGTCTTCTCCGGCCCCCGTCTTTCTTCCCCCTGGCTCTTCTGGAGAAGAAGAATAGGAGATCCCCGAAAGTTCTTCACTCTATACTCCTGGAAGATGTAGCAAAGTGCAGGGACTTCGTTTGTGGGAAAAGCACTTCAAGGTAGTATTTATGCCTGATCGCAGGCAGACAAGAGCTTCTGATGTAGTCTGAGAGGAGCGGAATATCTATGTCTTACATCGATCAAGCCCGATTTTCTCGTCCCTTGCCGCCAATCAGTGCGCGCACCGGCTCCGGCGGCGCCTTCCCCCCCGGCGGTCCCGGAGCGCGCAATGGGCAGTTTCATGATCGCTTTCACAGCGCCCGGAGCCAGGAAGCACCGGTTCTGTATGGCGAGGCGCTGGCGCGCGATCCCTGGGCTGAGCAATACGGCCCCTGGATCGTGCTGGGCTTTACCGTGACTTTCGCGCTATTCCTGATCGTTATGAATCTGGCGGGACAGGTTCCCGGCAAAAGCTTCACACTAAAGAGCATCTCCGATATTCTCCAGTTCATAGGCGAAGGCATTGGCTTCATCTTCTGTGTACGCATCGCCGCGCGACTACATCGTACCTCGCTGCAACTGCACCACGATCTCTTGCAGAAAGAGAGCGGGCGCCATACCCCCGGCGAATTAGCCATAGCGCGTTCAGAAGCGCAGGTCGCGCGCCGCGCGTTTCTGGCCTGGACCTTCCTCTCCATCGCTATTGCCCTCTATGCCAGCGGCCAGGCAGTCTGGACGAGCTACGATGTGCGTATGAACTCCGCCGATGTGCCCTTCCCCGGTATTTATGATCTCGGCTTCGTCGGCTCGTATCCCTTCTTCCTGATCGGTACGATGCTGCTCACGCGCCGCAATAAAGCCACCGTGGGGCGCACACGCCTGATCCTCGACGCCCTCGCGGTGATCGGCGTCTCGCTTGCGCTCTCCTGGTTCTTCTATCTCGGCCCTTCGATTGCCACTCTCTCGCAGGCTCCCAGCGCCGGGGCGGCCTTTCTCTCCGTCTACTTCCCGACGGGCGATCTTTTCCTGGTGGCTGTCGGCGCCTTGCTGATGTTCAGTCCACTCTCCAACCGCGCACAGCAGCCGGTCTTCCTGCGCCTCTGCCTGGGCCTCTTCTTCCTGGCGATCACCGATAGCCTGCTGGGATACTATTCGATATCCACCGGCTTCAATACGGGAACGCTCCAGGATGTGCTCTGGCCGTTGAGTATGGCACTGGTCGGACTGGCCGCCATCGCCTACCCACGCAGCATTGCGCAGGAGCAGGAAAACCAGGCGCGTATCAACAACGCCGGACGCCCGGCTTCGCCGCTCTCCGCGCCGGGCCGTATCGCGCAAATCACCACAACGGCCCAGACCATCGCACCCTTCATCCTGGTTCTGGCGACCTGCGCCATCCTGCTCACAGTCATCGCGCCGCGCGGCGGCTCTGTGCTGCTCCAGGCGGATATTATCGCCCTGGTGCTTATTCTGATCGTCGTTGTGCGCCAGGCATTGACGCTGCTCGAAAATAACCGCCTGACCATGCAGATGCGCGGCGAGCTGGTTATCTCGCGCCGCGAACTCCAGGTGACGCGCCGCGAAGCCGACGAGGCGACGCGCACGGTACAGGAGAAGCGCATTCTGGAAGAGGGCGTGGCAACGCTGCGCGAGATCCATGCCCGCGTGGCGCGCGGAGACTTCGCTGCCCGCGCTCCTACCGTCCCCGGCCCGCTGCTGCCCATCGCCATCAGCCTCAACCTGATGCTGGATCGCCTGAGCGCCCTTTCGCAGCGCGGCTCCAGATACGATCAACTGGTCCGCGAGTGTAAGACGTTGCAGGTGGCTATCGAGCGGCTGGCCCAGGGCTTGCCTGCATGGCCGCCCAACCAGGCGCCACAGGGCAGCAGCGAGATGCGCTCGGTCTTCCTGGGCCTGGTGCACCTGCAACGCTCACAGGAGGGCCAGTGGCGGCGCCTGGCAAATACGCTGGAGTCGATGAGCGGCCTGATACGCAGGCTCTACGAGGCGCTGCACGAGGTCAAACAATCGCATATCTTTGCCGATGGGCAGGCCAGTTTTGAGCGCATGAGCATCGAGCGCATGATTCGCGAAGTGGAACTGCTGGAGCAGCAGCAGAGAAGTTTGCTCGGCCAGATCTCGCAGTACAGCACGCGCTTCGAACAGCCTATCACCATCAATCAGAACGGGAAACAGGCGGCGCCATCGCGCGATCAGCAGGAGCAATCTCGCTTCCAGCGCGTCCAGGCCGCAGCGCTTGCCGAGCAGGCGCAGCACACGAGCCAGAGCAACAGTCAGGTAGATCTCTACCAACGGCAATCCGGGCCGCTCTACCCGCAGTTCGATGGTCACGCTCTCAACCACGTCTATCCGCCTCAGCCCATCAACAGGCATCTTCCGGAGAATTTGTAGAACAGCACGCAGGCAACAGGATGCATGACGCACCCGGAAAGGTCTGAAAGAGATGGACAGCGGTATCAGAACTTCGCTGCGCATGGGCAATCTGGAGGAGAGGCGGGCTGCGCCCCCTTCTCATACCCATCGTATGCAGGAAGGCGCCGCGCGCTTTTGTCTCGGCCATCCTCCTCATGCCGCCCGGCCAGAGGAGGTTATCTGTCACATCTGCGGCACACTGGTCGCGGGGGCCAGGCTCGGTATCTACCAGGTCCAGCAATATCTGGGCCGAGGGAGGAGCGGAAGCGCTTACCTGGCAATACACCTGCGTTCGCATCAGCCTGTCGTGATCAAGCTCTTTCCCCCACATCCCGCCACTATGGGCCAGTGGGAGGCCACGCGCCGCACTGTGCGCGCGATAACGGCGCTGCGCCACAGCGCGATCCTCCCGGTATTTAGCTGCACGATATGGCATTCTGAGATGTTGCCAGGCACGACCAGGCCCTTGCATGAATTGATAACGGCATACACGACGCGCGATGACTACCTGCTCACGCTCTGCCAGTATGCCCCGGTCACGCTCTCGCAGTTCGCCGCCCATTACGAGCGCAGTAAGGCCACGCTCCCCGGGCAGCAGAAGGCGCACCTGATCGCGCTGCTCATACACCTGTTCCAGCAGGCGGCTGCGGCGCTGAGTACAGGCCACGCGCGGGGCATCACGCATGGGGCGCTGGTGCCGGGCAATGTGCTGCTGGATGGTCGCGAGCGACTCTGGATCGCCGATTTCGGGCTGGCGCGCCTGCATCCTCCGCCATCGCCCTACCTGGCGCCGGAATTGTATAGCATCGCTCGCTCCTGTGCGCAGAGTGGCAATATGGCGGCCTATGCGGAGGCGGTAGAGCCGGCCAGCGATCAATACATGCTGGCGATGCTTTGCCAGCAGCTTCTGGCGCGCGTGTTGCAGCCGGCTGACTACGAACATGCCCTGCCGGTGCTGCAATGCGCGACCAGCCAGCAGCCGGAGCGGCGCTTTGCGAGCATCGATATCTTTGTGCATGAACTGGCGGAGCAACTCACGCACGGGCAAACCACGCGGGTTGGAGGATCGGGGCCAGAGCACACGCCGCGGCCGGTGAGCGGTCCCGGTGGGGAGCAATTTCTTCCTGCCTCCCCGGCCAGCAGCTTTGCCAGGACAGCCAGCTATAGCCTCGCCGCGTCCCTCCCGGGGCCAACGCCCGCCGACGATTGGGAGAAGCTGGGCGGGAAATTCTTCACCGCCCACGACTACGAGGCCGCCGTCAAGGCATACCGGCATGCGTTGGAGCTGGACGCCAGCAAACCCGCGCTCTGGCTGGCCCTGGGCGACGCCTATCTCGCCCTCGAAGATTACGCCGCATCGCTGAAAGCCTATGAAGAGGCGGTCACGCTCAATCCTGACGATTCCCAGGCATGGTCGAACTGCGGCATCGCCCTCGACGCCCTGGGACGGCACGAAGAGGCTATCCGCTGCTACGAGCGAGCGGATCAGCTCAACGAATAGCAGCAGGCCAGGTCATCCATCGCTGCGCCCATGTCACCCTGAGCGCAGCGATGTAGCCCGCACGAGCGCAGTGCTGTGCGTGTGACGCACGGCTCCTCCCGCGCAGGCGACGGACCCGCAGCTTCCGCGCGGCGCTGGATCCTTCGCTCTAGCTCAGGGTGACAGGTGAGCGAAAGGTGACGCGCGGGGCAGGGAAACAGACACGCTGCTGCTTCGCACAGCGGATCCTTCGCTTGCGCTCAGGATGACATTGCAGTCTAGTTGGAGATAGTAGCACATGTATGAAGTAGAACAGCGCCAGCACACTACCGGCGCGTCCAGATGCGCGCAAGAGCAGACCGGAGAGCATACCCTCATTCGCGGCTGTGCACTGCTCTCGCCGAATACGCCAGGGCGACTGCTGCGGGACCAGGATATTCTGATCACGGGGAAGCGCATCGAGGCCGTCGGGCCGGGTGGCACACTGCCGTTCAACCCGTTCCGCGTTGACCGCATCATCAACGGAGCGGGGCGCATCGCCATCCCCGGCCTCGTGAACGCGCACACACACTCCCTGGAAAACCTGCTCAGGGCCACGTCGCCCTCGCTGCCCCTGGAACTCTGGCTCGTTCCGCTCTTTAGCGATTTTGTCGATTGGTCGCCGCGCTGCGTCTATCTCAGCACGCTGCTGGGGGCCGTCGAGATGCTCAAGAGCGGCACAACTGCTGTGCTGGATCACCTCTGGACGGTAGATGGCGTGGCGCCCGAATACCTGGACGCGGCGATGCAGGCATACTACGATGCGGGGATACGGGCAGCAGTTGCGCCCTCGATAGAAGATCAGGACCTCGTGCTGGAGGCGGGTAAGAAGCGCGGCCTGAGCTTCCCATCCCATCCTTTTATAGATCGCTTCTCCTCCTGGCCCGCCATCGAGAGGCAGGTAGATGCGCTGGAACAATTCATCACAACCTGGCATAATGTAGACGATGGCCGGTTACGCTGCCTGGTCGGTCCCAGCGGCATCCACTGGTGCAGCCCGATGCTGCTGCGCGCCTGCCTTGAACTGGCCGAGCACTACCAGACCGGCATCCACCTGCACGCGGTAGAGACCGAGTTGCAGGCACACGTAATCCATGAGATGCTCGGCGAGGGCGGCATTGCCTATCTGGATCGCGAGGGACTGCTGCGAGAGGGCACATCGCTCGCGCACGCTATCTGGCTGGAAGATGGCGACCTGGAATTGCTGGCGCGCACAGGCACAACCGTTGTTCACAACCCGGTGAGCAACCTGCGCCTGGGCAGCGGACACTTCCCCCTGGCCGAAGCGTACAGCCGGGGCGTGAGGGTGGCACTGGGCAGCGACGGCTCGGCCAGCAACGACACACAGAATATGTTCGGCGTGCTCAAATTGACCGGCCTGCTGCATAACCAGCCCGATTGCGACTATAAGAAATGGCCGCAGCCGGAGGCGATCCTTGCGGCGGCGACGCATGGAGGCGCGATGGCACTGGGCATGGCGGAGGAACTGGGAGAGATCGCGCCTGGACGCGTGGCTGACCTCACACTCCTCGATACAGAATCCTCTGCCTTCCTTCCCCTGCGCGATCCCTACCTCCATCTTGTCTACTGCGAGAGCGGGGCCTCGGTGGACACGGTGATGGTGCAGGGCAGGGTCGTCGTCGAGCATGGCGCGGTCACGACAGTAGACGAGCAGGCGCTGCGCAGCGAGATCCGCGAGCGGTGCCGCGCTCACTGGCCGGGCTTCCCGGAGAGCCTTGACCGCGTGCCAAATACGCGCGAGGTATTAACCACACTCGATAAGTTGCGCCGTCTCGTGCTTCACAACGCAGACATTACGTGATTTGTGGACGATTATGTATCAATCGCAAGCCGCTTGCGGCTATACTTTACTAGAAAGAGGGTCAGATGCCAGGCGCTCTCGCACGCTCGCGCCGGTCAGTTGCACGGCTGCGCCACGCAGGGGATAGAGGGTATTTTGCGGAAAATGCGCTGCGCGCATTTTCCGCAAAATACCCTCTATCCGGCGAGCGCCGCAGGCGCGAGCAAGCGAGTGGGCCGGTCATCAGAGACATTCTAAGACAGCTTTATACTTTATTCATACGAAAGGGGATTTTCTCATGGAAGAGTCGGTGCAGAGGAAGGAACAGCAGCGAATGGAGGAGCCGCCGGAACTGGCGGGGACGACCTCGACGCGCATTGCTTATACGCTGCGCTTCACTGGCGCTCCGAGCCTGGGACAACTGGTAGCCGTTGCCGTGGCAACTGCGGTGTATACGGTACTCTCCTGGCTGGCTATTTTATCGATGCCGTCGGGCATTCCAGTCGTCTCAACGGTCTTTTTCGCTATTGGTTTTGGCGTTCCCTTTGCTATCTGGTTCGGTGACTGGGCATTCGTCATCGCCTACATCGGCAACTTCGTGGGCGCGGGCCTGCTGGCGACGCCGCCACTGCCGCTGCCGATTGCGCTCTGGTTCGGCACTGTCGATCTCATTCAGCTTGGGCTGCCGATGCTGCTCTATCGCACGCTCGCGCCGCGCTTCGGAGTGAGTCCGATTGGCAAAGATGTCTACACGGTGCGCGGCTTCATCTTCTTTGTATTGTGCGCGGTGCTGCCCAACAACATCATTGGCGGCCTCTACGGCAACTTCATTCTCGTTCAAACTGGCGTAGCCCCGGCCAACGCCTTCCTGCCCGGCTGGTTTGCCTGGTCGCTCTCGAATGTCGTTATCACGCTGATTATCGGCTCCATCCTGCTGTCGCGGCTGGGGCCGGTCATCGAGCGCTTCGGGCTGACGGTCCGCAACGCTCTGAGCTAAAACGCTCGCCAGCGCCGCAGGCTCTCACCTTACAGAGAATAACGCTCTGAGCTAAAACGCTCGCAAGCGCCGCAGGCTCTCACCTTAGGAGAAGGTGCGGTGTGGGAAATGCGCTGCGCGCATTTCCCACACCGCACCTTCTCTTCCCCTGCGCGGCAGAGCCGCGCAGGGGAAGAGAGCGAAGACCCTGCGCACCAGATACGCACCCAGAAGATAAGAAATGTAACCAGAAAAAACCCGATTTTATTCTGGACTGGATTTTGCGTCCTCTTACTATAGAAGAGGAAAACAAAACATCCAGGAAGCGTTTCAGCCGCTCGAAAGGGTAAAGACAGGCTACAATGGTTACATTTCTGATCGTCAGCATCATCCTCGCTGCGTTTATCGTTATCGGAGTCAAGCTTAACACGTATCTGTATCGCAATGGTGCGTTAAGAGGGAAACGCGAGACGGGTTTTCAGGACATGATCTTCGGTTTAGAGGCAGAGTAGGACCATCAAAGATAAAATCGCCAGAGACGACCCTTGTGGTCGTCTCTACATTCCACATAACCTGTGGAGACGTAATGTCTGGTCCTGCTCAGCCCCCCACCGTATCATCGCCGGCCATCCTCGAAAAAGACCTCCCTGCGAGGAACCTGGAGTCCCAGCGCCGCAACCCATTGCTCGACGGTGAGCAGGGGAGGCAGATCGGCCTGCCTGTGGCGCAGACGAGCGCTGAGGGCCGCCGCATCTGGAGGGTAGAGACCGGTGCGCGTCAGGGCCTCCTGGCTGCCAAAGAGTTCTTCCGGCGTGCCACTGAAGGAGAGCAAACCATCGCGGAAGGCGACGACGCGCTGGCAATATTCAGCGACGAGCGTCATGTCGTGGGTGATAATGAGGATGGTTTTGCCCCGGCGCTGGAGATCGCACAGCAGGCTCATGATCCCGCGCACCGAGCGATAATCCTGGCCCGTGGTCGGCTCATCGACGATGAGGATATCAGGCCCCATCGCCAGCACTGCCGCCACAGCCAATCGCTGGCGCTGCCCCTTGCTCAAAAAGAGCGGGTCTTCATCGGCGTAGCGCGACAAATCGACGGCCTCCAATGTTTCGGCGACGATGGCTTTGCGCTCCGCGGCCCCGATGCCCAGGTTCTTCAGCCCGTAGGCGATCTCGTCGCTGACCCTACGGCAAAAGAGTTGATGATCGGGGTTCTGGAAGACGTAGCCAACCGAGCGCGGCAGCAGCTTGCGCACGCGTCTGGAGGCGAGGTCCTGCCCCAGCACCTGCACGCGCCCTCTTGCAGGCTGATAGATGCCGGCCAGGATCTTCGCGAAGGTGGTCTTTCCGCTGCCGTTCGGCCCCAGCAGAGCGAGCATTTCGCCGCGATAGAGCGTGAGATCGACGCCCTTGAGCGCAACCGTGCCATCCTCGTAGCTATAGGCGACGCGCTGGGCCTGCACCACCGGATCCCGCGCCTCATTTACCGGCTCCGGGGGAGTGACGTGCAGTGGCAGGGCAGGCGCGAAGGCGGCTTCTCCCTCCGCGAGAGTGAGCGGTGGCCGGCCCTCATAGGTGTAACCGCTCCGCCAGGAGATACGCGCCAGTTCGCCCACCGAGGCGCCACAACGCTCCAGTACCTCGCGTTCGGCATAAAAGGCGGCGGGCGGCGCGATCAGTTCGATGCGTCCCTCATGCAGCAGAGCAATACGATCACAGAAGGCGCTGAGCATGGCGGGATCCTGCTCGACCAGTACAACGGTCATGTGATGGTCGCGGCGCAGGTGGGCAATGGTCTCGATTACCTCGCGCTTGCCAACGGGATCAAGATCGCTCGTTGGCTCATCGAGCACCAGGATCCGGGGGCGCAGGGCGAGAAAGGCGGCAATGGCGACGCGCTGCTTCTGGCCGCCGGAGAGGTCGGCGGGATGCAGGTAGGCGGCGCCGTGCCAGAGATGCTCCAGTCCAACCCGGCGCAGCGCCTCGTAACTACGGCGCAGGATTTCCGCGCGCGGCACCCCCTGAATCTGCAAGCCCAATCCCAGTTCGTGCAGCAGCGTCATGCGCAAGAATTGATTTTCGGGATCTTGCAGCACCATGCCAATCTGGTTCGTACCGGCGGTTTCAGGCGTGACTGGCCTGCCCCGCACCATGACGGTGCCGCGAAAATGCTGCTGCAATTGCTCGCCGGTGAGCCGCGCGCTGTAGGGCAGGATGCCGAGCAGCGTGCGACAGAGCGTGGTTTTTCCAGCGCCACTCGGCCCGGTGATGCCGAAGCACTCGCCCTCTTCCACGCGCAGCGCGATATTACGCAGCGTCCACGGATTGGGCGTGTCGCTGAACGTCGGGTAACGCCACCACAGACCCTCTACGCTTAATGCCGCTTTCATGCTTCCTTCCTGTAACTCTTCCATAATCCGTAGTGCTCAATTTCAAGATGATCTTCACTTTGCGCAGCCGCGCGATGATGAAGGTGAACAATCACCACCGGGAAGCAA
This sequence comes from Ktedonobacteraceae bacterium, assembly GCA_035294325.1. Classification (GTDB taxonomy): domain Bacteria; phylum Chloroflexota; class Ktedonobacteria; order Ktedonobacterales; family Ktedonobacteraceae; genus DATGLE01. The sequence goes on along the minus strand of DATGLE010000265.1, from coordinate 14,360 downwards.
GCATGTCATCCTGAGCGAGAGCGAAGGGCTGCGGCTCACGCGCCCGGGATGACATCACGATGCTGGTCGTTAATCTTCATCATCGCATAGCTGCGTGTTTAAATTATCTTCAACCATTGCATTACCAGGCTCGTCAGGTCAAAGCACGGGCCGAGCGTCAGATAGAGCAGGAAAAGGCTGAAGAACAGCACAAGCCAGTCGATGAGCCGCCAGGGACTCGTCTCGTAAAAGTTGGCGTTGGAGCGCCGCAGGCTGTAGCCGCGCGCCATCAACGCATCCCCGATCTCGCTGGAGCGCCGGATCATCATCGCCACCAGCGGCACGGCGGTACTGGCAACGTCACGGACCTGGCGGATAAAGCTGCGCGGGCGTGCATTGATCGCGCGAGCTACCTGGGCCTGGTGAATAATGCCGTAATCGGCGAGCGCCAGGTTGAGCGCACGGAAAACGGTGCTCAGAAAAAAGATCACCGCCTGCGGCATGCGCAACTGGCGCAGCGTGCCGATCAGCTCAACGTCACGGCTGGTGACGACCAGTGCGATTGTCGAGAAGACCATGCCGGAATAGCCGATGACTTTGGTGATCGCGACCAGCAGGCCGCGATCACTGATAAGCACGGTGAGCGGGCGAAAAAATGGCACATGAAAGAAGGTCCAGCCAGGGAGCGCGAAGAGATGAGCGACGATAAAGGCGACGATGCTCGCGACGAGGATGCCCGTCGCGAGCCTGCGCGTCCACCAGAAGTATCCCACCACAATCGCCAGCCACACGACCATCCAGAGCGAGACCCCGATATCGATAGAGCCGGGATAAATCATGGAGCGCAGCAGTACATGCCGGCCCGGCACGGGATTAAAGAGCGCCCAGGTGGTAAAGAGGCTCAAGAGCGTAGGCACGGTCAGCAGGAGATAGATGCGGGCCGTGCGTAAGCGCATGCCGCTCAGGAAAAAGAGCAGCAGCGCGAGCAGCCAGAGTAGCGCGGCGGCTGCCGGATCGGGATGGGCCGCGTCGATGGTGCGCAGTTGCAGGCCCGACATGCACAATACCAGTACCGTGCGCGCAATGAGATGCACCTGCGCGAAAGGGGCGTCAATGCGCCGTGAAAAGAGGAACGAGCGCACATAGCGTTTTTCAGGCGGTGGCTGTAAGAAAACTGGCTCATTTACGGCGCGGCTACTGTCAGACAAAGATCACTTCCCTTCCATAAGTCTCTAAAACCGCATAGCAGCGAGAACAAATTACACTCCATGTCTCACAGTAATGCCATTATATACTATATACTCTGGCATCTGCTACTTCGTAGGACACCGGTTTTCTGTAAGAGCATCTCAGTTTTCGAGGACGCGCGCGCGCCTGTGGCGCTCGCGTTCTGGATGAGAGTGTTGTGAGGAAATGCGCGCCGCGCATTTCCTCACAACACTCTCAATCTATTGGGCAGTGGAGTTGCACACACCTTCCATTGGAGTTTGCTGTGTGGTTCAGGCGCGGAGCGCCTGAACCACACAGCAAACTCTATCGTTGGTGCGACTGCGCCGCGCGAAGGCATCGTGCGTGGAGACATGAATATCGGACACACGCTAAAACATCGCGGCATCGCGTTTAGTTCCATAAAAAATACGGGGTGCTCTATGTCTGACACCGAAAGTGTACTGCCAGGTAACTATCTCCTGCAACGATGCGTGAGCAGAGGGGGTATCGCCAGCGTTTACGCTGCTCGCCGTCAAGGAGAAGAACGCGATGAGGTAGCGGTGAAGGTTTTCCGCCCCGACTATGCTCAACGCGAGTCGTTTCGAGAATATTTTATGGCCGGGGCGGAGAAGATTGCCCACCTGGCTCACCCGCATATTTTACCTTTACTCGAATATGGCGAGGATGAAGGACTGCTTTATACCGTGACGCCGTTTATTGCCACAGGCACGCTTGAGGAGCTGTTGAAACGTGTGGGAGGGCGCTTCTCCGCCATGCAGGCCCTTCCAATTCTCCGGCAATTGTGCAGCGCTCTCCAGTACGTTCACGAGCGCAATGTGATTCACGGAAACATCAAGCCTTCAAACGTATTCGTGGCAAGCAATGGGCGCATGCTGCTCGCCGATTTTGGCATCGCGCGCGGTTACGACGATAGCCAGCAATCACTGACGCGCATGGGTTGGGGGCTGGCCGAATATACCGCGCCTGAACAATCCCTGGGCGTACAGCGCCCGGCGAGCGATATCTATGCGCTGGGTATCCTGCTGTTCCGCATCCTGACCGGCGCTCCTCCCTTTACCGGCCAGACGCCGGTTGAGGTGCTGCTCAAGCATGTGCGCCAGCCTCCGCCGTCAGCGCGCGCTATCGTCCCCAGTATTTCAGATGCCGTCGATAGCGTGCTGAGCACAGCGATGCAGAAACGTTCGGATGATCGTTTTGCCTCCCCGGAGGAGTTCTATCAGGCTTTTCTCAGAGCGGTCACAATAGCGCCGGTAGCTTCTCCTGTCGCGCGCTCTATTCCTCCGGCGCAATCACATCCTGAATCTGGCCCGCTCTCCGGCAGCAGCGGCACGCAGACGCCTGCGCCGCTGGTATCGCCATCGCTGCTGCCCTCAAATACCGCAGAACCGGCCACCGGCAAGGTTACGAAGATACGCCGGCAGAGCTTCCTGAGCGATGACAAAGCCGCCACTCCCTCCTTGCCCACAGGACCTGCCGAGTGGTCTCCCCTGGCAAGCGCGGTGGCGGACGACTCCCCGGGCGCCGTGCCGCTCACGGCTGAGGAGTATCTGCATAAAAAGTCGCTGGCTCCCTCCGCTACCTCTGAGAAGGAGGACTCACTTTCGTCCTCTTCTTCTGAGGACGACGAGCGCCAGTCCTGGCTGAAAAAGTGGCTGCCGCTCGTGATCGTGATCCTGCTCTTGCTTGGCCTGCTGGGGACGCTGCTTTCATCCCTTTTTCATGTGTAGCTGCGCGTCGCCATCCTGGTATAGTAGCTGTGATTCGCCAGCGTCCATAGCTCCTGGAAAAATGCCGGATCACGCTGCTCCAGGCGCTTGAGGAGCATCTGTTGTTCGTCTCTGCTGGCGCGGCAAAAGCAGCCTCCTGCCGCGCTATCCAGGTCATGTAAAACGCCTCGCAATCGTTTCTCGTTCAATGTGAGCATAGTAGTATTGCGAGCGGCCGGTAGCAGGTGGTGTAAAAATTCATCGATCAGGTGGAGACTGGATGGAGGAGGAAAATTTTCATCGGCAGGAATAAGAAGATCAAGGATGGCATTCAACTGAGCGCGTTCTTCGTGAGTCAGTGTAATTGCTGGCTTGCGCCTGAGGGGTGCGCGCTGAAGCATGTTGTTCATGGAAGCTCCTCTGAGAATTGGTTGGCGGCCTTTTCTACGTCCTAATAGTATCATACACCTCCTTAATAATTCAAGCTTTTCAATCCTCCAGATGCAACGATAGAGGTAGGATAGAGTCCATCCTACCTCTACCTATCTCTGCTGCAATGAGAGTTGCAGCAGTTCCTCTTCCACTTCACGCCAGGCGATCAGCTCCGCATCCGGTCTCAGAAGGGTCTCGCCGCGCCGCGAAGCCTCGATCATATGTTGCGTCACACGCTGCTGAAAAGTGTCGAGAACGGGTTGTTGCTTAGCACGCGGCGGCATGACCCCAAACTCCAGGTCGCGTATATTGTAGAAGTCCTCGGGATTGAAGGCGAAGACCATCAGATCAGCGTAGTTCTGAAGGAGGTTGATATGCGTCTGCGTAAAAAAGTTTTCGCGCGCGCTCGTGACGCAGAGGCAGCCCGCCGCATAATCGGATTGCAGAATAGGAAAGGTAGCGCAGCAGCCCTCCAACTCGCCGAAGTGGGTGGGATAGACACGCGCGATCTCTTCACGATTCTGTGTGATAATAGGGCGGCCCGCAAGGAGGGTTTGCCCGGATTGCGATTCCGCGCCTAAAAATACTGTTCGATGCTCCATGTGCCGCTCCCAGGGTGGTGTGCCTCGCCCCACCGTTGTACGGAGACTGCGCACCTTCTTTCCTGGTCCGGGCGCAACGCATTGGATAGCGGTAGCTACCAGGCCCTTCTGATGGGGATCAAAGTGCGAGACAATCTGCTGCAATATAAGAATGCTAATCAATGAGGCGCGCAGCATCGGCATGCTGGTAACACGGGCATTGAGCACACGCGCGTAGAACTCCGAAGGAATCTCGCGGGGAATCTCCTCCGCAAGAGCCTTTTCAACAAGGAAGTGGGGAAATTCCTTCGCGATAAGTTCGGCGAACTGCTCTCGATATTGCGGCAGGGCCTCAAGCAAAGCAGGCAGGTTATCCTGGCGAGGATTTGACTTGCCTATCACCCAACGGGTGATAGTAATAGGTTTAACACCAACTGCCTCTGCGACTCGCTGCCGTTCCTGGGGATCGCTCGTTAGTTTGCCAAGCAGATCACGCCATGTCGCTACATCATCCATAGTTACCAACTTACGTCAATGTAAATAAAAATAATGACGAGAGGTATCGCTGATCGCTGTGCGTCTTCGTGTATCCCGGTAGTGCAACCGCGCGGAAATCGTGACTTGTGTAAAGCATAACTCGTCCGCGAAGATCAGTCAATAAGAAGCAAGCTGCAAAGCAGGGCGTTACTTTTTGGTCCACCTCGCCACCTTCGGTGGCTCACCCCGGCCTATCAGGTTATTGGTTCAGACGCCGGCAACGGTTAAGAGGCTGTGTGCCAGGATATCCCGAATCGGCTTCTGACACTCAGTCATCGGTATTACCTGCGCTTTCTCTAACACAGACCTGGCCTATCAGCCAGTAAACTGGCACAGAGTAAGGCATGCTCGTGCTGCACCGTTTCCAGCGTGGGAAATTTCAGCGTGTTCAGGGCATTATAGAACAGGGCAATATAATATTCGTTCAGATCATCATTTCTGCCCTGCATCACTTTCTTAGCTGCCAGAGTGCGCAGATGGATCACAGAGGCAAATGCCTTTTCAAGCGCCCGATTACCCACCGCAAATTCGCTCGTCATCTGCTGTAACTGGCCGAAGTGGCTGGCCGAACATAGAACCTCCTCCATCCGCAAGCGCTCCTCCAGCGTGGCCTCCTGTGCCGTGAGCAATTGAAAGCGTATCACCGAGTCCAGCATAGCCAGATCGCGCAGAATGTGGCCGGGTTCCGTCGCCTGAAAATCGATTAGCCAGGTGAAGCCGGCTTGATCAACAAAGAGATTATGCTGGTTAAGGTCCCCATGCATAATACAGGTATAGGTGTAGCACGTAAAAGATGGATCAGTTCTGGTAAGCAATGGGTTGGTAAATTTGCGATTGCTATTCAGAGATGCGAATTCTAATTTCTCCTGTAGATATATAGAAGGAAGGTGTTTAGTAAGGATACGTTCAAGCTTTTTTCGAGAGTAGTTAAAAAACCGCTGATACTCTGTTACCAGAGCGAGCGGCTGTATACGTGAACGGTTTATATACCAGTTCGCACAGGTATCTTCAAACAGGCGGTCCAGTACATCAATAATTCTGGCTATATCATCCGTGTTCTGGTAGAATTGAGCAAAGTCTACTAATTGATCCTTGCCAGCACCCAGGAGAGAGTAGACGATGCCTCCAAGATGCGCTGTGTAGCGCACGTCATTAACGGTTGTACATCTTGCCCCACTCAGCAAGTTTTTTACATATCGTTGAAAGTTATAATGCTCTCCCTTGATCTTATTCATATCACCAAATTTGACGATCACATCTTCTCCTCTCCCGCTATCTTTAAAGTAAGGCTGTACCAGAAGCACTCCCGAGCCGCTCCATCCCTGCGTTAGAGGTCGTACCAGAACCATTTCAGCTTCGTAGAAGAGTCGGCAGAGCAAATCCTCCAGTTCCTCCATGACCTGCCTGCGTAAAGTGGCATTAGTTGCGAAGCGCTTCCCGTTTATTTTCAGATTGCCGACAATTTGCTCAATCTCCTTTTTCGTCTGCCACCTGATACCAAGCCCCAGATTAATTTTTAGCTTTTGATCGAATATCTGCTGCACGCTCTTCAGCAAGGTGGTTCCTGCGTCTGTTTTGGAGACGAAATCTGCCACATCATAATCTTTAAACGCCTCGCGCGCCTGTTCCAGGGTGCCGTAGCCTGTGAGCATAATTACCCTGGTTGCTTCGTTCAGACCAAGGCCGCTCAGTTCTCGTAACAGGGTGATGCCCTCGGTATTGGTTGGATCGTCATTCTCAAAATGGATATCGAGGATGACAATATGATAGATAGCAGTACTCAGATGTTTCAAGGCATCAGCAGTATTCCCCACAGGCTCTGCACTAAAGCCGTTTCTTCGCAAGGTTTCGGCTAATTCCTCACGCCAATTTTTCTGATCATCGACAATCAGGATACGGCCCTGTTTACTCATAGGCTATCGTCTCTTTACCTTCTTAATTCCAGGCGATCGGCAAGCAGGCTGGCACAGAGCAGGGCATGTTCGCGCTGCATCGAGGAAAGCCCGTAGAAACGCAGCGTATTGACAGCGTTGTAGAACAGCGCAATGTAGTATTCACTGATATCGTCGCCTGGATTCTGTGATACCAGTTTGCAAGCCAGAGTTCGCAAATGCACTACAGTAGCGTAAGCCTTTGCTAGCGACGGGTTTTGCGTTGGCAAAGTAGACTCCAGGTAGGCTACCTGGCTGAAGCGATCAGGACTGCATAGCACCTCTTCCATGCAGAGACGCTCCTCCAGGGTAGCTTCGCCCGGCGCCAATAAAAAGAAGCGAATCTCGGAGTCAAGCTGAGCGAGATCACGTAATATATGGCCCTGACCGGTCCCCTGAAAATCGATCAGCCAGGTATGTCCACTTGAATCTACAAGCAGGTTATGTTGATTAAGATCGCCATGTGTGATGCAGGTATAGGTGGAGCGTATCAGTGGCGGCCCTTCCAGTGCAAGCAGAGGGTTAGTAAAGAGGCGGTCACTCTTAAGAGATTTGAAGACCAGCTTTTGTCCTCCCTGCACATACTTCTGTAGCTCCAGCAGCGCACGTTCAAGCTTCTTTGTTGTAAAACCAAACATCTGCTGATAGTCTCTGGTGAGATCAAGGGGCCGTAGATGACCAGCATTCGCATACCAGGCTCGGCACGTATGCAAGAACAGGTGATCCAGCACGCCCGCGATCTCGTTGACCGAGGAATGCCGGTAGTAACTACCAAAATCCTCCAGATGGTCATTGGCAGTCCCTAGCAGCGAGTAAATAATGCCTCCAAGTCGCGCAGTGCGCGCACGCCCAAAGACCGCTGTATTACGTCCGCCGCCGACGAATGGCTGAACGTATTGTTTGAAATTGATCTCTTCTTCCTGTATTTTGTGAAAATCACCGAACTTGACAACAACGGCGTTAGCCCCTCCGCTATCATAAAACGGTTCCACCCATAGCACGCCTGTGGCGCTCTGTCCCATCGCCAATGGCTGTACCAGGATACTGGATGCCGGATAAAACAGGCGGCAAAGCAGATCATCCAGGTCGGCTGCGATCCGACTTTGTAAAGCGGGATTGCGTTTCAGGCGAACCCCTTCAATTTCCAGATTGACTACAACCTCTTCTGGCCGCTTTACCTGCTGCCACTGAATAACGAGCGACAGGTTGATATGGAGATCCAGGAATACCTGCCGCACGCTCTGTAAAAAGAGCGACCTTGAGAAATTGTTTTTGGAGAGAAAGTCGGCTACTTTGTAGTCTTTAAAGGCCAGGCGCATCTGTTCCTGTGTCCCATAGGCGGAGAGGATTATCACGGCGGTTGCCTCGCCCAGACCGCGTTCGCCCAGTTCACGAAGCAGTTCTATACCCTCGGTATTGCTGGAATCAGAGTCTTCCAGGCGGATATCGAGTATTAACAGATGGTAGAACGTCTCGTTCAGACGCTCCTGAACTTCCGCAGTCGTAGATGCAGAATCTGTATGGTATCCCTCGCGTTGCAATGTGAGGGTCAATTCTTTGCGCCACGTTTCCAGATCATCTACGACCAGCACTCGCCCTTTTCTGTTCACTGTACACCTTTTCCTTCCATGCTAGAGCCTTTCACAGCCGCGCAGTTCGGCTGCTCTAGACTGTTCCTCCGTCGGTTCTGGGCAAGAGCAGCGTAAATGTCGTGTGCCCTGGCTGGCTCTCCACCCTCAGTTCTCCCCGATTAAGCCTGGCTTTACGGAGGGCGCTCCACAGGCCGAAGCCAGAACTCCCCTTCGTTGAATGCGATAAATCGAAGATCTTCGCCAGTTGTTTTTGAGGAATACCAACTCCTGTATCTATAACCTCCATTGCTACAGAGCGCCCCAGATTATGCGCTTGCAGCATGATTTTCCCACCGGCAGGCATGGCATCAATAGCATTGGAGATGAGATTGCGCAGTATATCAGCAATCTGGCTACGAACGACCTGTACAGGCCCCACGCCTTCATCAATCTCCACGCCTATACTGATATTGGATGGCAATGGCATAGCCCTGGCCGCATCTTCGAGCAGCACTCGCGGAAAGACCAGGACACGTTCCTGATCCGAGTCTTGCGCTACTTCGCGCTTTAATACATCACTGAGAGACAGCACCTTTTTCACAGACCGTACAATATCGCCCAGCTTTTCAATGATAAGCTCATTCTTCACACCTGATTCTCTCAGTTGCCATTGAATATCTGCTGCATAAAACTCTACTAATCCCAGATCGTTAGCCAGGCGGTGTGTTAGCTCAAAGGCAGACTCACCTAGCGAGCTGATCAGTTCCAATTCCTGACGCTCTCTGGCCTTTTCCAGTCGATAGATTGTGCTGGCTAATTGATCTGCCAACCCTTCAAAGAAACTGATCTCGCTGCCACGAAAATACCCTGCTTCGCTATGACCAAGCTCGATGTTTCCATAATAGCGATCCTTGAACTGGATAGGAACGATCAGCAATGAGCGAGTTGCGGGTCGCAACCATTTCAGCACTACCCCCTCCGGCAGATTCCGCGTATCGATGATCATCTTGCACTGCCTCTCCTGCGCCACCAGTCCATTGAGATCTTCATCCAATTTTATCCGCATGAAAGGCAAAGCACTTTGCGGATAGGACGTGCGTGCTATTGCTAGCTCCTGGGTGTTGTCCCCATAGAGCCAGATGACTATCTGGCAGGGACTATGCTCCTCAGCAATGCGCTGAATAATATCATAGACTTCCTCATTCTCTTCCCAGTAGGTAATCCTGGCAAGTTCCTGTCCGCCTTGATAGAGCATCTGAAAATGTTGCGCCTCCCGGCCAGCCTTCTCATACCGTTCAGTGCTCTGCAATGCCACAACAGCCAGATCAGCCAGGCACTTGAGTAGCCGTACATCTTCCTCATCGAAGTGATTGACCTCCGCGCTTTCGACATTCAGCACTCCGCGTATTTCATTCCCTTCAAGCATAGGGATAGCCACCTCAGAATGTACGCCGGGAGAAAATTCTATATAGCGCTCCTTCCAGGGTGATCGCGAGATATCTTCTACCCTGCACAACTGTTTGCGTTCCGCCGCATAGCCCACGATTCCCTCACCCGGTTTTTGACGGTGGCCTCTTTTCTCTTCAACGACGCCAGATTCGGCAGCCATACGCAAATCGCCCAGGACAGGATCATAGAGATGTAACGAGCCAATATCCGTTCCAGTGGATTCCAGCGCCTTCTTAAGAATGAGTTGAAAGATGGAGGTTGAATCGGTCCGGGTAGCGATCTCCTGGCTGATCTCATTGAGAATCCGATTTTCTGCGGCAGCGTGCTTCTCTCGCTCATACGCTTCCGCATTCTGCAAAGCAATAACAGCCAGATCGGCTAATCCACGTAATAAGCGCTCACTGCTCTCACTAAAATTGTGAGGGAGAGGACTTTCGACGTTCAGCACTCCATAGAGCCTGTCTCCTGCGAGCATAGGCACAGCTAGTTCAGAGCATACATCAGGAGAAATTTCTATATAGCGCTCTTTCCACGGCGATTGTGAGACATCATCTACCCTGCACACCTGTCTGTGCGCCGCTGCATAGCCCACGATCCCCTCGTCCATCTGCTGGCGCATGCGCTTCTTATCCGCAGCCACCCCGCGCTCCGCAGCCATCCACAGATCGTTCCTGTTTGCATCATAGAGCATCAAGCTCCCTTTAAAAGCATGCGTCAAATCCAATGCTTTCTCCAGGATCAGATTAAAGACATACGCGAGATCGAGCTGACTGATAATCTCTTTACTGATCTCATTCAGTACCTGGGCTTCTTCCTTGAGCACCCGTGATTCTTCGGCAAGATACTTTTCGCGCTCATAAGCCTGCGCTTTCTTGATCGCCAGCACGGCCTGTCCGGCCAGGGTGAACAGGAACAATTCTTCTTCCACTCCGAATGCCGCCTCGTTCGTGCTTTCAAAATTGAGTACCCCCACAACCTCTTCTCCATCGAGCATCGGCACATCCAGTTCCGAAAGAATATCAGGGGCTACCGGAAAATGGAGTTCCCGCCATTGTACATCCCGATGGATATTTTTCACACATGCAGGTTTTCTATTCTCCACTACCCAGCGCGTGATAGCTTTCGTTTCATGCAAATAGATTATCTGCGTCCGACTGATCTCGGCATGACGGCCGATAGCCGCCATCGTCTTTAAAGCCTTGCTCTGGGCATCGTAGAGCAGAATCGATGCCTCTTCCGCTGGCACATGCGCATAGCCCAGCTTGAGAATAGTATCAAGAACATTTTCAAGATCCAGGGGACGGCTCAGTTCTCGATCAATATTCTGCAAGATTTCCAGCTCACGCACGCGCCGCCGGCTCAATGCGCCAAAGACCTGAGCATTTTTAATCGCGATGGCGGCATAGTGCGCCAACCCTTCAATGAGCAACTTCTGTGGCGTGGCAAAGCGCTGCTCCTGGCGGAAGTTCACAAACAGGACGCCAACGGAGACTTCGCCGACGCGCAGGGGCATGATCGCCGCCGATGCGACCTTTTCTCGCTGCTGAAAATTATCCTGCTGCACAGACTTGAGACCATTGCGCAGCAGAGCATAAATAGCGGCGCCCTGTCTGGCATAGATTGGCTCTGCATGGTTCAACGCTCGCACCACGATATCCTCGGGTCGGAGAAACAACGCATCCAGTGGCGTCGGGTCCACCAGTTTCCCGGCGACGCGGGGAGGAAGCACAAAACGTTGCAATGCTGGATCATATGGATAGAGGATCACGCTATCGGCTTCGGTTGCCTGCCAGATCTTGTCTACCGTCGCCTGCAAGACCTGTTCCGAGTCGAGTTGCTGCGTCAGGAACTGGCCGGCCTCATTCAGGCGCAGGAGACTATCGTAGAGACGCATATCGTAGAGCGCCAGAGCGATATGATTGCCTAACAACTCCAGGATGGAACGGTCTTCTTTGTTATACGCATCCGCATCGGGATGCTGGATGGAGAGCGCTCCCAAAGAGACCCCGCGCAATGTCAGCGGCACAAAGATCTCAGATTCTCTCTCCCCGCTCCCTGGAAGAAAGACACGTTGAAAAGGCAACTGCTCCTTGCTCATGCGACAACTAAAAAACGTTTGCTGCTTCTCCACGCTATATTGTATAGCGCCTCCTGGCAACCTGTCTTTCAGGAGCCGCGACTCCCCTTCTTCAAACATATAGAGATCAAACGTGTTCGTTGGCGACATGTAGACGGCCAGCAGCAGGGTGTAACTGATGTCAAGAATGCCGGGGAGGTGTTGTGTAAGCTTCTGAAAGAGCACCTCGATGGTTGCCAGCTCCTGGTTGATCTCATGTCCGATACGGGCCACCTCACGGTAACGTCGGACCAGCCAGGTTTCCTGAAGAATATATGAAATCTGATCGGCGAAGAGGCGGAACAGATCATGATCGTCAAGGCTAAAGTGCCTGGCATCCTTGAAACCTAAATAGAGCACGCCCAGTGCTTTCTGCCTGTGCTTCATATACAATGCCAGACCAGCAAGGGATTGTATGCCTTTCACCCCGGCGAATGGGCGTTGATAGGCAGATCCTTCTTCTAAGATTTCTACGACCAGCATCCCATCCTGGAGAACTTGCTGTGTAACCTCCCCAGGCTGCCTGAAAAGGGGTTCGCTCTTTATCGCATCGTCCACGACAGTCAATGTTTCGACAAAGCGACCGGTAATAGGGTTAATAGCATAGATGGCGCATGCATCCGCGTTAAAAAACTTTTGTGCCGTCAGAACGATATGCCGCAGCGTGCCCGTTAGATCACCCGGTTCGCCTGTTGTTTGCTCCAGTATATTCAGTAATTCACTTATCCTGTGCAATGATCGAGGTTTTGTTCTGCGCATCTAACTCCTCGGCATATTTTTGTACGATCAGGAAAAGGTTGCGTTTACTACTATAGACGTTACAGGCATAGAGAGATTAAAATGATTATACCTCAATCTGCATATGATGGTAAAATACGTTTGATCTAATCCTGTCGATCTCTTTGCTCTATCAAATGCGTCGAAGGGGGTGATACAGTGGGGATAGCCCGACTCCCGCCAGGAGAGTGCCCCTGGACCCCTTTGACCCTCACTCCACCGGATTTGATTGATTATTTTGTGATGAAAGCCTCGTTTTCTCAGAGATACATCCTCAGAAAGATGACCACAGCTCTTAGAGAGCTGTGGTGCGTAAAATGAATGCTTTATGAGTATGAGCGAGATTGCCCCTCGGCTAATCCACGGCTCGTACAGCAGGATGGAGCAGCCCGCAGGCAATCATAGCCGCGCTGAGCAGGCCGCCAGCAACGAAAACGAGGGCGGCCCCCCAGTGATCGGCGGCAATGCCGGCCAGCCCATATCCAACGGGCAGGAGCACGTATGAGCCGAGCGCATCGATGCTCGCCACACGCCCCAGGCGATCAGGCGGAACGAGTTCCTGCAAACTATTCGTCCAGGCCAGCCCCAGCAGCTCAATGCCCGCACCCCATACGCAGATCGCGAGGCTCATCACGGCAAAAGGAAGCGGCAGGCCCATCGCAAAAAGCATCAAACTTGCCGCCAGCCAGGGGCCATAGACGAGGTAGGCGCGCCGGCGCAGTCGCTTCTGCCAGCCGGTCCAGAGGGCCGCGAGCACCGAACCCACCGCCGCAAATGATAGCAGCAGCCCGTAGCTCTGGGCTGCTGTGCCGAAACGCTCTTTGACCAGCAATGGAAGGGCAGCCTCGAAAGGCCCGCTCAAGGTGATATTGCTGATCCCCGCGATGGCAATGGTGATCCACAACCACGGCGATTGGAAGACCGTTCGCATTCCCTGTATGAGATCCTGGAGCGCATTCGAGGGCGATTTTTCCTCAACCGCGCGCGATGTCACACTGATGCGTGGGACCGCGAGCAGGCACAGAGCGGAGATGCCAAAGGAGACGCTATTGAGAGCAAAGGCGAGCGGCGTGCCACCCCGCGCGACAACCCACCCGGCGGCGGCCGGGCCGACGATGCCGGCAAGCTGAAGGCTGATGCTTCTCAGCGAGTTCGCGCTCGGCAGTGCGTCGGCGGGAACCACGTCGGGTACAACCGCTGTGTAGGCGGGATAGAAAACGGCGTCCACTGCGCCAAAGATCGCGCTCGCCACGAGCACATGCCATACTTCCAGCCGGTTGCTTGCCGCCAGAAAGGCGATCAGGCCGGCCATCAGAGCGCGCAGCAGGTCTGAAGCCAGCATTAAAGAGAGGCGCGAGAAGCGGTCCACCAGGACGCCGCCGGGCAGTGATAGGGCGACCTGTGGCACCGTCGTGCATATCAGGACCAGGCCCATAGCGGCGGCGGATCCCGTTTTTTCCAGCACCCAGAGGGCCAGCGCTACGGTATAAAAGTTATCTCCAAGCCGGGAGACGGTTTGCCCGCTCCATAGAAAAGCAAACGAGCGATGCTTGAGAGAGATGAAAATGTTCATGGAGAGCGTATGCTTCCCTTCTTCGATGATAATCTGATTCCCCACACAGGCGCTCGCCGGGATGGATGCGCGGCTCCGCCGCGCGAACGCCGATAGAGAGGATAGGAATACTGAGTATCCGTCAGTCAAAAATCAGCAAAAATGCGTAAGGTGAGGGGGGAATGTGGCGCTCTTAAGCAAAATGAAGCCGCAATGGAGAGAAAGGAAGGGCAGAAAGAGACGATCTTTCCACAGCATAAAGTGTACAGGAGCCGGGGATGAAAAATTACCGGCTGCCTTCACGCACACTGCACGGGAAACGCCACATGACCCGATGTGGCTAAGTACCTCATAGAACCTCCATGAACTGATTAACGGAAGTATATCACGACTACTTACGAAAAGCAAGGCTTTCAGCAGGTTGGGTGCCTGTCGCTTTTTTGCACTCCTCGCCACCTTCGGTGGCTCGTCCGGGAAGGAAGCAGGGCTGGCGGGCAAC
>DATGLE010000264.1:0-5976 GCA_035294325.1 Ktedonobacteraceae bacterium | reverse complement strand
TTACCGAGCAGGCGTATGACGCGCAGCTCAACCCCATTCAGGCGAAGGTCGATCTGGAACTGTATGTGTTGAGCTACGCCGATTTGAAGCTCACCAACCCTGGCTACTATATGTTCCTGGCCTATCAGATCGCTAAGGAGACGCTGGCGACGACCAACGCCACCAGCGCCGTGCAGGACGTGCAAAATATCGGCGTGCCGTTCCCGTTCAGCCTGTCTTGAGAGAAGAGGTGGAGTATGTTTCCTGTGACGAGCCGTTACTACAATATCGAAGTCGCCACCATGCAGACCGCCGACGGACGCACGGTTTCGTACCTGCGTCGCCGCTTCCTGCCGAACGGCACCCCGGCGATTGCTCTTGCTACCTACATGGTTGTAGAGGGCGACCGGCTGGATAATGTGACCGCTCGCTTTATCGGCGACCCGGAGCAGTTCTGGCGCGTCTGCGATGCCAACAATGCCATGCGCCCGGATGACCTCACGGACGAGTCGCAAATCGGCCACAGCCTGATTATTCCACTGCCGCAGGGAGGTCGCTGATGCCCGATTTGATTGGCCTGTTCGGCATTCGCCTGCAACTGCTGCTCGGTCGCCCGGACGTTCCGCTCCCGGCCCCTTTTGAGGTGGTCGATGCGCTGATCAGCCTCAAGGTCATCAATAATGATCTCAAGCGCGACGGCTTTGAGATGAATTTCAATGTGGGCAGGGATTCGCTGCTGGAATACGGGCTGCTGAGCAGCGGCGTGCTGGACATCAAAACCCGCGTCATCATCATCATGCTTTTCGGCGGGCTGCCGCAGGTGTTGATCGACGGTATCATTACCGACCACCAGATGCAGCCCAGCAACGAGCCGGGACGGTCGGTGCTGCGCGTGCTGGGGCAGGATATCAGCATCAAACTGAGCTTTGAGGATCGCAACAAAACCTACTCACAGCAGAAGGATTCCGATATTGTCACCAGTATCCTCAGCGCCGCCGATTTCATTCCGCAGGTGACGGAGACGACCGATACGCCCACGGACGCCGAGCGCGTGCCGACGCAGCAGTGCAATGATTTGAAGTTTGTGCGACAACTGGCGCGGCGTAACGGCTTCGTCTTCTTTGTCGAGCCAACCGACCTGCCCGGATTCAATATCGCCTACTGGGGACCGGAAAACCGGCAGGGCGAGCATCAACCGGCGCTTTCGATGAATATGGGGCCGCAGACAAACGTGGATACGCCGATCAATTTCCACTTCAACGCCCTTTCGCCCAGCGAGCCGGAGATCAGCATTATCGACCCGCTGACCAGACTCGCCATTCAGGTTCCGCTGCCGACCTCGTTTCTGCCGGCCCTGACCAGCAACCCGGCCCCGGCGCTGCGCAAGGTCTTTTCGCGTGACAGCGCCAACCTCAGCCTCGCGCAGGCCCTCTTACAGGCGTTCACTAGCGCCAGCGCGACGGCGGACACGATTAAGGCGAACGGCACAGTGGATGCCGTGCGCTACGGGCAGGCTCTGCGAGCGCGACGGCTCGTCGACGTGCGCGGCGCGGGCCAGAGCTACGATGGCACCTACTACGTGCGCCAGGTGATCCACGATGTCAAAATTCGCCCGCGCGGCGACTACAAACAACATTTCACGCTGACTCGCGACGGGCGCGGCTCGCTCAGCACCTCGATCACGCCCGCGCCCTTTTAATGTAAATCCCGTAGGTGGAACGAATGCGCATTGAGAGGCAGGGGTATTAAGAAAGCGAGAGATTTCTATGTATGACATGAACGGGATGGATGACGACTATCAGACGTTCCACGGGAAGTACCGGGGTATTGTGACCGATAACGATGACCCCAACGGCCTGGGGCGCGTGCGCGTCAAGGTGCAGGACGTGCTGGGCGATCAGGAGAGCGGCTGGGCTTTGCCTGCGCTGCCCTACGCGGGAGATAACGTTGGCCTCTACCTTATCCCGCCGGTCAATGCCTTTGTCTGGGTGGAGTTCGAGCATGGCAATCCCGATTACCCGATCTGGACGGGCTGCTTCTGGCTCTCAGGTATGGCAGTGCCCTCGGAGGCGAGCGGGCCGAGTATCAAATTGCTCAAGACAGATATCGCTACCATCACCATCGATGATGATGAGGGCAGCATTACGATTGAGAACGATTCGGGCATGAAGATTGTGATGGATAGCGAGCAAATTGAGATCAGCAATGGAGATCAAACGGTTACGCTTTCGGCGGATAGCGTTTCGATCAATGATGGCGCGCTGGAGGTGAGTTGATGGGCTATATCCTGCACGAGGGCGCGACGGTGCAATGCCTGGATGGCGGGCAGGCGGAGCCGCTGAACGTCAATCTACGAGTGACGGTGAGCGGTATGTCAATCGTGACGCAGAGTACGCAATATACCATCGCGGCCTGCCCACTGGCCTCTTCCAGTACGGGCGTCTTTTGCGCCACCGCGTCGTGGTTGAAGGCGTCGCTGCGTATTACGGCCGATGGCGACCCGGTTGTGCTGGACGATAGCCAGGCTACCTGTGTGAACACCGGCAAGGGCTTGAATGTCATCAGCACGCAGAAGCGAGCGAAAGGGGAGTGAGGCATGAATATCGATTATCCATTCCACTTCGATAGCCGGGGCCACACAGCCAGCGCGGGGGATGATGACCATATTCGCGAGATGATCGAGCAGTTCCTGTTCACCAATCCCGGCGAGCGCGTCAACCGGCCCGATTTCGGCGGCGGTTTGCAGCGCCTGATCTTCGGCCCGACCAGCCCGGAACTCGCCGCCGCCCTGAAATTCGCCCTTCAGTCCGGCTTGCAGCGCCAGCTTGGCGATCTTATCGAGTTGCAGACGCTGGACGTGAGCAGCCAGGAATCGACCATCAACATTGTGATCCAGTATGTCGTGCGTAGGACGAATCAGCAGCAGGCAGCGCAATTTACGCGGACGGTGTAGCATGTTACAAACTTCTCGGATATGCAGCGACGATAGACAGCGGCGCTATGACGTGCGGGCGCACAGGACAGACGATAAGCCTGATCTGAACGGCATCGATTACATTGAAGTGGATGCCGACGATCAGCGTATCCTGTACGTGCATTTTATGGATAGAGCGCCGGAAAATCTCAGTGAAAAGAATGTGCGCATCACCGGCGGCAGGCGCATTCGTCATATCAAGGCGCTGAAGGTGACGCTATGCGACCCGGATGACTCTGAACTGGCCGATTGCATGCAGGTCAACGTTGACAGAGCAGGCGACTTTTCCACCTACACGCTCTGCCTGGTTGCCCTCGATGAGAAAGGGCATCAACTGGATCAGCCGCTGGCGGGCTTTGATGTACGCTATGCCTGTGCGGATTTCTCGTTCAAGGCCAACTGTCCGAGCGATCTGGACTGCCAGTCGGTAGATACCTGCCCGCCGCCAGCCTTGCAGGAGCCAGACCTCAACTATCTGGCGAAGGACTACGCCAGCTTCCGGCAGCTTATTCTCGACCGTCTCGCGCTCATCATGCCCGGCTGGCAGGAGCGGCACGTGCCGGATATCGGCATCATGCTGGTCGAATTGCTGGCCTACGTCGGCGACTACCTCAGCTACTATCAGGACGCTGTAGCCACCGAGGCATATCTGGACACGGCGCGCCAGCGCATCTCCGTGCGCCGCCATGCTCGCCTGGTCGACTACTTCATGCATGAGGGCTGCAACGCCCGTACCTGGCTCTTTATCGAAACCAGCGCCGACACCGCCCTTGACCCGCGTGATACCTGCTTCATCACCGGCTTCAACGGCGCGCTCCCCGTCGGTGACACCATGCTGAGCGACGACGATCTGGAAGGCATTTCACCCGATACTTACGAGGTGTTTGAGCCGCTGGTGGCCGACCCGACGAAGCTTATCCCGCTGTACGAGGCGCACAACGAGATCCATTTCTATACCTGGGGCGAAAATGACTGCTGCCTGCCGATCGGAACAACCTCGGCCACGCTGGACAACGCCGACAGCTCGCTACACCTCAACGTAGGTGATGTGCTGATCTTTGAAGAGGTGCTTGGCCCGAAAACGGGCAATCCTGCCGATGCCGACCCGACACATCGCCACGTCGTGCGCCTGACACAGGTCATCACGGAGAGCGAGGATAGCACGGACGCCGACAAAAAGCCGCTTAAAGACCCGCTCTACAATCGACAGATCGTTGAGATTGCCTGGGGAGCAGAGGACGCGCTGCTTTTCCCGCTCTGTCTCTCCGCTATCGGCCCCGCGCCCGCCTGCGAACTGCTCACCAACATCAGCGTCGCGCGCGGCAATATCCTGCTGGTGGACTATGGGCAGACGCTGCCTGCTGAGGGCCTGGGCAGCGTGGAGGCGGGATCGACGCAGGCCGTGTGTGAGGACGAAGGTGATCCGAGCGATACGCAAATCGTGCCGAAAGTGTTTAACCCGTCGTTGCAGCATGCTCCGCTCACCTTCTCGCAGCCCTTGCCGAAAGACGCGCCCTTTACGACTATCGCGGTTGCTGACCCACAGAAGCCGGTTCGGCTGACAGCCGCCGCTAGCTTTCTTCAGCAAGACGTGCGCAAATGCCTGCCCTGGCTTCAGTTGACAGGCACGCTGGCCGATCAGGCCGGCAATCTGCTCACGCCGACCAGCCCTGCTAGCGTCACAGCCCCGGATGGGACGTTCAACAGGCCGCCGGACAAAGTGGCGCCGGTTGAGAAAACGTGGACGGTGCAGCCCGACCTGCTGGAAAGCGGCCCCGACGATGACGATTTTGTGGTTGAGATGGATAACGATGGCTTCGCGCACCTGCGCTTCGGCGATGGCAAGCTGGGACATATGCCAGAGGCGGGTACGAGTTTCATCGCTACCTATCGCGTCGGCAACGGCACACGCGGCAACGTGGGCCGGGAAGCCATCTCGCACGTTGTCTTCCATAAAACAAAATTTTCCGGCCTCACACTGCAGCCGCGCAACCCGTTCCCGGTGCAGGGCGGAACAGACCCGGAGCCGCTGGACGAGGTCAGGCTTTTCGCGCCTCATGCCTTCCGCGCCGACCTGCAGCGCGCTATCACCACCGACGATTACGCGCGCCTGGCGATGGAGAGCAGCAACCGCATCCAGCGGGCGGCGGCGACGTTGAACTGGACAGGAAGCTGGTATGAGGTCGTTGTCGCCATCGACCCGCTGGAAACGGAGACGGCCAGCCGGGCGTTGCTGCATCATGTGAGAGCGTACCTGGAGAACTATCGGCGCATCGGCCATGATCTGAAGGTTGTTCCGGCTCAATACGTGCCGCTGGACATTGCCATCACTATCTGTGTGCTGCCGAACTTCCTGCGCGGGCATGTCAAGGCGGCCCTGCTCGATCTTTTCAGCAATCGCGTGCTACCGGGCGGGCGCAAGGGCTTCTTCCATCCCGATAACCTGACCTTTGGCGTCGGCATTGCCTTGAGCAAGCTCGTGGCCGTAGCGGCTGCCGTGCCGGGCGTGCAGAGCGTCAGGGTCACAGGTCTCAAGCGGCTATTCGAGCCGGAGGATTACGTGCAGCAGGAATTTCTGCCCATTGGCCCGCACGAGATTGCGCAACTGGACAACGATCCGAGCTTTCCCGAACACGGCAAATTGACACTGAACATGGAGGGTGGGCGATGAATGTGAATGCTACCTGCGGCTGCTGCGATGGCATCCAGCAACTCACGCCGTTGAGCATTGCCAACCGGCCAGGGCTGGACGCGCTGCTCTACCGCGTCGGCACCTATGCCAGCTTTGTAGAGACGATGCTGGCGCGGCTCTCAAACCTGTCCCTGCGCCTGGGCGATCTCAACGCCCCCTTGCCTGCTGACGCCGACCCGGACACGCTGATTTACCCTCTGCAGGGGTTGACCACACGCGACCAGAGCGACCCGGCCATCGCCATGCTGCACGCCTGGGCCACCGTCGCCGACGTTCTCACCTTCTACCAGGAGCGCATCGCCAACGAAGGCTACCTGCGCACCGCGACCGA
>DATGLE010000263.1:0-2776 GCA_035294325.1 Ktedonobacteraceae bacterium | reverse complement strand
TTTCAGAATAAAACGCTCCCGCGATACTGGCGCGCGACGGCTCCAGCATCCCCTGACCAGCCCCGACAGAACTGGCCCGGATCTGATAGAATTAAGGATAACAGATGGGTTCAGTCATATTTCAAAGGAGCATAGTAGATGATTCGAGTTGCAATGGTCAGCTTCTGGCACGTTCACGCACGCGATTACGCGAAGCAGGCGCAGGAGAATCCCGAGACAGAAGTGGTCGCGGTCTGGGATGAACTCCCCGAACGAGGACGCGCGGCGGCGCAAACTCTGGGAGCGCGCTTCTACGAACGCCTGGACGCGCTGCTGGCGCAACCCGATATCGATGCCGTCGTTATCGATACCCCTACCAGCATGCACCATGAGGTGATGATCGCTGCTGCTCATGCAGGCAAACATATCTTCACCGAAAAAGTGATCGCCCCCACCCTGCGCGAGTGCCACGAAATTATCGCCGCGATAGACAAAGCCGGCGTGAAGCTTACCGTCTCACTTCCAAGACTATACGAAAGCTATACATTGGCGATTAAAGATCTTCTGGAGCGCCGCGCCTTCGGCGAACTTACGCTGGTGCGAGTGCGCTTATCACATAACGGGGCCATAAGCACGGCGGAGAATCCCCAGGGCTGGCTGCCCGCTCATTTTTTCAATCGCGAGCAGTGCGCCGGCGGGGCGATGATTGACCTGGGTTGCCACCCCATGTACCTGACCCGACTATTTCTCGGGCTTCCAGAGAGTGTGAGCGCGAACTATGGCTACATTACGGGACGTGAGGTCGAGGATAACGCCGTCGTGATTTTGCGCTATCCCCGGGGCGCGCTGGGCGTCGTCGAGGCCGGATTTGTGAACCGGTATTCCCCATTCTCCATCGAAATTCACGGCACCGAGGGCAGCCTCTTCTATGGTACACCGGAGGGAAGGTTACAGGTGCGTAGTCGCATGCTGGGAGGCGACGAACGGTGGAGAGAGATAAGCAAGCTCCCCCCCCGGCAACCTATGGCCTTCCAGCAATGGGTGACACATATTCAACAGGGGACGACAGCGAACGAGAATATTCAAACCGCCATCGATCTGACGGCGCTGATGGAGGCCGCGAACCTTTCCGCAAGCAGCA
This sequence comes from Ktedonobacteraceae bacterium, assembly GCA_035294325.1. Taxonomy (GTDB): domain Bacteria; phylum Chloroflexota; class Ktedonobacteria; order Ktedonobacterales; family Ktedonobacteraceae; genus DATGLE01. Next base: position 1,656 of record DATGLE010000263.1, on the reverse strand, counting down.
ACCAGGCCGTGCGCCTGGACAGCCTGGAACATTGACCGGTGCAGCGGAGAGGCAAACGATAAATACTTTTTATGTTAGCAACAAAGGGAGAACAGCATGACAATCAAGATCGGACTCATCGGCTGCGGAGGCATCGCAGAGTGGCACGTCAAAGGCTACCTCAAAATAGAGGATGCACAGGTAACGGCGGTTTGCGATGTAGTGGAGGAGAATGCGCGCCACAGGTCGGAGCAGGCCGGAGGCGCGCAAATTTTCTCCGATTTCCGCTCGCTCGTCACTGAGGCCGACGTGGATGCGGTAGACATCTGCCTGCCCCACCACCTGCACAAAGATGCAATTGTAGCCGCTGCCGCCGCCGGGAAGCATATCCTCTGCGAGAAGCCGCTCTGCCTGACGCTGGAGGAGGCGGCAGCAGTCAAGCAGGCCGTCGATGAGAGCGGCGTGATGCTGATGTGCGCGCACAACCAGCTATACATTCCAGCGGTTCAGCACGCCAGAAAACTCTTGAACGAGGGGCTACTCGGCCAGGTGTACGAGATTCGCACCACCGATAGCTTTTACCACACGTTCAATATGGAGACGATTGGCTGGCGAGGCGAGCGCGCCAAGATTGGCGGCGGCGAATTGATCGATACCGGCTACCACCCATCGTACCTGCTGCTCTACCTTGCGGGCAGCGCTCCCGTCGAAGTTACGGCTATGCTCAGCAATCATCGCCTGCACTTCATGGATGGCGAAGACTCGGCCCAGGTGCTGGTACGCTTCGCTAACGGGGCCGTTGGCAATATCGTGACAAGCTGGGCCTACGAGCCGCCGGACAATATTGAGAAGTTCTCGGTGGTTGGCGAGCGTGGCTATATGTACAGCACTGGCAGTTCCAGCAGCTCTGTGCGCGAACTGCGCTACAAGCTGCGCGGCGCCAACCCGGCCATCGAGACACTTCAGCTCGGGGCAGTCAATACCTTCGAGGCCGAGATCGCCGATTTCGTGGCCTGCCTGCGCGAGAAGCGCCGGCCCATCAACAATCACGACGACGGCATCAACGTGCTCAAGATCATTCTGGGCGCGTACCGCTCGATGGAGGAGAAGCGCACGATTACATTTTAAATTGCACATACATGAGTCACCTGAGTTAATTACAGGTGACTCATGTTTTTATCGATACAACATAACGATCATGCCGTCCGCTTCTCAAGTGCGCGGCGTGCTGCCTCTTCGTCAGGAGCCATGACGATGCGCTGCATGAGTTGCAGCAATTCGTCGTCCGTCGTAAACTGCGGCACTTGCTGCCGCGCCAGTTCTTTGAGCGCAGGGAATCGCAACCCTATCAGTTCGATGAGGTTCTTCTGCTGCCCTTCTCGCAGCCCTTCTTGCAACCCTTCCTCCCTGGCTTGCTGCCGCGCTTTCTCCGCTTTGCGCAGGCGCTCCTGGAAATAGGGATCACTTTCCAATAAACTATCGTACATCCGCAATCGCTCCTCCACTTGCTGTTTCTCTGGCTCCGAAAGCGTCCTGGACCGCCTCAGCAGCGTCCGAAATCTGACCAGATGCCGCCGCAAGTCCTCTCCCTGGTACAGCCGCTCCATCTCGGCTATGACCTGCAACAGCATCGCGGCGCTCACCCCCTTCATCGCCGGCATGAGCGTATACATGCAT
>DATGLE010000262.1:0-30016 GCA_035294325.1 Ktedonobacteraceae bacterium | reverse complement strand
TAGAGCCTATCGTTGATCCACTCCCTCTTTGCATTGAGTTTGCGGATCGTTTCCAGTCGCTCTAGGACTTTTACGCTACCCGCAACCTCAAGCACTTGCATGAGGGGGTGTTTCTCCTTCCTCTCTACTTGAGTGGGTTTTACTGATTAGGTTGGGTTAAGCAGGGTTCACTTCTCTAATCCTACTTGATTTCCCTTGCAGATTCGGATACGCTGCCTGCTTAGTGTTCCTTCCTGAGCAGATTTCCCACTTAGACTAACGTTCCATTCTCCTTCCCTACATAGTCTCTAGGGTTGCCCTGCCACCTACTCCTGTCTCTGGCTTGCGTCTTCTCCAAGACACCTGGACAGGGTTAGATGGAAGCACCTTCTGTACCCCTTCCCCGTATCCCAGGCATTACCCTGGGCATTCGTATCATCGTATTGCTACGACATACTGGGTACTATGGGTACTCCGTCACCATGAGAGTCTCCCCTTTTAGGTGATCGCACAGTTCCCGTGTTAACCTGGTTCGTACTTAGGTCCGCTATTGGGCGTTTACCTCGTTCACTACGAGCGTCTACAGGAGGAACGTTCAGTCAGCCCTCTGGATCTTAGCTGCTGATCCTGTAACCCGCGTCACATTACCATTTCGCGGGGCCTGCTAAAAAGCGGCGACTCGCCTAGCGTTCGGCTCTACAAGCCTGACCATATACGACCTAGCTGCACGGCCTCTTGGGGATTGGTACTATCCCCTCACCGTACTTTTGCAACCATGCTAGTGTCCCCTTTGGGTTTCCCCGCCAGGTAAGGTTGTGCTTTAATCACATTCGTTCCAGTGATATCGGACTAATCCGACAAGGTTAGCACGAGCTTAGCTGTGCCGCACTCCAGAGTCAGCCGTCCTACCATTGAACGACACCCCATCGAAGTGCGCGTTTATTTTGTGTTGAGTATGATACCCCAGGTTTTGTGGATTGTCAAGGGTTTATGGCGCACAGATCCGCTCTCTCCCTGACACTTCTCAGCGCCGGCGGCGCTTCGTATGCGGGAGTGGCCGGGACTGATACAATCAATCCCGGCCACTCTCACCTCTCCCGCTTAAGCCGCCTCCGGCGGCAAAGGGCCTGGTTAGTTATCCTGGTCAGGCGTCTTAATCGGCCAGAGCGCTGACGCCGCTCTCGCCGCGTGCAATCACCTCGCGGCGTTTGAAGCCGAACCAGTAGATAGCGCCGGCGATAAAGAGCACCAGCAGCGAGAACTCGAAGATCGGGATGTTGCCGAGCAAGGGGAAAGAGGCCAGGCCGGGGAAGGCTCCGCTCAGCACGGGGTTGGTACTGCTGCGCAGGCCGCCGAACCAGAGGAAGTTGATAATCATCAGGCCGCCATAAAGCAGTGCGAGCACGTTGATGACCATGCCCCAGCTGCCCAGGCTGAACGGGGCCTTTTCACGCGGCCAGCCTCGCAGACGCGCGCTCAGCGAGGCAACGTTGTTCATGAAGTACGACAGGTAGATCAGGCCCGTCGCGCCCGTGACCAGCACCGCAATAGCCTGGCTGTAGAAGAATGGCAGGATCGAGAGGACGGCAACCGCGATGCCAGCCCACATCGGCGTGTGGAAAGCAGGGTTGACCTTGCCCCAGGCTTTACCGAAAGGCAGGCGACCATCGCGCCCCATCGAGAACATCAGGCGAATCGTGGCCGACTGGATCGCCAGCGCGCACACGCAGACCGCGACAAGGACAACCCAGAGGTAGATATCTCCCCAGAACGGCCCCAGGGCATCCTGAATGATCGTTGGCAGCGCCTGCGTAGCGTTCGCGCTGCCCGCGATAGCCTCGATTTTCGCCAGATTTTTGATCGAGAGAATAGATCCGCCCAGGAAGAGGAAACCCGCGATGGACGAGAGGCCGAGCGCCCAGAGGATGCCGCGCGGGGCATTGCGCTGCGGATCTTTCGTCTCCTCGCCGAGTGTTCCGGCAGTATCGAAGCCATAAATCACGAAGAGGGACATGAAGAGGGCAGCCAGAAACGCGCCGAAGTAGCTGGCACCGAAGCCGGGCGTCCAGGGATTGGCCGCAGTCTGTACTACCGGAGATTCAGGCGACGGACCGCTGAAGAGGAAACTGAGCGGATGGCGATGGAAGAAAAGCAGCAGCACGAGGGCGAAGCCAATCATACCGATGATCTCAGCAGCGACACCAAGATTGTTGATGATCGACATCAGTCTCACGCCAACGACGTTGATGAGCGTGCCAATAATAATCGCGAGTACAGCAATAAAGACCGGGGTTTGCAATCCCAGTACAGTTGCAGACATGCCGGGGAAAATAGCTTCGAGTGGGATCGGGATGGTATAAGCTACAGCCGTTATGGTAAGAATGCCGGCAAAGAAATAGATCCAGCCGGTAAACCAGCCCAGGCTGTGACCGGAGAGGCGCCGGCTCCATTGATAGATCGAACCGGCTATCGGGAAGTGCGAGGCAAGTTCCGCGAAATTGAGCGCTACCAGAAATTGTCCAATGGCGACAATGGGCCAGGTCCAGAAGAGCGCCGGGCCGCCGGCCAGAATGCCCAGGGCGAAGAGTGAGAAGGTGCCGGTAGTGACGGAGATGTAGGAGAAGGCTACGGCAAAGTTGGAGAGGAAGCCCAGCGTGCGTCGCAATTCCTGCTTATACCCGAATCTTTGCAGTAATGCCCGATCCCGCTCCTCTTGAGAAATGTTGCTGTGTGCCATCGATGAACGGCCTCCTTTGATACGTGTTACACCAACGTAGAGAACCTTCACGCCCATCCTGTGGGGATACGAGAGTAAATGGCCCTCCTGAAAGCCATTTACTCTGCATTGATAGCTCATTCAGAAACGCCGCTCTCGCGGCCAGTGTTTCACACTCATCTGAATGTAAGGTAGTCGAGATGCGCATGAACAAAAAGAGGATCTGGCGGAACGATTGGCTTACGATTTTCGCGCTACGAGACGATAAACCATAAAGTATTCGTAGAGTCATGGCGCCAATGCTACGAAATTGGGAAGAATTCTACCATTGTCGAAAGTCTACCATAAGATAGGGCCGGGCCGCAATGGCTGACTTATGAACGCATTGTGCGCCATCTTTTGCACACGTCGCCACTCGCAATGGCTCCCTCTTCTCCTCGCAGGCGGAGCGCCGCAGGCGCCGGGGCGCCGGGGGAAAGATGCAGCGGGGCAAAAAGATGACGCGCCCCCTTATGTCTACCGGGGGAAATTGCCATCGGGGCTACCCAGGGCTTACAATACCTTCAGGGTACAAAAAACATTCAACGGCCTGGTGAAACCAGGGATATTATTTAGAAGCGATGAAAGGACACCGTAAGATGAGAAGCAAAATCAGTGTCATTGGAGCAGGGTTCGTCGGCAGCACGCTTGCCCAGCGGCTGGCGGAGCGTGATTATGCGGATGTGGTAATGTTCGATATTATCCCCAATATGCCGCAGGGCAAGGCGCTCGATATGCTGGAAGCTGGACCCGTGCTTGGCTATGATACCCTGATTACCGGCACCAACGACTACGCCGATACCGCGAACTCGGATCTTGTTGTCATCACATCGGGCTTCCCGCGCAAACCCGGCATGAGCCGCGATGACCTGCTCAAAAAGAATCAGGAGGTTGTGGCCCAGGTTACGGAGCAGGTCGTGAAGCAATCGCCGAACTGCATCATCATCATGGTCACGAATCCCCTGGATGCGATGGCGCAGGTTGCGCTGCGCGTGAGCGGCTTTCCCCGCGAACGTGTGATCGGCCAGGCCGGTGTACTGGATACCGCGCGCTTCCGTACCTTTATCGCCCAGGAGGTCGGCGTCTCGGTGCGGGATGTGCAGGCTTACGTGCTTGGCGGTCATGGCGATACTATGGTGCCACTCGCCCGCATGTGTACCGTTGCCGGTATTCCTATTTCCCAATTGCTCCCCGCCGAGCGCATCGAGCAAATCATCCAGCGCACACGGGACGGCGGCGCTGAAATCGTCAAACTGCTGGGCACCGGCAGCGCATACTTCGCGCCATCGGCCTCTATTCTTCAGATGATAGACTCGATCATGCTCGATAAGAAGATGATTATGCCCTGCTCCGTCTATCTCCAGGGCGAGTATGGTATCCATGACCTCTTCGTCGGCGTACCGGTCAAACTGGGCGCGAAGGGCATGGAGCAGATCATCGAGATCGAATTGACCGAGAGCGAGCGCACGCAACTGCGAAAATCGGCGGACGCCGTGCAAGAACTGATCAAAGTGATGGGGATTTAAGAGCAGCGACTACATGTAGAGGCGGGGCTTGCCCCCGCCTGGGATTTGCCCTCCCCCTCTGTCCGGCTTGCCCCCCGCCTTGCAATCTGCCTCTCCTTGCAATCTTCCTCTCCTTGCAATCTTCCTCTCCTTGCAATCTTCCTCTCCTTGCAATCTTCCTCTCCTTGCAATCTGCCTCCCCTTGCAATCTTCTTCCCCCTTGCAATCTTCCTCCCCTTGCAATCTTCCTCTCCCTTGCAATCTTCCTCTCCCTTGCAATCTTCCTCTCCTTGCAATCTTCCTCCCCTTGCAATCTGCCTCCCCTTGCAATCTGCCTCTCCTTGCAATCTGCCTCTCCTGTGTCAATCTTCTTCTTTGCCGGCAATCACAACGATATACTCTCCTTTGAGCTTTGATTGTTCAACTAATTGTAGCAGCGTTGAGAGTGTGCCGCGCTCCACTTTTTCGAACATCTTGGTCAGATCGTTGGCAAGGGCGGCCGGACGATCCCCGAATACCGCCAGGGCATCGTGCAGAAAATCCGGCAGCCGGTAGGGGCTTTCATAAAAGATCAGCGTATGCGGCATATCTCTGTCAATCTCCAGAAACCTGCGCCGCGCGGCTGACTTGCGAGGCGGGAATCCGCGAAAGGTAAAGCTATGCACAGGGAGGCCCGATAGAACCAGCGCCATCACAAACGCCGCCGGCCCCGGGATCATCGTTACACCCACCTGCGCGTTGATCGCGCGGCGCACCAGAGTGAAGCCCGGGTCAGAGATACCGGGCGTGCCCGCATTGGTAACGACGGCCACCGATTTGCCCTGTCGCAATAGCTCCTCGATCCGTTCGCCGGCGCGCTGCTCGTTGTATTCATGAAAGGCAATCTGCGGCTTCCGAATGTCGAAATGTTTGAGCAGCAGTCCCGTCTTGCGCGTGTCTTCAGCGGCAATGAAGTCGACCTCGCGCAGCGTCTCAAGAGCGCGCAGCGTAATATCGTTTAGATTGCCGATGGGTGTCGCTACCAGATACAGCATGATCGTTTTTCCGGGCCTCTCTTGTATATATAAGGTAGGCAAGTCAGGCACGGCAGTTTCCGCGCTGCTCGCCTTTCAAATGCGCTGGTAATGATTATAGTTTAATGGACAGGGGGCAGCAATATGGTAGAATGAACATTACTACTTCATACTTCCCTGGTACCGAAACAAAAGTGATGTAAAACTCCCATTTTTTACTGCACAATCATTCTATGTGCAGCGAATGCATCAGCGAGAAAGATTCAACACTAAAGATTGACTAAAAGTCCTGTCCCACTTGACTAGAATCCTTACTGTATGCTAGACTACGGAGTATAAAGTATTATCTTGCAAGTACCTTCTGTATGACATCCCTGTCTCTGTACACTGTCGATCTTTTACAGAAACATCCTGGGAATGTTACGACAGCAAGGGCTTGCGCGATTCTCAAACCGATGCCGTTTAGCAATCTACATAAGACCTGTAGTGAAACCACTGGACCGGCATAGCAACCACATTACTTATTGAAAGGAAACCGTCCCATGCCATCCCTTGAGACTGCAAACGTAGGCAAAGCTGTTGCAGCGCGAGTCGGTACGAACATTCGTGAAGTGCGCACTAAATTAGGAATGACTCAAGCTCAACTTGCCGCGCCGGAATTCTCCATCTCTTACATCTCGGCCATAGAGAGGGGGAAGATTCGGCCTTCGCTGAAGGCGCTCTCGATCCTTGCGCGCCGCCTTGACGTACCACTTACCTTCTTGCTGGAAGGCTCGCCGGCAGGAGCAGCGGAAGCGCGCGCCGTTGGCTACTCTCCGGCTGACTCGGGTCCCGATCAGAGAATCGACGTTGATCTTTTGCAGGCCGGCGTGCTGATCCAGCAGAACGCCTTTGAGCAGGCCGAGCAATTGCTTGAGCCGATGCAGCCCGAGCGCATTACAACCGATCAGGTATACCGGCTTTACCTGCTGCGCGGGCAGGTTCACCTGGGCGCCGGTGAATACCAGGAAGCTGTAGTTGATCTGCGCGCCGCCGTTTCGCAGGGCGAGGCTCTTAACGACAGCGAATATATCGAGCGGGCGCGCAATCTGCTCGGCAAAGCCTACTACCTGCTCTACAACTACACGCTCGCAATGGAGAACCATCTCCGCTGCCATGCCGCCATCGAGAGCGGGCAGATTACCGATCCCGTCTTCTCTCTTGATGTCTACAGCAACCTGGCGAACGACTACTTCAGGCTCGGCGATCTGGAGAAGGCCGTCGATTTCTATCACCAGGCCCTTGATACGCTGGATGCGATGAACCGCGACACCAGGAGCTTTGCCCATAAGTATATGGAAATCAGCCAGCATTACAAGTCTGTTGGCAAGCTGGCGATGGCTCGCGAGTACGCGATGCGCAGCCTGGCGGTCTACGAGATGAGAGACGAGCAGAGGCTCGTTGGCCTTACCCACCAGCGCCTGGGCCGCGCGCTGGAGAAGCAGGATGACCTCGACGGCGCCGAAAGGGAGTACAGGCAGGCCATTACCATTGAGCGCGAACTCAACGATGAAATCGCTGCCTCCATCTGCCACACCGGCCTGGCCGAACTGCTGCTCAAGCGCGGGCAAAGCCAGGAAGCGGAGCAGGAGGCGCGGGAGGCGCTGAACTTCGCGCGCTCCAGCAACGACGCCCAGACACAGGGGCAGGCTCTGATCGCGCTGGCACAGATTCGCCACCAGACCGGCGATTTCGCCGCCGCCGATCAATACTTCACCCAGGCGCTCGATCTGCTGGATGCCTGCCAGGCGCACGAGATCGCTGCCAGCGCCTACTTTCGCTTCGCGAATCTCCTGGAGGAGCGCGGCGAGGTGCAGCGCAGCCTGAGCGCGATCAAAAAAGCCTACGAACATCAACGATTGGGTAAACGCGGCGATCTTGAATAAGATTTAAGAGCAAAGCCAGAGGCCCTGTTCCGCATGTGGAACAGGGCCTCTGGCTTTGCTCCGTTCCTTCCCGCTTTTATTGCGCTCATCGCGTCTTTCAGGTACAATTGACAGGACAGAAACACGCGCCTCCTCTTGAGGAACTCTGTGATGGACGTGTTATGATGAAAGCATCAGATGTTCACGGCGCTTCGGAGGACTGCCCGCATGCCATTTACAGCGCACGACCTGAGGTATCATGCTGAAGAAAGCTATCCTCTACTGTATGCCTACCTTCATCGCAATGCACAGCGCTTTTTAGGAACGCTCAAATACGACGCGTTCGAGGTCGATACCGTCATCGGCCATGTCGTTGAGCAGCTTGTGCGCCTGGGCCTCTTCGGCGCTGGCGATAAGACGCCCCCTACGGCGCTCGATCATCTGACGGATGCGCAGTTCTATGCCTTTCTGAGCCGCAGCGTGCGCAATAAGGCCATTGATCGCTTGCGCAAACGCCGCCTGCAAGTTAACACCTTCACCGAACTGGAGGCGCCGGAAGACGAGAATAGAGAGGATAATCCGCTGGATGAAGCTGTTGCGCCGCCCTGGGGCGCCCCGCCCTTCTCCACGCCCGAGGAGATTACGCTGCACCTCGCCTCACAGCGAGAACTGCGCAACTTGCTGAAACATTGTATTCTCCTGCTCTGCGCCGCGCCACACCAGTTGGAGGCCGTGATCCAGGAATTGAAGGAAATGGGCGCCGATGAACTGCTCCAGAGCGTGATTGCGGACCTGGAACTCTCACTGCCTTCCTCCACTGCGCCGAGCCAGCATATGAGCCAGCACAAAGATCACGCCCATAAAAAATTACGCCACTGCCTGCAACAACAAAGCACAAATTTGACGGTGATGATCGCTTTGCGTTTGACAGAGTATACGAAACTTTCTACTGATAGCAAGGTCTACTCGGTAGCTATTCAGACTCTGGCGCAGGATGATCTCTCTGAGGGTGATGTGCGAACAGGTTTGAATGAACTGGCAACTGAGGGCTTACTTGACTGGCACAATGAGGATACCGTCAACCTCACAGCAGCCCAGTTGAAGCGCCTGGCGCGCTACTACAGGGAAGAGTAAGCAGACAGAGACAGAGGAGGCAAACATGAACGATCACAGGCACTTCGGGAGTTCACCTGATCCTGGCAACAAATATGCAAAGCTGGCTTCCTGGCTGCAAGAGGTGTTGCAATCGCCACCACCACTCAAGGAGCAAAGCGCCCCGGCAGCAGAGCAGGAAAATCAACTGGAGCTTTTACTGGACAGCCACTATCACCTTCACTTTTATCAGCAACTGCCCGATTTCGTCATGGCGCTGCTCACCAACGATCCGACAGCCACCACGCGGTACGCCCCCTTGCTCTATCACCTCGCCGGCTGTAGTGAATGCCACCACGGTTATCTGGACCTCTACGATGCGATGAGCGCCGCCATTCATGCACAGGAACCACGCCCGTTGCTCGGCCAGGGTACACGCTCGCTCGCGGCCACTCCTCAGCGTATGCTCGGTCATCTCTGCCAGGCGCTCATCAGCCAGGCCGAAGCGGTGCAGTTGCAGGCCAGACGCGACCACAGTGACGATGATGCCGCAGCCCGCTCGCTCCTGCAACTGGCGCTTACTATCAGCGCGCGTATCACCCAAAGCGGCATACGCCGTCCTGCGCTGCGCGACCTGGTGCGCGTCGCCACGCTCAGGGAGGGTACGGAGACGACAAAGGGGGATAGCAGCGCCCTCTACACCTACACGCCGGCGCTCAGCGGGGCAGGAGGCGCCCGCGGGCGCAAAACCGTGCGGCGCGCGGATATGCCGACCAGGCCGGTAGAGCAGGAGCCGCCGATCATCCATTTACAGGCCCGCGCTCTGGAAGGCACTATCAGCCAGCAGGGCGAGACGCTGGAACTGCATCTACAGGATCTCGGCCCGGAACTGCGCGGGCGCTATGTGACGATCTCGGTTCCCCTCGGCGCACTGATCGAGCCGGTACGCTGGATCGGCGGGAATCCGCGCGCGATCCGCAGCGCCGTCCCGGTTGACGCGAATGGACAACTTACGACGCCGCTGGGAGAGACAGCGCTGCGCCTCAGCGATCCCGAAGAGCGCAATCTGCTGGAGGCGATGTTTATGCTCTTAGAGGTCCGCCCCGCTTCGTAGCTGCGCGATTATGAAATTGAACAACCAGAGGCGGGAATGTCCTCAACCTTCATTCTCGCGCTTCGTTGAGCATGTTGCGCGCGTGAAGGCGCGCTACATCGCGCAGCTATGCACAGGGCAGGATCCTCTCCTGGATTAATGAGGGTCAGAAGGTTGGAAAGTGACGGTCCCGCTCTTGCCGCCACTCTTCCGGGCTACATACGCCTGCTCCAACGTAATCGTCGTGTCGACGCCCTTACACATATCATAGATCGTCAGGGCGGCCACGGTGACGGCGGTGAACGCCTCTACGTCGACGCCGGTCTTATAACTGGTGCGTGTGCGTCCCTCTATGTAAATCAGTCCTCCGGCGCTATCCAATGTGAAATGGAGATCGATATGCGTCATCGGCAGCGGGTGGCAGAGGGGGATGATCTGCGGCGTCTGCTTGGCGGCCATAATGCCCGCGATTTTCGCTACCTCCAGCACGCTACCCTTCGCAACCTGGTTGGTCTCTATCAAACGCACGGTATCGGGGGCCATGCGCACGCGCGCCCTGGCGATGGCCTCGCGCACCGTTTCAGGACGCTCCGTCACGTCAACCATGTGAATGTTGCCCTGCTCATCCAGATGAGTGAGTTGAGTTTCTTCAGCCATTTATATCTGGTCCTTTATTTCCCGGTTCGCTGCTTGCTCTCAAATGCCAGCTTGAAATAGGCGAAAGCCTCACGCTCCCTGCCGGTCTCCTCCAGCAGTTGTGCATAGCGTACAGCTTCATCAGCCAGTTCTTCATGATACCCCAGACGCTTCAGCATCTCCAGCCCGGTCACAAATTGCTGATCGCCCTCCGTATAACGCTGCTGCCCATACGCGATACGCCCGGAAATAAGTGCAGCCCCGGCGCCGATGATGGTATCGCCCCAGGGCTGCACGAGCGTTCTGGCCTCCCGCGCCTGTCGCTCGGCCAGCGCCAGGTCCCCGTGATCGTAGTACCACTCGGCGTCGCATGCCAGTACGCTCGCGTGCGTCAGGCGGTCCCGCAAGATGCTCTCCTGTTGAAGCGCACCGTCAAGATAGCGGCGCGCTCTTTCCTGGTCTCCTCGCAGCAACGCGCGCCCCAGAAAATGATATAATTCGCTTCTTAAATGCGCATATGACTCTTGTCCAGAAAGATACAGGCACATATAGGCATATTGGGAAGCAAGATCGTAGTCTTTGGCCGCTGCGTAAAACTGGCAGTTATCTCGATACGCCGCTACCAGAGCCTGTGACTGCATGAACTTTTCGACCTCTTCAAGTCCCCTTTTGAACATCGCAGCAGCTTCAGTGAAATTCTCGAGATGAGTATGAAGCTGTCCCATATGCAAATATACTCGCATAATGAAGAAGGGATCTTCTGGCAGTGCATGTTCCAGCAGATTAAGACAAAGCTGGTGATACATAAGCGCCTGGGTATGATTGCTCATAGCGGCACAGGTTAAAGCCAGCAGGTTAAGGATGCGCGCGTGCAGATATTGCGCGTCGAGATCCTTTGCCATTTGCAGCGCCTCGGAGAGTGTGTATTCGGCATCCTGCAAGCGCGCGGCCCTGAGATACGCGCGGCCCAGCAGGTAGCGATGCCGCAATTGTTGCGAGCGTTTTAAACGCCTGGTTGGCATCTTCTCCAAACGCGCGATAGCGCGCTCTGCCATATCCTGTTTGATAAAGATCTGGGCTTCCAGCAGCGTTAACGCCACCTCATCGTCTTCATGCTCATGAGCGGCGAAGGCTGTGCCCAGGCGATCCTCCCGGCTGCGATCAGGAAGCAATTGCGTGGCGTTAAGGCCCAGGCGCGCGGCGAGGATTTCCAGGGCACGCAGCGATGGATGAATTTGCCCTCGTTCTATTGCGGAAATATAGCTCACAGAAAAATCGGGCGCGGCAAGCTGACTTTGAGTATAATGTTGAGCAATGCGCGCGGCCCGTAATCTTTCCCCCACAGTTTTGCCAATTTTACCAGATAATTGCTCAGGGGACATCTTATCCTCCAAAAAAGTTCTTGAGAAAGAGAGTCAATAAATACATAAAATGATGTTCAAATGCATTGTAAAATACCGCTATGTTTTGTGTCAATATGTTAGTGCTGTAAATATTAAAGCGATACTCATACAGTTTTGCTTGTGTGACAAAAAGTTCTAAAAGGGCCGTTTGATGCATAAATCCACCGTTGGCGAGCGCCTATGGCGCTCGCGGCAAAGCCGTGCGACCCTCCTGCCCGGGAGGAAAGAGAACAACGCGAAACAGACAGGGCTATTGAATGCTCGCCCGAAGCGGGGGTCAAGGGGGCGGCAGCCCCCTTGCGGGGCACGGGGTGTCTCCGCCCAGACTCTTCCTTTCGGGCGTGGCGTGGGGAGCATTACATAGCCCTGCGAAACAGACACATCCTGATGACGGAAGAAATTGGTGGATGCTATAATAACCACCGGGGAAAGAGAAATTTATCATAAAGAGGTACTTTTAGCTATGTTTCGTTTTCTGACGGCAGGCGAATCGCACGGGCCATGCCTGACGATGATCGTAGAGGGCCTGCCCGCCGGATTAGTAATAGACAAGGCATTGATTGATGCCGACCTGCGCCGCCGGCAGGGAGGCTATGGACGTGGCGGGCGCATGAAAATCGAGAAAGACGCCATCAGCTTCCTTTCAGGCGTGCGTCATGGCAAGACGCTCGGCTCACCGATTACGATGCAGATCGAGAACCGCGATTGGGTGAACTGGGAGGAGCGTATGAGTCCGGCGCCCGTGGAGACAGAGGTTGAGGTGGTGACGCGTGTGCGCCCCGGCCATGCGGACTTTACCGGCGCGATGAAGTACGGCCATACCGATATTCGCAACGTGATCGAGCGCTCCAGTTCGCGCGAGACCGCCGCGCGCGTGGCCGTGGGCGGATTATGCCGTCAATTTCTGGCCCGATTTGGTATCGCCATTCATAGCCACGTTCTTTCTATTGTGGATGTTGGCTACGAAACGCCCAGAGCGATTACGCGCGATGCCTATCCCGATGCTATGTGGGAGAAGGTAGAGGCTTCACCGATGCGCTGCGCCGACGAGAAACTGACGGGAAGAATGATCGAGCGCATTCTGGAGGCCAAGCGCAACGGCGATACCTGCGGCGGCGTTTTTGAGGCGGTAGCCCTGGGCGTGCCTATCGGGCTGGGCAGCTATAGCCAGTGGGATCGCCGCCTGAGCACGCGGCTGGCAATGGCGATGATGAGCATTCCTTCGGCCAAAGCTGTAGAGATCGGCGCAGGCTTTGCCGCAGCCCGCAGCACTGGCTCGCAGGTACATGATGTCCTGCGCAGGAGCGAAGAGGGGCAGTGGTTTCATCTCAGCAATAACGCGGGAGGCATCGAGGGCGGCATTTCTAATGGAGAGCCAATCGTTGTGCGCGTTGGCGTCAAGCCTATTCCCACCCTGGCCCACCCGCTGCCCTCGGTAGACCTCGCCAGCGGCGAGAATATCGATCAGAGCCGCTACGAGCGCAGTGATGTCTGCGTTGTGCCCGCCGCCGGCGTGGTGGGCGAGGCGATGCTGGCTATCGTTCTGAGCGAGGCGGTGATCGAGAAGTTCGGCGGCGATAGCATCGATGAGATGCTGCGTGCGGCCAGGATGTCGTGAAAATCTGGCCCCTGTGAGCTATATGACTTGCCTGTGACCGGCATCAATGATACACTCGTTGAAATCTATATAACAAATGTGGTATCTGACTCCCAATGCCATCACTTGCTCGCACCAGTGGTGCTCGCCCCTGGTTCTGCTGTGGTGTGGAAAAATGCACGAAGCGCATTTTTCCACACCACAGCAGAACCTCCCTCGCGCGGTTGCGCCGCGCGAACGCCTGGCGAGAAGGCGCTGAGCATCGGGCACATAAGAAGACATTCCTTTAGAGCGTATTAAAATAGCAGGGGACGCTTTTCATGAATATTCGCACAAGTATACGCAGGCTTTCGCAATTGTTTATTGTGCTTTTCGTCGCCTTGAGTGGCGGCCTGGTCTACTGGCAGGTCGTTGTCGCGCAGCAGGTGACAGCCAACGTGCATAACGGGCGTCGCTGCCTCACCGATAACGCGCCCGTTCGTGGGCGCATCTATGATCGCAACGGAGTCCTGCTGGCCTACTCAACGCCTGAGCCGGGGATCTGTGGCTACCTGCGTCACTATACCGATCCTTCGCTGGCGGGACTTATCGGCTACTATATCAGCCCCCTCTATGGCTCAACCGGCATCGAGGCTCAGTACAACGATTACCTTACCGGCCAGGTAGGAGCAACGGCCCTGGGTAATACCGTCAACGGCTTGCTCCATCGCCCGCCCGTTGGTGACGATATCTACCTGACCATCGACGAACGCATTCAAAAGATCGCTGCCAGAGATTTTGATACGCCCATACCTATTGATCACGTCAACACCTTTCCCACGGATCGCGGATCGCTCATCGTCAGCGATCCGCACACGGGTGAGATTCTGGCAATGGTGAGTCGCCCCTCCTTTGATCCGAACAAGCTTGTTTCAACCCTGGCTCATGGCGACTCCAGTTACTATAACAAGCTTGTCAAAGATCCCCAGCAGCCGCTGCTGGAACGTCCCATTCAGGCCACCTACGTGCCCGGCTCGACCTACAAAACGATGACGCTGATCGCCGGACTTGACTCCGGCCACACTACACTCGATCAGGCGTTCGACCGCCAGCACGCCCTCGGCCCCATCACCTATAACGGTCAGAACATCGGCCCCGAGGGTAATAACATAGCAGGCTATACCATTCGCTTCCCGGTCACGACGGAATATGGCTATACCCATTCGGATAACATCATCTTTGCCCAGATCGGCGTCAACACCGGCTTCAATACCTGGATGGATTATAATAAGCGCTTCTTCGTAGGACAGCAAATTCCCTTCGATCTGCCGGTGACGCCGAGTAACGTGCTCAAGAATGGGCAGCCGCTCGCCGATAACGAACTGGCGGCAGACTCCTTCGGGCAGGGCTTCGATGCCGTCACACCGCTGCAAATGACTCTCATCGACAATGCCGTCGCCAACGATGGGCAGTTGATGCGCCCGATGCTGATCTCTAAGATTGTTGATCCCGACAAGAACCCTATCAAGACCTTCGATCCCCAGTCGCTGGCGACGCCGATGTCCAGCCAGACCGCCGCCGAGGTGCGTCAGGCCATGTTTGGCGTTGTGCGCTGCGGCTCCGGCTCGATCATCAGCCAGTTGTTCACCTCCAACGCGGCCATTATCGGTAAGACCGGCACCGGACAGGTGAGCAACAGCGGCGTGCCCCCCGCTCAGGCATGGATGATTACGCAGGCGCCTTATTCTATCACGAACCCATCTCAGCTTCCCGCGCTGACAATTGTGGGCATGAAAGAGAACGGAGGCGAGGGCGGCGCCGTGATAGGACCAATCTCGGCGGCGATCTATCACGACGTTTTCTCGCAAAATCTCGTCAAGGTGCAGACGCCGCCGGCGCCCGATCCCAACTACTGCTGCACCGCTCATCTGCTCCAGATAGGCTGTCCGGCGTTCTAAAAGGTCAGGATACCTAAGACCAGCGAGACGAGGCGCTATCTTGCCTGCGGCAAGATAGCGCCTCGTCTCGCTGGTCTTACCTTACGCTATCCAATACCAGGCCCCGGACCGTCTGCTCCATCAGATAGGAGATAACGGCTCTGGTATCCCCCGTCTGCTGATAAATGGCTATCTGACGGTCCGCGCCGGTACCACGCGGATCCCCAATAAGTTCGCGCAGGTAATTGATCTCGCGCCTGCTGCCCAGGTCGTCGAGCACATCATCGACAAAATCGAGCGTCTCTTCGATGGCCTCTCGCATTCCTATACGCCGCCCCTGCACGAAATCAACGATCTCGGCATCCAGGCCGTAGCGCGTGGCACGCCATTTGTTCTCTTCGATGTAATAGCTCGGCAGCACATGCGTAGTGATATTGCGCTGGTAGAGCCAGGCCAGCTTGGCTACCAGCGCCTGGCAGAGCGCGGCAATTGCCAGCGTGTCCTCCATCGTTGCTGGCATATCGCAGGCACGGAACTCGATGGTCTTAAAGAAGGGATGCGGGCGAATATCCCACCAGATCTTCTTGCCATTATCGATACAGCCGGTCCGAATCAGCGTGTCTACATAGCGCTCAAAATCACCTGTCGAGGCGAAGAGATCAGGAATGCCCGAACGCGGGAAGCGCCTCCAGACAATAGCACGATAGGACTTCGTACCCGAGCAGCGGCCCGCCCAGAAAGGAGAATTGGTCGAGAGCGCGAGCAGGTGCGGCAGCCAGGTACGCAGTTGATTCATCAAGGGAATAGAGATATCGTGATTATCGATACCGACGTGGACATGTAGTCCGAAGATCAGAATAGAGCGGCCCACATCTTGAAATTCCTCCTCCAGTTCCTCGTAGCGCTCGCTGCGCGTCCTTACCTGGTCCTGCCAGCGCGCCAGCGGATGCGTGCCCGCGCTGATGAGGGCAAGCCCTTCCGATTCAACCAGTCGTGCCAGTTCAGCTCTCAGATTGCGCACCGCATTGCGGGCCGCGACGATATTCGGGCAGACATCTGAAACCAGCTCCACGGTTGACTGCAACATCTCCGCTTTAATGTGCTCTCCTAGAAGTGGAGTTCCTTTTTCCAGAATGGTATGGATATGGGAAGCCAGTTGACCGGTCTGCCTGTCTACCATCTGAAATTCTTCTTCAATGCCAAGAGTGAAACGCTGCGCCATAGCATTCTCCTTTCGGATAACCTTCATCACCCGGGTACGCAACATGCTAGAAGGGAGAAGTCTACAGAGGAGATATACGAGAGAACCCACCAGTATTTGAGCTTGACTTTGTACAAAATTGCAAATCTGAGCGCGAGCATACGGTAGGCATGGCTTTCCTCCACGCTCGCTTGCCAAAAAATGTACAAAGTCAAGTTGAGAGGGCGCCTGATTCCCTGGCCTGTTCCTTGTTCACGCCTGCGGCGATTCGCCCTCTTTCCCACAACGTTCGTGCGGCGGAGCCGCACCGGGGGTATATGTTGTGAGGTGAAAAATGCGCGGCGCGCATTTTTCACCTCACAACATATACCCGGCGAGCGGCGCAGGCGCGAGCAAGCTGCGGCGCCGGAAAGCAGGCACCCCCTGAACGTTACCATCCAGAATCGCGCGGCCACGCATAGAGGGAGATGTTTATATCGTTCTGGGATACGCAATTGCGGATAAACAGAGGGAAAGCGGAGAAGCGACGACACAATAAAGTCCGCGCAAACCAGCAGGAACCTGCACGACGCTGCCCCGGGAACGCAGCCCGGATCGGGCGGGTCGTGGCGAAGCGCGACAGCGCAAAACTGCATACAGGCACCTCTGAGCAAGTGTCTTACTGCATAAGTCGCACCAGGAGAACCATATGCCTACGCAAAAGTACTAGGACTTATAGCGTACACAAGATCCCCATATTCTGTCAAGGGGCTTTCCTATAACGCAAACGCATGAGGCAATAAATCAGGTAGATACAGGTCTTGCTCGAAACCGTCAATGTAGATTACCGCGCCGGGAGCCAGGTCTGCCAGCCATTGACGGCAGGCACCGCAGGGAGTACGAGCGCTCAAAGGGGCATCGCCTGGCGCGTCAACGCAGGCGACGGCGACATGAGTAATCTTCTTCGCGCCGTCGGAGAGCGCCGCAGCCAGCGCCGAGCGTTCGGCACAGAGGCTGAGGCCATAGCTGGATATTTCAACGTTGGCGCCCACGTAGATTTTGCCGTCCGCGAGCAGGGCCGCGCCGACATGGAAATGTGAATAGGGGCAATGCGCGCGTAAAGCGGCCTCGCGGGCCAGCCTCAACAATGTTTCTCGTTCCATATGTATACTACTTTCTATTTGCGGCACCAGCGCTGACTCGCGCCCACGGCGCTCGCTCAATATAGGTGTATAAACATGCGCTTCACGCATGTTTATACACCAGAATATATTCTTTGCGCGAGGGAGCCGGGCGACAGCCGGCGCTGGTGCCGGCAATCAGATACACCTGTCCCAAAAGAGCTATCGTAGTGACTATTTCTAGCCCAAATTGTATCATGATGTTACCGGCCTGTTCTCATCGCGTTACACACGATGAGAGGAAGATGAAAAAGCTTGCCTGGCTATTGACTCGGCACTATCGATAGGCTTATCCTACTATTCTAATGCAGTCCTACTTCAGGAGGAACGCGAGTGAAAATCTTGGTGGCGGACGATGACCGCGACACAGTAGACATGTTGAGCTATTGGCTCAAAGGACATGGTTATGACGTGGTACGAGCATTCGATGGGGAACAGGCGATCAAGCGCTGGCGCGAAACGTTACCAGATCTCGTGATCCTTGATATCCAGATGCCCAAGCTCGATGGATTTGAGGTCTGTCGCCAGATGAGGGCAGAAACCAACTCGATGATTCTCATTCTCACTGCGCATGATCGCGAGGACGACGAGGTGCGGGGGCTGGAAATGGGGGCCGACGATTACCTGCGCAAGCCATTCAGCCCACGGCAATTGCTGGCGCGTATCAAGGCGCTGGCACGGCGCTCCAGCGGCACACGCGGGCCTTCCAGTTCTTCGGCAATCACCGTTGGCCCCATCACACTGGACGCCATGCGCCATGAAGTGACCAGGAACGGCACAAAAGTGCGACTTACCCCCACCGAGAGCCGCCTGCTGCACCTGCTGATTACACATACCGGTCAGGTCCTGACAACCGATATGATTATCGAGCGCGTATGGGGATATGACGAAGTGGGCGATTCTGGACTGGTCAAGACGCATATCCGCCACCTGAGACAGAAGGTCGAACCTGACGCCAATAACCCGCAGTATATCATGACCGTTCCGGGCGTCGGTTACACATTTACTGCTCCCGTCACCGTTGAATCATAACTGCTCAGGTTCCATTAAGAGTTCCATATAGCCAGGCGAGCAGGTTATGTGGAACTCAAGGTTCGCCTGTTTTGCCCTCT
The DNA here is from genome assembly GCA_035294325.1 of Ktedonobacteraceae bacterium. Lineage (GTDB taxonomy): Bacteria > Chloroflexota > Ktedonobacteria > Ktedonobacterales > Ktedonobacteraceae > DATGLE01. Next base: position 11,650 of record DATGLE010000262.1, on the reverse strand, counting down.
TAACCAACTTTTCTCTATCTCAACCACTCCATAACTGAATGTGCATAATTCTCTTAGCCTTTCCGGCGTACAATCACCGGGTAATGGGATGGACAATCATCGGGTAGGAATAGAGAAACTATGGCTACGAATCGCAGACGAGCAGCCGCGCCAGGACTGGCAGCAATAGAGATGAGCACTCCACTACCGGAGCACTGTAATTGCCCGCCCCTCTCTTTACTCCACGAGAGACGGACTGCTCACCAGGAAGATGAAGATGAAGATAATGAGCGGCTGGTTCCCGCGACGCAGTTCTTGAACGACAGGATGCGCGCCTCGCTCGACGATTATTTTCCGCGCGTTGCGCCGCTGAGTATAGTGCTGCTGCATGTATCACAACATGAACACATCCATAGCGCACCGCAGGCAGCGCTGGCATTTAAGCGCCGGCGCTATCATGCACCTCCTGGCCTGCTGGCGCAGATCCTGGTGAATGTACGCCGCGCGATCAGGGCCGACGATAAAATGCTCATCCACGAGGATTCAGGGGCAGCTCTGATCCTGCCCGACGTTGATCGCTATGGGGCGTCCGCTATATTGGAGCGCATTTATCACAGCGTCGCTCTCCTGCAAGCGGAGACGGTGATCCCGCCCCTGACACGCGAAACGACGATCCTGATGGGCAGCGGCAGCTACCCGGAGCCAGGGGGATCGCTGGAGCACCTTCTCTACTATGCCGGCTTCGCGGCGCGCAGTCTCACGCTGCGCCCGGCGCTGCTGCCACAGCAGACGCCCCCTGCTCCGCGCGAGATTGCCCCGCGTCACACCTCTAAGAGCAATCAGCCGCAGCGCTTTCCGGGCATCCCCTTCATGACGCTGCCTGCGACGCTGCCCGCTCGCCTGAAACAACTTATCCCCCACCGGTTAGCGTACTCGCTGCGCTGTGTGCCTGTTGGCCGCGATCACCATTGCCTCACTGTAGCAATGGCAAACCCGACCAGTCGCGATCAGATACACCTCTTACACGAAATTACAGGTATGACTATCTTCCCCGTCTCCTGTACAGAAGAGAGCCTTAGCGCCCTGCTCGAACAGGAGTGGTAGATAGACGGGTGTGGTTTCGCGGGAACCTTGTATTAGAGGTAATGAATATCCAACCATTCCGCGGCTGAACTTAACCAGATCGCAACTATTCCTTAACGTGGAAGCGCGTCAACATTGGTTACTATAGTATGCGATGAGACAGTATTTTGTATCTGGTGATACACCTTTCCAGATTACATTGTTAGTGTCAAGTGCACTTATCTACCATTTTTAAGGAGAGAATTCATGGTTGTGCAAATGATGCAAGATGATGTCCTGCTCACTTTCAAAGAGGCTATGGGCTACCTGCGCGTTAGCCGCTCTACACTCTATCGTCTCATGTGGTCCGGGCAGCTTACGGGCCACAAGGTAGGCAGTACCTGGCGGTTTTATCGCGAGGATCTGCGCGCCTGCGTAGGCCGCGAGGCGCCGGTGACTTCAATGTCAGAGAATCACGCTCTGAACTAGGTCACAGGTCTGTCAACCTTCTATAGTGTTTATTCTTCTGTCGCTATAACTAAAACAATTGATCTCTGCCGCAGCAGAGTATAATCAGTATGACATATTGGTAGAACCTGCGCGAAACGCAGGTTCTACCAATATGTCATACCTAAATCCTATCGAAATCGACGATTTTCCATGCTCCACCAGCCTTGCCCAGCGTAAGCAGCGTGGTATAACTCAATTTCGGGCGCCTGACCTCAATCGTGATGGTGAAACGCGAGAAATCGGCCCCGCTCGCGCCATTGGAAGAGAAAGCAGGCGTACCAGGCGTAAAAGAAAGCACCGCGCCATACTGATTATCAAGGCTGCGCGCCTGCTGCGTAAATTGATCCTGCGTCAGCCCGCTAATCGTCCCCTGCGGATCAAGATAGCTGTAAGCGGTGGTATAGTTTTTCGCCTCGATGGCCGCATAATAGTCCTCAACAACGTTCATCGAGCCTTCAACCTGCTTGTAGGTTGAGGAGAATATGTTATATGACGCCCAGCCACAGAGGCCACAACTGCTGAGCAGGGCCACAGCAAGGACAGCGATAACGATCCAGACCCATGTGCGCGATTTTTTGATGGGCGCCGGTGCCCCGGGAGGCGCTTGCGACAGATTCTCTGCTACAAATTCATAGAGCGGCTGTGATGCCTGCTTCTGTACCTCTTCCGATGGATCAGGGAACTGCATGTACCAATCTCGACTCTATTTTTTTTTCAGGCGCCGCGCTGGCAAGACGACCGTAAGGATCATCTCTAATAGAGGCGACCCCTGCGGTCGTCTTGCCCGGCACTACGGCGCCTCTCTTCCTCGAATTCCAGCTCCATCTCCTGCTGTACCCGTAACTCTGCCTCGGCTTTGGAAACGCCGTACTTACGCACACAGTTAATGACACGATTAACGAATACCCGCGTAATCTGGGCGCGCTGCCATTTTAAGCTGGGCATGGGCCGCAAATCCAGAAGTGCATAGCTCTGAAAATCGCGATCCGGCAGAGCCGTGGCAAGCAACCGGGTAAACTCATTGACAGCCTGGCGGGCCATTGGCTCGGAGAAAAAGCCGGGCTGCGTGCTGGATACAACGACCACGCCGGCGATGCATCCTCCACGCATCACAGGCACGGCACAGGCACTGGCCTCGAAGTCATCCACTTCCACCTGGAGGCGGTTCGCTACGTCCTGGCTATCCCAGATTTGCATTCTCTGAAAGGTTGCCGCCGTGCCAGCCAGAGTGGTACTGCCCAGATACGCCCTGGTCTCGATATCAGCCGGCCAGGGATAGCTACCCTTCGTCACTGTTTCGTAAAGAGAATGAATGCCATCGGGATGAGCCGGCATCAGTTTAGCATACGTAATTGCCAGGCCCCGGTGGTCAGCATCAAGGTGTTGTAAAGCATAATCGAAAATAGTGCGCGAGATCTCCCAGAAACGTATATCATCCTCTACCGTCGTCAGTAGCTCCAGAACAGTGCAGTAAATATCTTTGGGAACCTCTGTAATGCCTGCTGGCGTTATAGTCAACGTACCTGGAAAAGTTTGATCGATGGCGCGTATCAGATCTGTCCGGTACTGTAGCAGTACTTCCGGCAACCTTTTGAGATGCGCCGGGCGCGGCTCAGAGCTGCCGTTCATCCAGCGATATACAGTGTTTTCGGCAACATCCAGTTCCCGCGCCACACGACCAATCTCGGACCGGTCTCGTCGCAGGATAGCGCTCAAAAGTTCGCTGAAAGGTGAGCGTCCTTCATCCGCAGGCAGATCCTCCGCTTGCTCTGGCCCTGAATCCTCTCGCAAGCGTACAGAGGCGCCATTGATCGCAGGAGCATTCAGCGTGGCATACCCTCCTCGTGTATAGTGCGACTCTGCCACATCTCGCCGTGTGCCGGGGGCCGTTTTCCGTGTGCCAGGTGGGCGCCCGCGCCTTCTTTTTAGCTGCTCCCCTGGCTCTTGCTCATTCGCCATAATGCTTTCCATCCTTAAACTAAACAACAACGACTCGACACCGAAAGACGTTTTACGACACAGTATACCACACAGAACGGCTTTGAGAATACATATTCCGCCCAATTTGCTGATTATTAAGTACGTGGTGATATTCGATGTTATACGAATGTGAGACAGAAGTACACAGAACTATACAACAAACAAAGAGTAGCAAGCCCTGCTATTCAGTTCCCCTATATTTACGGTTTGCGCCAGGATTAGCAAGAAGAGGCTCACCATCAGGCTTTATTCGCTACGACACGCAAAGATATTCACGCGTAGATATCTTGTTTAACAAATGAGAAATCTTTCATACCTTTCAACATTTTGCCTTGTTCTTAACATTGTTTATACGAAAGTACCACAATGTCAAATATCTATTGCTTTCTCTAAAGGACACATGTTACTATACTACCACGACGAAGAGAATCCCGCATACTCTTCACTATTTGACGCTCTGGAAGGATAAGGCAGTGCAATGGCAGTCAACAACGTAGTGCATGTCAACGAGTATGGGCTTCCGTTAAACGCGGTAGCATGGCTGGAGACACATCATCAGAGTAAAGCATTTGAACGCGCCCGCATGATTCGCGATCTTGAGATCCGACCCGGGAGCTTTGTGGTTGATGCAGGCTGCGGTCCCGGGCTGTGGACGCCGCTGCTGGCAGAGGCTATCGGGCCGAAAGGTCGCATCCTGGGCGTCGATATTTCCCCGGAGGCGCTCATCACTGCTCAGAGGCGCAGCGCCCACGCCTGGTACCGCCCGCAGGTCCAGTATAAGCTCGCGGCGCTGGAGCAGTTGCCCATCCAGTACGGGCAGGCCGACCTCATCTTTAGCGCGAATGTTAGCCAGTATCTTGCAGACCCGGTAACGACATTCGCGGCAATGGGGCCGTACCTCTCTCAAGGAGGCCGCCTTGCCATCAAAGATATAGATTTCGGTACAATGCGCTTCTACAACATCGATCCCGCGCTCCAGGCCCGCGTGCTCCAGGCCCGCGAGCGCTGGGAACGCGAGCGCGTCGATCAGGGCTTCGCCTTCGAGGATAGCTGGGTCGGCTCAAAGCTAGCCAGCTACTTGCGCGCCGCCGGGTATACCGATGTCGAAGAGAAGACGTACCGCATCCAGCGCCGCTATCCGCTGGATCAGAACTATCGCTGCTACCTGCAAGGGATCGCGGAATGGTTTGTTTGTGAAGGTGCGCCTCACCTCTCCAGCGAGGATGTTACAAACTGGTTACAATGTTTTCTCGATGAATCGAGAAATGTTTTTGACCTCAACACGTTTGCCTGCGAGGAAACCGAGTACGTTGTCACCGGCGTCTGGGACGCTCCTCCCCCGGCACACTACTTTGATATGCGCCTGGAAGTCGCACTGCCTGAACGGGCCGCGCTGGCAGTTCTAGACTGATTTTCTAACAGAGACGCGAAGAGCGGGCCGGGGGCACATTCCCGGCCCGCTCTTCGCGTCTCCAGATCAAGGCGTCTCCAGATCAAGGCATTGAACGGAGCGCATTCACGGCAGGCGTCAGGATGTTTTATTCAACTGCTCCGCAATCATAGCAATGGCCGCGTCTCCTACGAGCGATTGCAGTTCGCTATGAAGCATTCCCATGTTCTCCATACGAGCCGTTATGAACTCATGCTGCGACGTTCCATAGGCAAGGCCGTACAGGCCACGCTGAGCGGCTTCATACTCGGCGCTAATCTGCTCCAGCAGCCGGGCTACTTCACTGCGTTGCTCCTGTGCTCCAAGCATGCTTTACCATTCCTTCCCGATTCAGAAAATAAGCCTGGAAGAAGATGACCTAGATAACAGGCTAATGGTTAACAGAATTAAGTTGTTGTTAATACAATGTGTATCGTTTGTAAAACATCTTCCAATATTGATAGTATGCACGAAAGAAGGCGCTCTTGTCTAGCCCTTTGACGCCTTATTTTCCTTTAGAGCTGGCTTTTCACACAATTTTTACATCGTTATAGCAATGTCGCAACATCATTCTCATAAATGTTGGCTCGGCTCCGCCGAGCCGGGGACTAAGCCAGAGAGGGCCAGAATGCGCTGTGCGCATTCTGGCCCTCTCTGGCTTAACAAGGAGAATACCACGCCTGCGCGCCTGTTCGGGGCGGGGGGCAAGGCGCGGCGCCTTTTTCCGCCCCTCTCTGACCTGGCAAGGGGAATACCACGCCTGTATGCCCCGAACGAATAAAGCAAGCGCCGCAGGCGCGAACAGGCCCGGGCAGCGGAAATCAGGCAACTCTAAAATTTCGCCGGCAAAGACCTACGTTTTTGGCAGGGGATATGGTATACTTCCTTCAGCGCCTGGCAGTTCGGCAGGAAGCCGCAGGACTGGACGGGGCGTGAAGAAGCCGCGTTGACTCCCCATTTGACTACGCCAGTCAGATGCAACGATGGCACCAAGCGATAAGCTTCTCTCAAGACAGAAGGGTAACAGGGAAGAACCTGTTACAGAAGCGAAAGGAGTAGTCCTTCATGGCTCGTGTGCAATTCGAGCACATCTACAAGCGTTTCGGCAAAGTAGAGGTCGTCCGCGATATCAACATCGATATCAAGGACCAGGAATTCATGGTACTGGTCGGTCCCTCCGGCTGCGGTAAAAGTACCTGTCTACGCATGGTCGCGGGACTGGAAGAGCCGAGCGACGGCGAAATCTACATCGGGGACCGCATGGTCAACGGTGTCGATCCCAAAGATCGCGATATCGCGATGGTGTTCCAGAACTACGCCCTCTATCCCCACATGAGCGTCTTCGACAATATGGCCTTCGGCCTCAAGCTCCGCCACTTCAACAAGAACGAGATCAAGAAGCGCGTGGAAGAGGCGGCAGCGCTCCTCGGCCTGGAGCAACTGCTCAAGCGCAAGCCTAAGGAGCTTTCTGGCGGCCAGCGCCAGCGCGTCGCACTTGGTCGCGCTATTGTTCGTGAGGCGCAGGTCTTCCTTATGGATGAACCGCTCTCCAACCTGGACGCAAAGCTGCGTGTCGAGACGCGTGCGAACATCATCCAGCTCCATCAGCGCATCCAGACCACCGTTATTTACGTCACCCACGACCAGGTTGAGGCTATGACGATGGGCGACCGCATCGCTGTTCTGAACGGTGGCATTATCCAGCAAATCGGCGCGCCACAAGAATTGTACGACCATCCCGCGAACCTCTTTGTAGCAGGCTTCATCGGCACCCCGGCCATGAACTTCTTCCCCGATGCGAAGGTTGCGGGCGAGGACGGTACGACGAAGATTGTGCTCGAAGGTATCGGGCAGATAACGGTCCCGCCGCAGTACGCGGAAAAGGCCAGGGCCGCCGCAGGCAAGAAGCTTACCTTCGGCATCCGCCCGGTCCACCTTGAGGATGCCGCACTTGTCAGTTCCAACGGCAATCCCCAGTCCGTCATCGATGCAACAGTAGACGTGGTTGAGAACCTCGGCAACGAGTTGCAGATCTACTTCACCACCGGCGGTCACAATGCCGTCGCTACCCTCGATCATCGCTCTCGTGTAGGCATCGGTAGCAAGGTACGACTGGCCGTTGATAGTGATCAGATCCATCTCTTCGATTCAGATACCGGCGAGGCCATTTTCTAAAGAGGATTGGTTGTCTGAGAGTACCAGGAGCAGCGCTTCTTCGTAAGGTGAGTCTACAGGGCAAACAAGGGCGGGACAGCCAGGGATGGCTGTCCCGCCCCTCTGTACGCGCGTTAGTTGCGCAGGGGCTTGCCCGTCATCAAAATGGCCTGCATACGCTGCTGCGTCTTCTCCATGCCACAGAGGCTGAGGAACGCCTCTCGTTCCAGGTCGAGCACCTGCTGCTCGGTGAGAGGCATTACCGGTGAGCAGTCGCCACCGGTGAGGACGCGTGCAAGACGGCGCCCGACCACGGCATCGTGCTCGCTGATCTTCCCGACCAGCAGCAGATTTTCGATCTGCTGCTCCAGTACCATGCGCGCGCCGGGTCCCGGCAGGAGCAGCATTTGCGGCTGCTGAGGCTGCCACTGACCGGCGCTGTGGGCCTCGGCCAGTCTGATCGCGTCGGCTCTGGCATCGCGCAGCAGCAGATCGCGATTGATGGTGATGGCATCGCTCTTGCGCAGGAAACGCAGTTCCTGCGCCTCGACGGCGCTGGTGGAGACGGTGGCGAAGGCAATGGTCTCGAAGGCTTTGCGCACAGGCGTGAACGGCCCGCCGGTCTTCCTGGCCTGCTGCGCCTCCAGGTTCGCGCCGTGACGCAGCAGCAACTCTTTACAACCTCCGCCGGCGGGCACCAGGCCAACACCCACTTCCACCAGGCCGATATAGGCTTCGGCGTGCGCGCGGGCATGGGCGCAGTGCATGATGATCTCGCAGCCGCCGCCAAGTGCGCGCCCGGCTGGAGCCGCAACGATGGGGATCGGGCTGTATTTGAGCAAAAGATGCGCCTGCTGCAACCCGTTAACTGCGTTCTCAAGCAGTTCCCACGCGCCCTGCTGCGCCGCCATCAGTACCATGAGCAGGTTCGCGCCCGCCGAAAAATCGGCGGCCTCGTTCCCAATCACCAGGGCGCGGAAGCGCTTCTGGCCCTCCTCAACGGCATAACGCAGCATTTCGATGATGCCCTCATCGATAGAGTTCATTTTGGTGTGGAACTCGACGCAGCCCACGCCCTCGCCCAGATCGATCAGAGAGGCGGAGCCGTTGTCGAGAATAACCTTATCGGCAGCCTTCGCCACGGCCAGCGAGATGCTGCCTTCCGGGGCGGGCACAGGTTGATAGCTATCCGTAGTAAAGTCGAAGAAGCGGCGCTGCCCCGGCCCGCCGCTATAGAACCTGCCCTGTCCCTTGCTCCGCACGCGGCGCACCAGTTCCGGCAGTTCGCGATCCTGCAAGACCTTCTGCAAGAGCGCAGGCTGCTCTAAGAGTGCATCCCAGACTTCGAAGCTGCCCAGGTCGAAATTAAAGCCCAGGCGCATAGCCTCGTCGATGGCAACGATGCTGCCGGCAATCTCCTGTGCACGGTTGGCAGCGTAGATCAAGGAATCGGCGGTGGTCTCGCGCGCGAACTGGCTCGCTCTGTCGTCGCCCGCGAGCACAGTGAGCATACGCCGCGCGGGATCGTCGATGTTGCGTGCGGCGCCAATTGAATCGTAGCGCGGCTTCCGCTGTGGCACGTACTCCAGGGTCTTGAGATCGAGTTCGAGGATGACCGATTCGCCGTCAGGACTCTTGATGCGCTTATAGAAGCCCTGGCCGCTTTTCTCACCGAGCATGCCCCGCCTGACCATCTCGCGCAGGACTTCCGGCGCGCGGAACGTCTCGCGCTGTTCATCGTCTGGCGCGCTGGCATAGAGATTGTCGGCGACGTGCAGCAGCGTATCCAGCCCCGAGAGATCAGCGGTGCGGAAGACGGCGGATTTCGGGCGCCCCATGCTGGGACCGAGGATGGTATCGACCTCGCTGACACTGTAGCCTTCATCGATGGCGCGGTGCAGCGCGGACATGAAGCCATAGACGCCGATGCGGTTGGCAATAAAGTTCGGCGTGTCCTTACACACGACGACGCTCTTCCCCAGTGTTTCCGTAGCGAAGCGCTGCATGAATTGCATGATCGCGGGATCGGTGTCGGTGGTTGGCACGAGTTCCAGCAGGCGCATGTAGCGCACGGGATTGAAAAAGTGAGTAATCAAAAACTGGCGGCGGAACTCTTCGCTGCGCCCCTCAACCAGTCGATGCGCGGGCAGACCCGACGTGTTGGAACTGACGATCACGCCGGGGGCCAGCACCGTCTCGATCTTGCTATAGAGCGCCCGCTTGGCCTCCGGTTGCTCGATGATGGCCTCGATGATCCAATCGACGCCGGCAAGCGCCTCCAGGTCGTCCTCAACGTTACCGACGGTCACAAGCCGCGCTCCGCGCTTGCTGTAGAAAGCCGCCGGGCGCGCATTGAGCGCTTTCTCCAGGCCGGTGCGGGCAACGATATCGCGATCTTTCTGCTCGCCCGGCGGTACGATATCGAGCAGCAGGCTGGGGATACCGACATTGGCAAGATGCGCGGCAATCGCGGCCCCCATGACGCCGGCGCCGAGCACCGCTGCTTTACGAATCTGGTACGGCATAGCTATGACATCCTCTCGATCAGTGTCGCCACGCCCTGGCCGCCGCCAACGCAGAGCATGGCAACGCCCAGCGTCTTATCCATCGTCTGGAGATCGTTGATGAGCGTCGCGACGAGGCGGGCGCCGCTACAGCCGAGGGGATGGCCGAGGGCAATGGCGCCGCCATGCGGGTTCAGCTTCTCCTCATCGATGCCCAGTTCACGGATAACAGCGAGATTCTGGACGGCGAAAGCCTCATTCAGTTCGATGATGTCGATGTCGCTCAATTGCAGGCCGCTGCGCTGGAGCAGTTTGCGCATGGCAGGCACAGGTCCGATCCCCATGTACGCCGGATCCACGCCTGCCACGGCCATCGAACGCACCCTTGCCAGTGGCGTGATGCCGAGGTCGCGTGCTCTCGCTGCGGACATCAGCACAACGGCGGCAGCGCCATCGTTGAGCGGGCTGGAGTTGCCGGCGGTGACGGTCCCGCCCTTGATAAAGGCAGGCTCAAGGCTGGCAAGCTTTTCCAGCGAGGTGTCGCGGCGAGGGCCTTCGTCAACCTCCATCATGCGCCCATCGGGCAGGGGCACAGGAACAATTTCTCGTTTGAAGATACCGCTATCGGTAGCGGCGATAGCGCGCCGGTGGCTGCGCAGCGCGAAGGCATCCTGCACCTCACGGCTGATATTATACTTGCGAGCCAGATTTTCGGCGGTTATGCCCATCGGTATGTAGCTGGAATAGCCGTATTCGACCTCACAGGGAGGATAGGGCGAACTGATCTCCTCGCCCTCGCGCGGCCTGACAAGGCGCGGATTGAAGCTGGGATTGAAGCCCCCCATTGGCACACGCGACATATTCTCGACGCCGCCGGCCACGATGGCCTCACCCTGGTCCAGCATGATGCTCTGCGCCGCCATATTGACCGCTTGCAGGCTCGAAGCGCAGAAGCGGTTGACAGTGACACCACCGGCGGTCTCCGGCAGTCCGGCCAGTGCGCCGACGATGCGCGCCAGGTTCATGCCCTGCTCGCCTTCGGGAAAAGCGCAGCCGATAATGACATCTTCAATGAGCGCACGATCAAGCTTCGGTACGCGCTCGACGGCGGCCTTTACGACCAGCGCGGCAAGGTCATCGGGGCGCACATCTTTGAGAACTCCTTTGTTCGCGCGCCCGATGGGCGTGCGCAGTGCGCTGACTATAACGGCTTCTGCCATTGCTCTTGCTCCTTATGTCTTCTCAACAACGCGATTGCGATAGCGGGCCTCGGCTGCCCGTTTGAGCCGCTGCAACGAATCCTGCGGACCGGCCTCGAACAGCCTGCCGCCGAACTTTTCCAGCAGCCAGCTCCGCCAGCCTGGCGGGAAGGTGAAGTCTCAGCCATATTGCACGCGGCAGGAGGCAGCATCGATGGGCGAGCAAGTGATGGACTCGTCATTAATGATGCCCAGCGGCAACTCGATATGCAGCCTGATCTGATGCCTTTCAGGATTGACCATCTCTACCCTCATCGTCACCTCCCACTTCCTGCCGAGTTCCACAGCTTTCGCATAAATCATCTGCCCTGGTGTCGCCGGCCCCTCCGGGACGATACGCTCGGTGCGCGCATCCCACCATTCATCGTAGAGCGCCGTCTGCGAGACCAGTTCCCACACGATTTCAACGGGGGCCGCGACAAGCGCCGCCGGGCATACGCTGAGGCCCATAACCCGCCTCCTTAACAATTTAGAGCGGATAGCCCTGCTTTTCGACGATCTGCGCCGCTATCTCGCGCTGAGCCGCGACGCCGTTGAAGAGATAATCGCCGAGGTAAGCGCGTACCCGCGCCAGTTCTTTCTCGACTCTATCGGCGTCCGTGTAGCTCATAATCATCTGGTCGAGGTTCGCGCGGATGCGCGAGAAGGCCAGCCAGGCAGCCAGTTGCGCCAGGCGCACATGTGTCGCGCTCTGCTCGTCGCCGCGATGTACGGCCTGCGTGGCGCGGGCCAGTGCGCTATCGACGGCATAGAGGTCGATGAGCAGATTCGCC
>DATGLE010000261.1:0-10487 GCA_035294325.1 Ktedonobacteraceae bacterium | reverse complement strand
ACTGACTCACAGTAAGCCGACTCATCCGATCAGGGCCGTGAATGCGATCCTGACCACCAGGCACGGAACGCCAGGTATGTCAGCCCGTTCGGGCCATTGTTAACGTGCTCAAGCCTTTACGGCTTGCCGCAGAACTGCTTGTTCGACCATCGATAGATCGCGATTAGCATAAGTTGCGCAAATCGCATACAACACTAACAATAATACACCCTAAATTTACCTTTGTCAAGACGCAAACGGTATAAGTTGCGCAAATTGCAGAAAAAAGTGGTACAATATAGCCATCAGTATAAGACAGCCACTCTAAGGAGGCATCAAATTTGGAAGAGAAGACATATTATACAGCAAAAGAGGTTTTACAGAAGCTAGGCATAACCCACAGCGCCTTGAGGAACAAAGTTAATACAGGACAAATACGTAGCATCATTCCACCCGGAAAGCGACAAGCCGTCTATCTCAAAGAAGATGTAGACCGACTGAGGCACGCCGATGAAGGCGAATACTACACTGCTAAAGAAGCTCAGGAAGTGCTAGGCATGACTTATAGCGCACTGCGGAACCAGGTAGAAGCAAAGACTATCCGCAGCTTCATACCCAAAGGCAAGCGTCAAGCTGTCTATGTCAAGGAGGACGTTGACCAGCTAGCACGCGAGCTAAAGATATTCATGGCAACAAAGAAAAGGAACCCCACCACATTTATGAAAGCAACCACCAGAGAAGAGGTTTTCGAAACCACAAAGCTAAGCGATGCCATATTCGGCGGCCATATCGATGTAGACCGACAAATGCGATGGCTTCAGAAAAATCCTGATCTCATCTACATCGCAAAAAATGAAGGAAAAGTAGTAGGATACGCCATCATCCTACCTCTTAGCCACGAGAAAATAGAAAAGCTGCTGCGTGAAGAGGAACTTGTAGTAGATGCTGAGCCAGAAGAAATAGGGGATTTCAAGAAAGGAGAAATAGTACACCTCTATATGGGTGCAATAGGGGTCATCCCTGGTGTTACAATCGCTGAAAAGCGCGCATACGGAGCCAAGTTAGTAAGCGGTTTGATAAAAGCCATTATCGATCTAGGCCGACGAGGAGTTATTATAAAGACGATCACCGCCAGGAGCACAAAACCGGACGGTATCCGTCTCCTCCGAGGACTAGGTTTTACCGAACTGTTATCAACCACCGAGAAGAAGAACTTTATGATTGACATTGAGAAGTCCGGTATCAAGGAAATCATGCAATACAAGCAAGCCCTAAGAGAGAGCGGAGTATTCAGCTTCCCCGAAGAGCTAAACGATCTTCCAGAAATACTGCCCAGAGAAGAAACCGAGGCAACCCCATAAATGTATATTGCATAAGTAACGCAATTTGCATACAGTTCTATCAAGAGTTTTTAGTACTGCATATCCAGCAAGACAGATACACAAGCTAAGTAATGAAAGGGGGACAAAAACCAAAAACTATGGTACTATAATGTCAAGCATATAACGATAGTGCAATGCCGCTTCACTCCTAGATCGAAGGTTGCGAAGAATTGCATATATTTATATAAGGAGGAACGCGCTCGTGATTCAGAAGATGGATACTCACAAGCTGCTCTATCGCGCCCGCCTGTTCCTGGAAGAAGGGCGGTATGAAGCCGCCCTGAAAGAACTTGTGGCAATCGGTCCGGTGGATGAAAAGCAACAACGCGACACTGATTACTTGCTGGGGTGGTGCTACGTTCAACTGAAACAATGGAACGATGCTCTACGCGTATTGTCACCTCTGGTCAAGCAAATTTCTGAGCATGGCGAGCAAGGAGCGCTGCTTGAGCGCGAGCGCCTGGCCCTCCACCTCCTGCACCTGGGTATAGCCGCCGTCAATCTCAGTCATTATGAAGATGCCTCGCAGCACTTCGCGCTCTGCCTGAAAGTCCTGCATGATCGGCGCGTTCACCTGCCTGCGGTACGCATCAAGGCGCGCTACTCCCTTGGCATGACCTGTATTATGAGAGGGCTATATACGACTGCTGTGCGTCACTATGAAGAGGCCCTGCGCCTCTGCCAGCACTATCGTGATGAGGAGGAGCTTGCTCATATTTATCATGGTCTGTGCGAGGTCTACCGCGATATGGGAGATTTTGCGCGCGCCGACTTCGCAGGCCATGAGGCTTTGCGTCGCTATCAGGAGAGGGCGGACCGCTCAATGGAAGCACGCGTGCATCACTTGCTGGGACACAATTATTTCCTTGTCGGCGATTACAGGGCAGCTGAAGATCACTATACGACATCACTGAGGCTTGCGATGAACTACAATAGCCCGAAGCTGGTGATGCTGAACTATGCAGCCCTGGCCGATGTCTGCCTGGCCGAAGGACGCCTGCAAGATGCAAAATACTATTGCGATCTTGCCCTTGAGTATATGCAGCGTACCAACGACGCTCATATGCGCAGCAGAACCTACCTGGTCATCGCCAGAGTAAGCCATGCGACTGCCAGGCGCGCCGGTGGCCCCGCGCGCCGTCAACTGCTGGAAGAGACCATCGCCTGGCTTGAAAAAGCGAAGGAGGAGCTTGCTCAGACGCAGGCGTATCCAGATATAGCCGAGGTCTATGAAAGTCTGGCGCTGGCGTGGGAGGATCTGGGACGCGTTGAGGAGGCCATAGCCTGCTGGCGCTCCGGCTATGAGAGCCTGTCACGTACTATAGAACTCAGCGACGTACCTCCACAGAGCCGGGGTTTCTACACGTTTGCCCGCGCCGATGACACACGAACCAACGTCCCCGATATGCATATGAAATGCCTCTACGGCCTCAAGGCTATTCGGGTTTGAGCCGCACCAGCATAATGCCGAGCCAGAGCGTCCAGAGTGCGAACAGCAGCGTCGCGGGCGTCGTCAGGGCGGCCTGTCCCTCGCCTGCCGCGCCGGCCACCGCTACGGCGCTGGCGCTCAGGAGAATAGCGACGGCGAGCGCGGCATAGCTAAACGCGATCCATATCCCCGGCCAGAGATTGCGTCCCCGCCTGGCGATCATCGCGCCGAAGAACAGCGTTGACAGCGCCAGCAGACCAGTTCCGGCTGTGTTCGCCATAATCGAGAAGAGGCCAGAAAGCGTGCCGGTGCTTGCGGGCAGGGGCGCGCCTGCGTGGAAGTTGCCGCCCACAATGGTAAGGTAGAGCGTACTTGCTACTGTTCCCAGGAGATAGAGCGCCAGACCGCAGATCCCCGCCCACACAGCCAGCACAGCGAAACCCTTGCCACGCCATGCACCGGGTGGCATCGCGCTGTCTGAGACGCCTTCCTCCTCCTCGCCTCTATGAGCGATACCCGGTTCCGCCTCCTCCTCCCCCTGGGCTATGAGTTCCTGGGCGACGATAATGCGAAAAAGCGTGAATGGGAGTGTTAATAGCAGGGCGAAGGCGATCACAAGCAGTGCACGATAGATAAGGAACTCGCCGCTGTGAGCGCCGGTCCAGATAAGGTAGGTACTGAAGCGGCCCGTTCCCGTCTGTGCAAGCGCGCTATCGTAGCCCCGGGGCGTCAGGATGAGCCGTTGATAGAGTGGCACTATTACGACTAGCAGCAGCGTGCTTATAATATAGCAGGCACCATTGATGTGCAACCTGGTCAGTAAATTCTTTTTTCTCATAAGTGTACACCTGAACCGGGACTGCCCCGGTTCTTCATGTTATCCTGATAGCAGGGCGACCGCAAGAGTGGCCTCTACTATAATGCCGAGGCGTCCCCGTGTATAGTAGGGGGCAGGGGACCCTCTCTGGGCGGCAGGTAATGCCCCTGCTCTTTCTGATCGCCGATACTCGCGCTCGCTCGCACCTGCGGCGCTCGCTTTTGTAGTCTGGAGTGGGGCGGCAGGCGCTTCGCGCCTTGCCCCCACACTCCAGACTACAGCATCGCTCGGCTCCGCCGCGCGAAAATCCGGTACGAGAGGGCGAGGAGGGCGGGAAGCAGCAGACCACCCTCTGATAGAGATAGCGTAGCAGAATTGGACGATATTCACAACCGGGGGCTTCCTGAAAGCTGGCTGCCGGTGTTTAGAAATAAGGAGTATAAGAGCAATGCCAAGAGATCTCCCGCTGGGAAACGGTAGATTACTGCTGAATTTCGACAAGAACTACGAACTGCGCGATATTTACTGGCCGCACGTCGGGCAGGAATTACATACTGCCGGAGACGTTTCGCGTACCGGTGTCTGGATCAACGGGCAGTTCGCCTGGCTCGGTGCGCCCGAGTGGCAGCGCGAACTGCTCTATGACAAAGAGACGCTGGCGACTGCTGTCACGCTGCGCCACCCCGGCTTGCAGCTCCAGCTCGTCTTCAACGATATGGTCGATTTCAACCGTGCTATCTTCCTGCGCCATGTCACAGTGACAAACCTGGCCGCCGATCCGCGCGAGGTGCGCCTCTTTTTTCACTATGACTGGCACATCTGGAACTCCAGGGAGGGCAATACCGTCTTTTACTATCCCTATCGCCAGGCGCTTGTGGCTTATAAGCTGCGGGCCTACTTCCTGATGAGCGGGCAGATCAAGAACGGCGACCAGGTGACGAACGGCATCAGTAGCTGGGCCACCGGCATCAAAGAGTTCAATGGCGCCGAGGGAACATGGCGCGATGCCGAGGATGGCGAGCTGGGGCGCAATCCCATCGCCCAGGGATCGGTTGACAGCACTATCGCGCTGCATCTTCCGGCTGTGCCCGTGCAGGGGAGCGCCGAGGCGTATCACTGGCTCGCGGCTGGCCCGAGCCTTCCCTCGGTCCTGCAACTGGATGCGCTGCTGCGCGAACGCGGCCCGCAGGTATTTCTCCAGCGCACGCGCAACTACTGGCGCTCATGGGTGAATAAGGACGCGACAGACTTCGCCGACCTCTCGCCAGAACTGGTGGATCTCTACAAGCGCAGCCTCTTGATATTGCGCACGCAGATAGACCGTAACGGCGCGATTATCGCGGCCAACGATGCCGATATCGAGCGCTTTTCCGAGGATAGCTACAGCTATATGTGGCCGCGTGATGGCGCGCTGGTGGCCTGCGCTCTGAGCCACGCCGGCTACTCGGAGATCACGCGCAGCTTCTACGATTTCTGCAACGCGGTGCTGACGGACGGTGGCTACCTCCTGCACAAGTATAACCCCGATCACTCGTGGGGGAGTAGCTGGCAGTCATGGATCGACAGGGATGGCGAGCCGCAATTGCCCATTCAGGAGGATGAGACTGCGCTGGTCCTCTATAGCCTCTGGCAGCACTATAGCTGCTTTCACGATGTTGAGTTCGTCGCCCCTCACTTCCGCTCGCTGATTACGCCGGGCGCCGATTTTCTCACCAGCTATCGCGAGCCTCATACCCGCCTGCCGGCCCCGTCTTACGATTTGTGGGAGGAGCGGCGCGGTATCCTGTCGTATACAACCGCAGCGGTGTATGCCGGACTGGATGCAGCAGCAAACTTTACCACGCTCTTCGGTGAAGAGGAGCTAACCGCGAAATATCGCCAGGCAGCGGATGAGATCAAGGAGGCGGCGCTGCGTTACCTGTGGGATGAGGAACGTGGCTATTTTCTGCGTATGATTACAGTTGATAAAGATGGGCAGATCAGCAAAGATACGACGCTCGATAGCAGCGTGTGCGGCCTCTTCCAGTTCGGCATGCTGCCAGTGCAAGATGCACGCATGGAACGGACGATGCAGGCGCTGGAACAAACCCTGTGGACGAAGACGGAGGTGGGCGGCATGGCGCGCTACGAGAACGACTATTACCACCAGGTGACGCACGATCTATCACAGGCGCAGGGCAATCCCTGGTTTATCTGTACGCTCTGGCTGGCGCAGTACCGTATCGCGCGCGCCAGCAACGTCGATGAACTGCACCAGGCGCTGCCGCTGCTGGCATGGGCACGTAAGCATGCGTTGCCAAGTGGTGTGATGGCTGAGCAGGTCAACCCTTTCACCAGCGAGCCGTTGAGTGTCTCGCCGCTCACCTGGAGCCATGCCGAATATGTGATGACTGTACGCTGGTACCTGGGGAAATATCGTAAATTCCATGCATAATGATAGATAACGATCAAGGGCGGGAATATCCTCGCGCCGCTGCGCCTGGGTGAGACTGCTATGTTCCCGGGTCATCAATAGCGATCAGGCTGCTCCATCTCATGCACTCCGTTCTGAAGGCGCGTCTCAAAGAACCAGAGCGTGAAGCCGAGCACGAGCACAACAGCGGTGGTGACGCCGAGTTCGATCATCGCGGAGGTAAACTCCGGTCCCGCGACCTCCCTCAGCAGGAGCAGCTTCGCTCCTAATGCGATAATAATGCGTATAGCTGAGATGATGCCAATAAAGAAATACGGGCGTAGAGACGTTACATGGTCTTTAAGATAATGGATTATAGTGCCGAGTATCTCAGCGATGATGAGCACAAGCAGAAGGTCGGCAGTGAGTTCGGCGATGGCACCGAAAATGAGCGTGGGCTGTTCTCCTTGCGCAAGAACTGATAAGCGGCTGATCTCGGCGATAAAGTACCAGAGACTGTAACCCAGGGTAAAGAGCGCCAGCAGCATAAAGCAGATGCCCGTCAGCAGATAAATCATGGTATCGCTGCGGTCCAGCCATTGTCCAGATACAACGGCGAAGCGTTCCGCAACCGGATGGCGCCCTGCCTGGCTGCCCGTTGACGAGCTTGCATTGCTCGTATTCTGATCGGTTTTGTCCTCTGCCATAAGAAGATCCTCCCTTGCAATTTTATCATAGCTTTAGTTTACAATCCGGGGTACAGAGGGCCAGCCCTGCAACCGTAGGGATAGAGCGAACGTAGTAACCTGAGATAGCACGACCAAATACTGTGGAATAGCCGGGGGGATTATTGATGCCGCGCTGGTTGTATTTTTTGCTTATTTTCGCCGTATTAGCTCCTATCCTTGATGCATTTCACATTCCGCCACTCGCGCTTTTCGCTATCGCGGCGCTGGGCATTATCCCGCTGGCTGCCCTGATCGGGCAGGCAGTTGAGGATATCGCGGAATATACGGGCGAGCAGGTCGGAGGGATCCTGTTCGCCACCTTTGGCAATGCCACCGAGTTGATTATCAGTATTTTCGCCCTCGCCCAGGGGTTGACCGATGTGGTCAGGGCGTCGATCATCGGCTCAATTCTTGGTAACGCCCTGCTGGTACTGGGTGTGGCCGTCTGTGTCGGCAGCTTCAAGCACGGGCGCCTGCGCTTCGAGACGCGCTCCGCCGGGCAGTACGCCTCTCTGCTGGCGCTGTGTATCGGCGGACTGGTGCTGCCAACTATCGCCAATCTTCATATTACCGCCACGCAGCCTTCGCGCATTGTGGAGGACGAGCTATCCGATTTCATTGCTATTGTCCTGCTGCTTGGTTATGTGGCATCGATCCTCTTTAGCGTCTTTCGCGTTGGCGACCGGGGTGCTGAGGACACCGGGGACAGGGAAGAGCTTGATCCGGTGCTGGGCGCGCGCTCCGAGGCCGCTATTACGCGCCTCCTCGCCTATCGCAGTCGCGTGGCGAAAACGGCCACACCTGGTAAGTCCGGCGTGCTGCGCCAGATTGACGGCGCGATTGATGCGCTGGTAGCTCCGGATCCAGCGGTGAGCGCGAAGGCGGATCCGCCAGCGGTGCCTGTTTCATCCCCGCCTGCGCAGCAACAGGCGCACCAGCAGACGCGGCGCCCGCCACTGTGGCGCGGGCTGGTGCTGCTGGCGGTGGCGACAGTGGGGGTCGCTATCCTCTCCGAAGTCCTGGTCAGCGCGATTGAACCGGTGGCGCATTCGCTGGGCTGGAACGAAGCGTTCGTTGGCCTGGTCTTTGTGCCATTGATCGGCGGCTTGCCGGAATATTTCAATACCATCTCAATGGCGCTGGACAGGCGTATTGGCATGGTGCTGGCCGCCTCCGCCGGATCGTCTATCCAGATTGCTCTGCTCATGGCGCCTATACTTGTCCTGGTCAGCCTGCTGACGCCGCAGCGCCTCGATCTGGTCTTCAGCATTGTGGAACTGGCGGTGCTGGCGCTGGCAACGTTTCTGTTTAGCGAGATCACAAAGGATGGCGAGCTTGTCTGGCTGGAGGGCCTGCTGCTGATCCTGCTCTATGGGATGATGGCGGGTACGATCTTCCTGTTCGGAGGATGATAATAAATAACATCATGTGCATGAGGGTGCACCGCAGGCGCACCCTCATGCACATGATGTTAGATAAATGCAGGGGGAGCGCCGGTTCCTCCTGCGCTCCCATTACAGGGGGATGTTGAGCACGCTATGCCCCTCGCGGCCCGGTGAAACCAGTGGCGAGACAAAGATCTCGATCACAAAGGGTTTCTCATAGAGCGGGTTGCGCTCCTCGTCCATAAAGAAGATCTGGAAGCGCTCGCGCCGCCCGGTAGAGCCTTTCGAGAGGGCCTGCATAGGAATCGTCACTTCCGCGATATAGCCACGTCCCGGGATCTGCACCTGCGCTCGCTGTACAACGTAGGCATAGTTCTGGAAGAGAGCAGAACGCACCTCGACGTTGACGAGATCGCCGCGCACCAGGCCACTCAGACCTGCCGGCGGCTCTCCATCTTCTCTGGGTACGGGCTGATCCCTTCCCATAAGCTGAATGCGCAGCACGTAGCCGCGCCCGGGCTGCACGCGCAGCGGGGCCTCAACCAGCGCGGCCTCCGTCGTGTTGTGCTGCTGCTCGCCAACGATAAAATGTCGCACGCGCGTGAGTAAGGTCTGCCCCCTCTGTATTAGCGGGTGCGACGGCAACTGGAGGGAGCGGCGATAGCGTCCTACCCCCGGCTGGATCAGGCGCGGCAGAACCGGCAGTATGCCGCTCAGTCGCTCCATAAGCTGCCGCTTCGAGAAGGTCTGTCCCTCGCGCTCCTGCTCTTCCTGGGCGATGAGCGCCTGGGGAGCGCGCAGCACGGGTAGATTGCGCTCGCGCTCGTTCTCTTCACCCGCCTCTTCCTCGGGAGATTGCTGCTCGACCGCTCCCTCCAGCTTTTCCTCTGGAGGTAGCCCGCTATCCGTTACGTTCGCCTCCTCGCGTGCTTCCTCAAGAGAAGTCCGCACGACCTGGACTTCCGCTGGAGCGCTGATCTCTCCGGCTTGCATCCCGGCATCGCCGGTACGCGGCTGCGAGCGCTCAGCCAGCCGCCGGACTTCCTGGGCCTTGCGCGGCGCGATAGAGATGGTTGCATCAGCCAGATCATCACTCGTCTCGCCGGTGCCGTCTTCGACGGGGAGGACCCTTGTCGTGCTCCCCCCGTTATGCCTGGCGGAAACTGTGTCCGCCAGTCGCGCCGGCGTGGTACTCGAACAGAGCGCAAGCAGCGCCTCCGACATTTCAGCGGCGCTCTGGAAGCGTTCCGCGCTATCGAGTGCCAGGGCGCGCATAACCACCTCATCCGCCGCCAGGCTGATCTCCGGTATCAATTCGTGCGGAGAAGGTAAAGGGCTGCGCTTGCGTATAGCGGGATCATCCGGTGGCAGCCCCGTCAGCAGCAGGTAGAGTATCGCCCCCAGGCTGTAGAGGTCAGAGCGCGTGTCCACGGTGCCGGAATCGATCTCTGGCGCGCTGAAGCAGGCCGCGTCGGCGATATCCGAGGCGAGCGAGGATGGCAGCAGATTGCGTATAGAGAGCGGGAGCCAGGAGACCATGAGGGCTGGCAGCCCATCGTAATGATCGTCGCTCACTACAATAGCGTGAGGATCAAGGTCGCCGATAACTATCTGGTTATTGTGCAAACGATTCAATGTGCGGCATATACGATAGGCCCAGGTAATAGCAACTTCTTCGCCGGGGATGCCAATACCGCTTTGCAGGAGATCATGCAGCGTGTAATACTGAGAACTGGGATTGCCTGTTTCTTTCTTATTGATGGCAAAGGGCCAGCCCGCAACAACGTAAAGATGGGCATTGACGTAGCGTAGATCAATCACCGGCATCACATCTGGTATGCGCCGGCTGCGTAAAAGGTCATACTCTTCCTGCACTGCCGCGATGGCCTGGGCGCGGCCCTCTTCATCCAGGCTACTGATATCGATATCGCGGATGATAACCGGGCGTCGATAATCGTTATCTATAGCAAGGAAGAGCTGCACGTAAGGGCGACGGCGTACCAGCGAGACGATACGATAACGTTCAGCGATATCAGTGGTATTCAGTGAGTGCGACCGGGTGCTCTTGTCAACGCGCTGCCCACAACTGCCGCAAAATGTTGCGTGCGGGGGCAAAGTGGTGTTGCAGTGGCTACACCGTAGATTGTCGGCCCGAGTTGACTCGGACCTTGTTTGTGTTACACTCATGCCTCTTCTACGCCTTTTCTACAAAAAGATGATCCGTCTGAAGGAGATTATAGCATACTGCAAGGTCTCACGTAAGCTTAGAAGACTCCCTGGTAGGGTGCATATCCATAATTTTTCTACGCAAAAATTGCTTTTTCTGATACGATCATGGGACCATTATAGAGAGCGTCTGGCTCTTAGCGCAGGCG
>DATGLE010000260.1:0-21035 GCA_035294325.1 Ktedonobacteraceae bacterium | reverse complement strand
GCCATGCGCACCGTGATCTTTATGCTCGTCGACTGGCTCCCAGAGATTGTTGGGACGCTGCGGATCTTCGGGCTGATCCGTCTGCTGCGACTTGAAGCCGGTCCGCGCAAGGTAATAGTCGCCCAGGGCCGGGGCTATCTTATTGCCGGTAATGACATTGACTGTCGATAGCCCGACATAGACCTGGCGGCGGTAGTGGTCCGTTACCCAGGTGACGGCCTCGGCAATCACTTCCGGCTGGTAGATCGGCGGCACCGGCTGCGCTTTGTTGGGCAGCCGGCTCTTTACCCAGCCAAACTGCGGCGTGTTGACGGCTGGCAACTGCACCATCGTGATCTTCACGTTGCTTTTGTCGTGAATCAACTCGCTGCGCAGCGACTCGGTAAAGCCCTGAATGGCATGCTTGGCGCCACAATAGGCCGACTGCAACGGGATGCCCCGGTAGGCCAGCGCCGAGCCGATCTGGATAATTCTACCCCTATCGCGCGGCAGCATGCGGTGCAGCGCTGCCAGCGTCCCATAGACACAGCCGAGGTACGTGACCTCGGTGACGCGCTCATACTCTTCCGGCTGCATTTCTTTGACCGGGGAGAAGACCGAGACCATCGCGTCGTTTACCCAGACATCGATAGGTCCGAAGGTCTCTTCGACCTTCGTAGCAGCGGCCTCAACCTGGCCGGCATGTGCGACATCGGTGGGAATAGGGAGCGCTTTGCCGCCCAGCCGTTCGACATCTTTGCGCGCGCCCTCCAGGCCATCATGACCGCGCGCCAGCAGCCCGATATGCGCCCCTCGCCTGGCGAATGCCTGCACCACCGCACGACCTACGCCGGCGGAGGCACCCGTCACAACCACTACCTCGGGTCTCTCTCTCACTATCGATCCCATGTTGCTCTCTCTTTCATTGCTTTTACGTTACTTGCTGACAACTAACCAGTCCAGATCGCGGGGAAGTGAAGATGAGAGCAGCTCATTTCCATCCTTGCGCACCAGAACATTGTCATTGAGGCGTATGCCTCCCTTGCCTTCTATGTATACCGCTGGCTCCATATTGTGCACCATGCCGCGCGCCAGCACAGCCTTTGACGCGGGATGCAGAACGGGGGAGGCGGAATGGTTGATGGCCTGAAAGCCGAAGCCATGTCCCAGGCCATGCTTGAAGTACGTGCCCAACCCCGCCTGCTGCATAACCTCGCGCGCGGCCCTATCTACTACACGCGCCTCGACGCCATCGCGTATACTCTTGAGCGCTGCATCCTGGGCAGCCATACACGCCTGATGCGCCTTGCGCCACTCGGCGCTGACCGATCCGACGAAGAAGGTACGCGTCAGCTCGGCCCAGTAGCCGTTGATGCCAATCTCCATCTGCACCATCACCGTATCACCATCCGCGAGGGTAGTATTGCCGGTCAGATTGAAGGCGCGATAGGCCAGCGCGGCGCGTCTTCCCGCCATGACATGCACATACGGCAGCACATGCCGCGCGCCAGGAGCGGCATAGCCCGCACGCAGCAGCGCGGCAGTGGTCGCGGCGGCGACCTCGGCTTCGGTTGCACCGGCGCGAATCGCCTCACGCGCAGCCTCAAAGCCCACGCATGCCACCTGCTCCGAGCGCCTGATCGCTGCGATCTCGCTCTCAGTCTTGATGGCCGCAAGTTCGTCGAGCAGCATGGTGGCATCGCGCAGGTAGCCGCCAAGCAGCAGCACATGTAGCAACTGGCGCTCTTCCGGGGCCGGCACGCCAACCTGCGTGTAAGCGGGAATGATCGGCTCTACAGCGCCCTCATAGCCAACCACGGCCCCCTCGTTCAAGCCCGCCGAACGCAGCAATTCGCCCAGCGCCTCACGCACAGCATCCAGCGTATTGCCGATATAATGCATCGTCTCTTCGGAGAACGTTTTTATCGCGACGGCCACCCCCTCCGGCACAAGGTCGCGCTCATCTTCGGGCACGGCCAGGCGGATCTCTACCTCGCCCGCCTTATTGAGCGAGACCAGGCAAAATGAGTTACCCAGGATTGGTTGATAGCCAGTCAGCATCACGACGTGCTGCGGTGTGCGGCACACCAGAGCGTGGTAGCCGGCCTTTGCAAAGGCTTTTTTTACACTTTCTCTACGTGCTGTATCCATAGTCTCTTTTCCTTTTTATCACTTGCTCGCGCCTGCGCGCCCGCCTTCTGGGAGGATGGTATATGGCACAGGCGCTTTGCGCCTGTGCCATATACCATCCTCCCCCCGAGTGGCTTCGCCGCGCGACCTCCTTAAGTTCTCCTTCTGGATGTGGTGTGGAAGGCGCAAAATGCGCCTTCCACACACTTCCACCCCTTGCGCGGCGCAGCCGCGCGAATGAACGCCCGGCATCACTTCTCTCTGCGAAGGAGGCTGGCTAACAGGCCGAGGAAGCCGGTGGCAGCAAAGAGCAGCGGCGCGAAGATCGGCGGCCCGTAGAATATGTTGTAGAACGGCAGCTTGAGGCCGCCGGGACGGCGCATGACGCCGCGCACATGGTAGAAGAAGCCGATCCCGCCGTTAATCAATGCCAGCGCCGATGTGATGGGCAGCAGCGTGCGCGCTATGGTCCGGCTCCAGATGGCGCCGATTCCAGCGACGATAATCGCCGGCGTCAAGAGAATCGGCGTCCATTCGATGCGATAGGTGAAGTTGTTCTTGTAATGGGAGTAGAGCGACTCGAAGCCGCTGAAAAACGCCGCAATAGCTGTCGCTATCGCCATTGTGCGCTGGAAACGCCCCTCGCGAATGTCCTGCTCGGCTGCGCTGATGTCCTTCGTGATCTCCTGTGGCAGCACATCGAGCCAGAGCGAGCGGCGCGGTAGTCTGGCGCGCGGCAGGCCAAGATCTTCTTCACGGCGCAGGAAGGCCGCGATCAGGCCGAGAAAGCCGCTGGTGGCAAAGAGCAGAGGGGCAAGCAGCGGCGGCCCCATGACGATGTTGAACACCGGAATGCGCCACCCTCCGGGCTTGCGATGAACGCCGCGCACATGCATGATAAAGCCGACAACGCCATCGATGACGGTAATCAGAGAGACAACCGGCAGGACGACGCGCGCCACGCGGCGGCTGAAGGCTCCCCAGATGGCCGTAATCGTGAGGCCCAGGCTGATAAATACCGGGGTGTACATGATGCGCTGGCTATAGCTGCCGATGTAATGCTCGTATGTCGCCTCCAGGCCGCTCAACAGGCTGGCGAAGGCGGTGATAGCCGAGAGGCTGCGCTGAAAGCGTCCCTCGCGAATATGCTGCACTATCACTCTCTCGTCACGCGCCGGTGTCGCCGGCAGCAATCTTTGCAAAGAGGCCGCCCACCACGGCCCGCTGCCCTGCCTCGCATTGCCGTCGCGCCGCCCCCGCGAGCGTCCGAGTGCTGCTCCAACAGGTAATTTTAGCGCCATAATTATTATCCTTTCCCATTTAATGAAATGCTCCATTCAAGGTCGGCAACATCGGATTGGGGTAGGGCGCGGCGCCGGCTGGGAGGAGGTGTGGGGGGGTGGGGGCCGAAGCAAGCCCGCCTCCCCAATCCTCTCATCCGACGGAGGCAAAAACGGGCGGGCTTGCGCATTGGCCTCCACCACCTCCAAACCCCACCCCGCCAGCGCCGCGCCCCTACGGTGTCCCATCAACCCTTTCTATCCCGATGTCGAACATTAAACCTGCGCTTCCATATCCACGCGAGAATGCCCCCGGCGAGCAATCCGCCGGCGCCGAGAGCCAGCATGGGTAGCAACTGCCTCTGCGACTGACTGGATTGCTGCTCGTAGGAGTGCACATATTGCTTTTCGGGATATTCGCTACCCGGTTCCTGCCGGTCCTGATGCAGCGCCATCTGTAAGACCTGGGCCAGATGCAGCGCGTGGCGATCAGTGGTCTGGGCGATCTGCTCACGGCAGCTAAAGCCGTCGGCGATGATGAGCGTATCTTTGCTGGCCGAGCGCACCGCGGGCAGCAGCACGCGCTCGCCCACCTTGATTGACACATCGTAGTGGTCCTTCTCGAAGCCGAAGGCGCCGGCCATGCCGCAGCAACCGGAGTCGAGCGTCTGAAAATCAAGGCCAAGCTTCGAGAGTAACGCCTCCTCATCTTTCATCTTCATGATCGCTTTATGGTGGCAATGACCATGCACCACAGCCCTGCGCTTGAGTCCAGGTGGCTGATAGTGCGCGGCTACCTGCTCCAGAAATTCGCTCAACAGGTACGACTGCTGCGCCAGGCGCCGCGCGTCCTCATCGTAAGGCAGCAGATTCTTCAGTTCATCGCGGAAGACAGCAACGCAGCTCGGCTCCAGGCCAACCAGGGGTATACCGGCCTCGATCTGCGGGCGCAGTGCATCGAGGATCTGGCACAGCAGGTGCCCGGCCTGGTCGAGAAAGCCGTAATCATAGAGCGGGCGGCCACAGCATAGAGTTTGCTCCGGCACGATGACCTGGTAGCCGGCGTCCTCAAGCACCTCGACTGCGGCCATCGCCGTCTGCGGGTGGAAGTAGTTGTTGAAGGTGTCGGGCCAGAGGATCACCTGCGGCGAACCCTGGTTGCGCGGGCCGCGCTGTCGGAACCAGCTCTTGAACGACTGCGCCGCGAAGGCCGGGATGCGGCGCTCCGGCGCGATGCCGCCCAGAAGCTTCACGATGCTGCTGAGAACTGGCGTCTGCGTGACGAAGTTCGCCACGCCGGGCATGAGCGCAGCGAGCCGCGCCCAGTTCTGGATCTGGCCCATCGTGTAGGCGGTGATCGGCCTGAGCCTGCCCCGATAATAGTGCGCGAGGAACTCGGCCTTGTAGGTCGCCATATCGACGTTGACCGGGCAGTCACCCTTGCAGCCCTTGCACGCGAGGCAGAGATCGAGCGCCTTGCGCACATGCCTATCGCGCCAGCCATCTTGCAGCGGATCGCCTTGCAACATCTCAAAGAGCAGGCGCGCGCGACCACGCGTCGAATCCGCCTCCTCGCGCGTTACCATGAAGCTCGGACACATCGTACCGCCCTGCATCCTGCGGCACCTGCCCACTCCTACGCAGCGCAGCGTCGCCTGAGCAAAGCTGCTGTTGTCGTCGGGAAACTTGAAATGCGTCTTGACTGGCAGAGGACGATAATCTGTACCCAGGCGCAGGTTTTCGTCGAAGCGGTAGGCGTTGACCATCTTGCCGGGGTTCATCTTCCAATCCGGGTCCCAGATGGCCTTGAACTCGCGAAACGCCTCGACCAGTTCGTTACCATACATCTTCGGCAACAGTTCCGCGCGGGACTGCCCATCGCCGTGCTCGCCGGAGAACGAGCCGCCATACTTCACTACAAGATCCGCCGCCTGGTTGATAAACGAGCGAAACTTTTCGATGCCAGCGCGCGTTTTCAGGTCAAAGTCGATGCGCGTATGCAGGCAGCCCTGTCCGAAGTGTCCATAGAAACCGGCGCGATAGTTATAGCTATCGATCAGCCTGCGCAGGTCGCGCAAGTAGTCACTGAAGACTTCAGGCGCTACCGCCGAATCCTCCCAGCCCGGCCAGGAAGGATTTTCGCCCGGCACTATCGCCGTCGCTCCCAGCGCGGATTCGCGTACCGACCAGATCACATGCTGTTCGTGGGGATCATCGAGCAGCTTCATGTCCGGCACGTCGCCCTTCTTCTTCAGCGCCTCCATCAACGCCTGAGCCTTCTCGTGCGCCTCCTGCTGCTTCTCGCCGCCAAACTCAACCATGAGCCAGCCACCGCCCCGGGGCAGAAGTGCGATATTTTCGGGATGCAGCCCCTTTTTCCTCATATCGTGGATGAGCACATCATCGAAGCCCTCCAGCCCTATCGGCTGATGCTCCAGCAGGTCAGGGATGTGATCGCAGGCACGGTAAATATCGGGATAGCCGAGCACGAGCAGCGAGCGTTTCGGCGGGCTGTAGACCAGGCGCGTCGTGGCCTCAAGAACGGTCACGCAGGTGCATTCGGTGCCGACGAGCGCGCGCGCGACGTGAAAACCGTTTTCCGGCAAAAGCTGGTCCAGGTTGTAGCCCGAAACGCGGCGCGGGATCTTCGGGAAGCGCTCGCGGATCAGGTTGGCGTAGGTATCGCGCAGGCGCCTGAGACCGGCATAGATCTCGCCTTTGCGCCCGCCCGCGTTGATGATCCGCTCCAGTTCGGCATCACTGGTCTGCCCGACGCGCATGCGCAGGCCGTCGTAGGTCAGGATCTCAAGTTCATCAATATTGTCGGCGGTCTTGCCAGCCATCAGCGCATGCACGCCGCAGGAGTTGTTGCCGATCATGCCGCCGAGCGTGCAGTGATTATGCGTGGCGGGATCAGGCCCGAAAGTGAGGTTGTAGCGCTCCGCTGCGCTGCGCAGGTCGTCCAGGATGATGCCGGGCAGCACGCGCGCCTGCTTTTTGTCGTGGTCCAGCGCGACAATCGTGTTCATGTACTTCGACATGTCAATTACTACGGCAACGTTGCAGGTCTGACCGGCGAGGCTCGTTCCGCCGCCGCGCGCCACAATCGGCGCGCCATAGTGCTGGCAGAGCGCCACTGTCGCCACCACATCCTCTTTCGTGCGGGGCACGACAACCCCTATTGGCACCTGGCGATAGTTGGAGGAATCGGTACTATAGAGCGCGCGGCTTCCGCTATCGAAACGCACCTCGCCCTGCACTGCGGTGCGCAGATCATGCGCCAGCGCCTTCACATCGATGGTGGAGGCCCGCATTGGCCCGCCGCGCACGTTGCTGCCCTTGATATATGAATGGACGTTCTCGTTCAAGACGACAACATGCTTCGCCATATTTACCTCTCATAGAAAGCTATAGTTTGACAGTGAAGGATACAGCGGGCGCAGCCTGCTGTATCCTTCACTGTCAAACTGAATATTTTTCGGCATCGGAGCGCTTCAATTCGAGGCCCATGCCCGGGCGCGAGAGATCGGGCCGCAGCGCGCCGTTGATGGGCGTCAGCACGCCATCGAAGAGCATATGCTCGATGCGCGCGTGATCGTGGAAGTACTCCAGGTGGCGGAAGTTGTTGAGCGCACAGCACGGATGCGCGTGCAGCGATGGCCCGCAGTGAGCGGAAAGTTGCAGCGAGCGAGCTTCGCATAGAGCGCCCACGCGCATGAAGCCGGTGATGCCGGCGCAGCGCGTCGCATCGGCTTGCAGCACGTCAACCGCCCCGGCCTCAAGCATGCGCCTGAAGTACCACAGATCGTAGCCGTATTCGCCGGCAGCGATATCCATGCCAGCCGGCGCGCGATCACGGATCAGGCGCAGCCCTTCAAGATCATCGGACGAAACCGGCTCCTCAAACCAGCTTACGCCGGACTCGGCGAAAATGGCAGCCAGCGCCAGCGCCTGCTTGCGGCTATAGGCGCCGTTGGCATCGACAAACAGCTCGGTATCGGGGCCGATGGCCTCGCGCGCATCGCGCACGCGGCTCACATCGTCGCCTGGATGCCGGCCAATCTTCATCTTGACGCGCGGGATGCCATTCGCCACCCAGTCGCCCAACTGGCGCTGGAGCTGCGCGCGCGAGTACGACGTGAAGCCGCCGCTGCCATAGACCGGCGCACTTTCGCGTACCGCCCCCAGCAGCGTCACCAGAGGTACATCCAGCAGGCGCGCCTTGAGGTCCCATAGCGCGGCATCGACGGCAGCAATCGCCATCGAGGAGATGCCGGGGCGGCCCAGATTGCGAATCGCCTCGACCATTGCCAGCCAGCAGCCCGGTACGGCCATCGCATCGCGCCCGCGCACGACATCTACCAGCATCTTCTTTATCAACGTCGCAGTCGATACATCGGCATAGGTATAGCCCAGGCCGCGCTTGCCGCCGCCGCTGGCCTCGACGACCACGAGCGTTGTCTTATCCCACGCGTAGGTGCCATCCGATTCGGGAAAATCCGTCGGAATGGTGTAGGCCGAGACATCAAGCCGCTCGATGGATACTGTGTTGTCACCAAATCTTGTATATGCCATTAGCATTCTCCTTTACAGATGCTCGCGCGGCTTCACCACGCTATGGATACAGGCTGTGTTGTGGAAACATGCGCAATGCGCATGTTTCCACAACACAGCCTGTACCGGCAAGCGCCGCAGGCGCGAGCAGGCATGCCCCCGGGAATCAGATACATCCTTAGATCTCCGCGCTCGTTCCATAATATTGATAATCTTCACGAAATCCTCCCTGGCCCAGCCCGAAATCTTTGTAATCAGCCACCAGTTCTATAGAGCGCAGGTACTTGACCATCTTGTAGCCAAGCTGCGTCTCGACGCGCAGGCGCAGCGGCGCGCCATGCTCAAGAGGCAGGGGCCTGCCATTCATCTCATAGGCGAGGATGGTCTGCGGATGCCTTGCGAGTGTCATGTCGATAACCTCGTAAAACGGACGCTCCAGGCTCTCTTCTGGCCCCTGTGGATAGGATTCCTTCCCATGCTGGTAAGAGGTGAGGACGAGATACTGCGCCTCGGGCTTCGCACCACACAGATCAAGCACTTCTGACAGGCAGACGCCACCCCACTCGGCCACGCCGGTCCAGCCCTGAATGCAATTGTGCATCGTGACCTGGGTCTGCTTCGGCAATTTGCGCAGGTCATCGAGCGAGAGGCAGAGCGAACTTACCACCAGGCCGGAGACTTCAAGTCGCCAATCGGCAAAATTATTCGCGGCCAGCCGCCTGAACTCTTCGCTCTCCGGCGGACGACCATTGACCCAGAAATACGGCGTGATCTTCTTGTAGTGCTGCTTTGACACTTCTCTGTGCAGCAGCGCCTTACGCGCCGGATCGACCAGGGTGCCGAGCGCGTGCTGCATGCCCCGGCGGTGCCGCTTCGTATATAAGGAACTCCACACGTAGACAGCGACAACAAAGAGCAGAGCGATGATGGCAATAATTACCGCCCCCTCAAAGCTCGAATTCAGCGTGCCAAAGACGATGTGACGGATATTGTCAGGAAAGCGCACGATCAGGACCAGCGCGGTATGCACGATAACAAAAGCTACGAACGCAAGCAGGCCCAGGAAATGCAAGCTGCGCGCGGATTGACGCCCGCCGAAGATTTTGATATACCAGGGGAAACGCGCCTCGATGGCAGGCGACATGGCTGCTCCGGTCAGGATCTGAAATGGGCCAAGCAGGAAGACCACGGCGGCATAGGCGAGCTGCTGCAATGGATCATAGGGACGAAAATCGCTGAGGGGCGGGATATGGAACGAGAGATAGATGAGCAGGGTATGCCACGCCTGCGGGAAAATCGTCCAGGAGGTAGGGATCAGGCGCGTCCACTCGCCGGTAGCAAAGAGCAGGATAATATAGATAGCGCCATTCAAAATCCAGAAGATGAGAGTAAAGAAGTGCCAGTGGCGGCCAAGCCCAAGATTATCGCCGCCGGGCAGCGCCAGCCACGACGAAACCGGGACTTCATCATCCATCGAGGTGTATAGTTTATTGGCGGGCGGATGCTTACGTGTAAACTTGATCCATTCCGACCCGGGCTTACAGGCATCATTGAAATAGAGACGGGGGTGCGCTCCTAGAATTTGAATGCCGCTGCGTATCATCAAGCCAATAAACAAAAGATTGATATAATGAGTAATGCGCAACCAGGCGGGGAACGCGAGCGTAGCCATTACAAGACCAGAATCCATCGGGTATATGCCTCCTCAGAGAAAATATATCGTGGTACGATATGATTGTGTGGACAGGTACACTATCAGTCACGTTGCCAGAACGGCGAATGATACACAGCCATTGCGAGCACCTGTGGTGCTCGCCGGAAGTATCGATGTAGTGTGGCGCAGGTGCTTCGCACCTGCGCCACACTACATCGATACTTCCCCTGCGCGGCGGAGCCGCGCGAACGCCCGAGGATAGCGGGCGAGGACGCTGAGCATCAGGAGGATTAATAGTAATGGATAGCAATGATGAGGTGCGCATCTCGGATTACCGGGCACTGGCAGAGTTCCGCTACCAGATTCGCCGCTTCATGCATTTTAGCGAACGTATGGCCCGCTCAGCCGGGCTTGAACCCCAGCAGCACCAGATGTTGCTGGCGATCAAGGGCCTGCCGCCGGGAAGAACAGCCACTATTGGTGAATTAGCGGAACGGCTCCAGCTTCAACATCACAGCACCGTCGAGTTGATAGATCGGCTGGTGGAGCGTGGTTTTGTGGAGCGCCGGCGCGACGATCCCGACGACCAGCGGCGGGTACATGTATATCTCACTCCCGCCGGAGAAGGGATTCTGCTGAAACTATCGGCTATCGCCCTGGCGGAACTGCGTTCCACGGGGCCGGCGCTCGTGCGGGCGCTTAACGTGCTCATCGACGACAACGGGGAGCATATTGCTAACGAGCAGAGATAATGACGTTGGGCAGAAAGCGCAGCGCGCGCGCTGCGCTTTCTGCCCAACGTCATTATCTCTAATTACGCGGATTGATAGGCGAGCTGGCCGCGCGTCCAGACGCAGCGCACGTAGCCCTGGTCATCCAGCGCCACCAGGTCGGCATCGGCCCCGGGCGCCACGCGCCCTTTGCGCGCGGCCACCCCGGCAATCCGCGCCGGCGTCAGCGTTGCCATGCGGATCGCCTCGGACCATGCGCAGCCGGCGAGCGTGACCATATTTCGCACCGCGCGATCAAGCGTTAACGCGCTGCCCGCCAGGGTCCCATCCTCAAGCTGCACCCTGCCATCGGCCACTCTGACCTTGCGCTTGATGAAGTCGTACTCGCCCTCTGGCAGGCCCGCCGCCGACACTGCATCGGTGATGAGCGCGACGCTCTGCGGCCCCCGCGCGGCAACGGCGAGCTTGAGTATGCCCGGATGCAGGTGGAAGCCATCCGCGATAATCTCGACGGTCACGCGCTGGTCGGTCAGAAGCGCGCAGGCAATCCCCGGCGCGCGCTGCGACAGGCGCGACATGGCATTAAAAAGATGCGTCGAATGACGCGCGCCCCCGTCGATAGCCTCGATTGCCTGCTCATATGTCGCCGCCGTGTGGCCCATGCATGGCAAAATACCGAAGCGCACCATCGCCGCCAGCAAACGCCCGCCCTGGTCCTCCTCCGGGGCGTAATCGACGATCTGGACCGCGCCGCGACCAGCCTGCACCAGATCCGCCAGTTCATCAGGATCGGGGCGACGAATGGCCGGCTCGTATTGAGCGCCCTTCTTCGCGCGGCTGATAAACGGTCCCTCCAGGCGAATGCCCAGGATCTCCGCCGTCGCCAGATCCTTCTGTTCCTCAAGCACCTCGACGATACGCTGTACCTGCCTGAGCGTCTCGGTGCGGCCCGTAGTCGCGGTGGTGGGATAAAACGAGGTCACACCTGTACATGGCAGTTCGCGCGCGATGGCAGCGATATCTTCGCACGGGCCATCGGTGATGTCATGCCCATGAAATCCGTGGATATGAAGATCGATATAGCCCGGAGCCAGGCGCAAGGAACCCAGGTCGGTTACGCTCACTGCTGCTCCCGGCATTTGCTGCTCTATGCGCCGCGTAGCTTCAGCTACGCCCGCCCCGCGCCAGAGCGCCCTGATCTTTGTCCCCTCGATGACAACGGCCACCGGCCCGGCTATCTCTTCCGGCGCGTAGAGTGTTTCTGCTACCAGGAGGTGTAACGGTTGTGTATTCACGGTTTGCATCTCCATATCCATGCTGTGTGCCTCGTTTCTCTCGCGCCTCTACTGACGCACTCTTCCGGCGTAACGCTCAAGAATGGCCTTGTTCTGCTCTATTCCGCCTGGCACATTCGCGGAGATGAAGACCGGCGCCTCCTTCCCACGCGCAAGGAGTATCCCGATGGTTTCGGCAGTGAGCATCTGAGCGATGAGCGCGCCGGTGATCGACGAAACGGCGCAGGCTTTTCCGCCCGTGGGCAGTTCGAGCAGGGCATCTCCGAATGGCCCGCAGTTATCGATGACGATATCGGCCAGTTCGTAGAGCCGCTTCCCCGAAGGATGGCGCGACTGCATCTGGCTCGTATGCTCAAGCGAGGTCACAGCTATCAGCGTATGCCCATGCGCTTTTGCTTGCAATGCGCAATCGACAATCGCCACATTGACGCCTGAATTGGAGGCAATGATAAAGACATCCTGGGCTGCAATATTATACAGGGAGAGCAGCGCTTTTCCCGCTTCGGGGTCGCGTTCGATCTCAGGACTCATCACGCGTTCCAGCGACCAGCCGGCGCGCAGGGCGAGATCCGCCAGATCGATCCTGTTGACCGGCACAAGCCCGCCAGCGCGATAGGCCAGTTCCATGGCGAACGCGCGGGAATGGCCCGTGCCATAAGCCTGAATGACTCCGCCGCCCTCGATAGAGTTGGCGAAGCTGAGCGCCGCCTGGCGAATAGCCTCCTTCTGCGTCTGGACGACGCGATCCACTATTTTAGCGGCCTCCTGCCAGAACAGGTCCATGCCGAATTTCGTTGGTTCTCCCATTGCTTAACCGCCTTTTCTATGAATGGTAACTCTTGAGATCTCTTGCCGCCTCCGGCGCCTGAGGGTAAGTAGTGAGTATGGCGGAGGCGGACTGCGCCCACCTCCGCCACACTCACTACTTACCCATGCGAAGCGCCTGCGGCGCCGAGCAACCTTTGCACTGCCTGCGCAACCTGCTCTCCTGCACCGGGAGCGAAGGGACTCATCAGCACCTCGTAATCGATCTCCTCGTAGGCATCGCGCGTGGGCAGATAGCCCACATACCCGTTGGTATAGCCGCAGAGCAATACTGCCTGCCTGGCACCGCGCCGTAACGTCATGCCCTGTGCGAAATCACTTGACCTCTGCGGGTTTGTCCGGTAGACTGCGCTCTGTTGCGAGGTTGCTAGAAGGGACGCACTCTCATCGGTCCGCTTTACCTCGTTTTGAGGGAACTGCAATAGACGATTGTATAGCTCGCCAGGGATAGCTACCAGGGAGAGTTGCCCTATCCGCGCGACAGACACCTCGGCGCTGCGCTCAATTGAGACCTGCGCGGACTTCATGCCGCGCAGAGCGGCGATCCCCTGGAGCGCGGTCTCCAGTGTGCGCGCCCCGGCCACGTCCCCGGCGCGCCGTGCTGCCATCATGCGTTCCTGCGTCGTTCGCTCATAGGCATCGAGTGTGGCCGGCGCGGGTAGATCTTTAAGCGCAAGCTCTATTGTTGTCTGCCGCACCACTGGCGGCCCGACTACCAGCGGGCGCGCGTTCGAGACGAACTGGTATGCTTGCTGCGCCAGCAGTGCGCCCAGGCGCTCCAGTTCAGCCATACCCTGTCCCCGCCGCGTATGGCGCGTGCTCATATCCCCGGCGGCGCCGGTTGCCAGCGCTATCCAGGTATCGGCGCCAATGAGCGCGCGCAGGTGGCGCCGGAATGCTCCGGGTAGATCCGCCGAAATGGCATAGTTTTCGGCGCTGAGCACCGTCGGATGGCAAGGAAAGCTGCCGATGATCGCATCGGGCCGTATATGCCGCGGCCCGGTCCAGT
Organism: Ktedonobacteraceae bacterium; assembly: GCA_035294325.1. Taxonomy (GTDB): domain Bacteria; phylum Chloroflexota; class Ktedonobacteria; order Ktedonobacterales; family Ktedonobacteraceae; genus DATGLE01. The sequence goes on along the minus strand of DATGLE010000260.1, from coordinate 7,578 downwards.
TGTTCGCGTCCTCGTCGCTCGCGTTATAGAAGCAGAGCAGATCGAGGGCCGTATTCTCACCGATGCCGGGATGATCTCGATTGGTCACAATGCCGCTGGTCTCGCCGCTGGCCCAGGCTGCGTATACAGGATGCAGCCGCGCGATGGCCTCTCCGGCTGCGTGCAGCACTCCCGTTACGACGCGCTCGATAGTGGCGTCCAGTTCCCCCCGCGCCTGCTCTGGCAGCCAGGTCGTCGAGGTTGCCGGACCCGAGTGCGTATGCGTCGCCCCGACCCAGAGCATCACGCCGGGCAGCGTGCTCGCAGCCCGCATTCGCACCTCGCGCAGCAGGAATGCATGTATATCCAGCAAGTCGCAGATGACCAGAACCAGGGGCCGCGCCTGCGTCGTTGCTGCGCTGAGGGCAAGGGCATGGGCATAGAGAGGATCGTGGACAGCAGTGGCCGGTCCCGTGCGCACGCCATAACCTCCCATCCAGCAGGGAATGGCAGGCGTAATCTCCGCCGCTGCCCAGCCGGCCAGCAGAGCATCTCTTTTGTCTTGCGCCATTGTGCTACGTTTCTAATGCATAGTCATGACACCTGTTCGAGAATAAACAGGGCATTGACACCAATCCTATCTCGCGTATCCTGTATGAACCTGTTCGCGAAAGAGCAGGCGCAGCAGCCGTTTTTTCGTAAGACGGCTGAGGATTGAAATTACAGCTTGTGTTTCTTGAGAACTTCGAGAAAATCGGTGGCCCTATCGGATGGCATCATTTTGCACGTCAGTTTGTAGCCCTTCCCGGCAATGGCGCGATAAATCGCTGCATCTTCGGGTGTGGCGGCAATGGAATGCGTCACCATCTTGAACTTTGTGCCCGGCGTTGGCGCCTGGTTGCCGACGTTGATCTCAGCAGGCTTCAAACCGCCTTCCAGCAGGCGCAGCGCATCCTGGGGCAGCTTGGCAATAATTAAAATACGCGCCTTTTGCCCCTCCTCGCTCGCCGCGAACTTCAGCGTGTCCTCCACCGAGAGCACCAGCGTCGGCACGCCGCGTGCCGCCTGCGGCAAAAGCATCTTTTGCAGCGGATCGCGCGCTACCTGATCGTTCGTCACGATCATATGGGTAGTCTTGAATGCATTCGCCCAGCTCACCGTCACCTGCCCGTGGATCAGCCGATTATCGATACGCATGTGAGTAACAGCCATGTTTCTTCTCCGCTTCCTCGCAGTGTTTAAGAGCTACTGCTACCGGATGCACCTCCTATGTATTTGTCAACTGTTGTGTCAGGTTGACGATTCCCTCCGTCGCGGCCCCAAGCGCTATCTGTGCAAGGTTCTGCGCACTCTCCTGATCGCGATTCATCAGCACCTCAAGCAGCATCGATAGATTGACGCCGCAAATGACAGGTACGCCTTTGAGCGCGAGGGCCGCGCTTGCATTGGCCGGACTGCCCCCCATCAGATCGGCCAGCACCAGGACCTCATTTTCCGCGCCCACTGCGGAGGCCGCAGCCTCGATCTCGGCGCGAAGGCTATCCAGGTCGGCGGCAGGCTCCATGCCCACAGTCCGCAAACGCTCCTGCGGGCCAACGATCATCTCAGCCGCGTTCCTGAGTCCATCCGCCAGCGCTCCATGCGCGACCAGTACAATACCAATCATTGCCAGCGTCCTCTCTATGTGCAATGAACCATGAAGCTTAACGATCAGGGCCAGCCAGGCCGGAGCCATTGCAGGGGCGCGGCGCGGGCAGGGTGGGGAAATGGGTGGGGGCCTCCGCGCAAGCCCGCCCACCGTTCTCCAGACACCATCCGCCCTTTCAGGTGGGCGCGGGCTTGCGCACGTCCTCCACCCCACCTCTCCCACCCTCCCATGACGTGTGCCGCGCCCCTACAGCCTCCCACCATGCCCCCTATTGCCAACCCTGATTGTCACTGTACCTTTCGACTATAGGAACCCGATCAGGCTCAGGACGAAGGCCAGCACGGCCAGGATAATCAGCGTCCAGACCGCCGAGAGCTTCAAGCCGCGCATCAGCCAGTAAGCCAGCGCGACAAAGGCCACAGGCAGGATGTAGGGGACGATCTTATCGAGCACGGATTGGAGCGCTACCGTCTCCGTATGCGTCTGCCCGTTAGCCGTGACTGTCTGAGCGTACTTGAGCGGCGTCTTCACCGCAGCCATGATGCTCGGAATGAAGCCGCCGATGACGATCATGCCCATCGTCGTCGCCATATCTGTAATACGTGACAGGACACCACCCTCGGTAACTTCCTGGGTCACGTTAATGCCCTGGCGATAGCCAAGACGGAAGAGCGGGATCATCAGTATCGTCCAGAGGATACCCGAGAGGAACATAATGATCGGTCCCAGAACGCTGCCCGCCAGCGCCAGCGAGGCCGCGATGACCGCGACAATAGGCCGGTAGAGAATAGCCTGGATCGTATCGCCGATGCCAGCCAGCGGCCCCATCAGGCCAACTTTGAGGCTATCGACCACCTCGCCCTCCCGCTGCGCCTCAAGCGCGACTGTCGCGCCAAAGATAGGCGGAGAGCCGACCTGCGGATTGGTATTGTAAAAGACGAGGTGCCGTTTCATCGCCGCGATGCGCTCTTCTCTGGTCTTATAGACCGCATCGATAACCGGAAGCATCGAGTAAAGATAGCCAAGCGCCTGCATGCGTTCGTAGTTCCACGACCATTGCAGGGTAATCAGGTGCCGCCACATCGCCCTGTTCACAACCGATGGCTCCAGCGCTACCGCGCCATTGGCCCCATTCGTTGCGGCACCCTTGCCGGCGGTATCCACCGGTACCGTTTCCCCGGTAGTATCTACCGGTACCGTTTCCTCAAGGCCGGTCCTGGTCTCCTCGTTTTCGATTTGCTCAGACATTTACCTCTCCTCTCCTGGTTTGCAGGCTGTTCATCAGGAAGCCAACGGCGACGGCAAGTATCGCGATACCGATAATCGGCATATTCAGGTACGCGAACGCGACAAAGCCGATGAGCAGGTAAGGCCAGTAGCGCCGCAAGGGAAGCATGGTAAGCAGCAGGGCAAAGCCCAGGGCCGGCAGGACGTGACCAACCGCCGTCATGCCATTGAAGAACCACTGAGGCGAAGACTTGATGACCGACTGGATCGGGCCGGAGCCGAGCCAGATCGCCAGGAAGACGGGAATGAAGCGCGACAGCCCCCAGGGGAGTTGTCCGAGCAGGTGCATGGCAACTACGCCGCGCTCGTTGCCATCTTCGGCATAGCGGTCGGCGCCATGAATAAAGATCGTTGTTACGGCTCGCCCCAGTACATCCATCTGCGTCATGAGCAGAGCCGTAGGAATGGCAACGGCCAGTCCTGGACCAACGCCGCCAGCAAGCGCGCCAATAGCTGTGCCGACGATAGCGCCCGTCTGAAAGTCCGGGATGGTGGCGCCGCCATACGTCCAGAGACCGAGGGATAACAGGGTCAGGGTCGCACCAATGGTAAGTCCGAGGGGGATATTGCCAACGATTACGCCGGTAACAAAACCTGAAATGAGCGCCTCTGTCCACCAGAGGCCGGGACCTAATTGTAAGACAATGCCAACATACGCCCACACTGCCAGCAACAATGCGATGCCAACGGAGTAACCTCCCATGTTTCTACCTCCTGGTCAGGTGTTATAAGCTGACGCTAAACCTTCTTCGTCCGCGAAGAATGCTCTTTACTTCTGGCGCCAGCAGCAATGCTGTGTTTCGTCAGGGGGGTCGCGAAAGGGAAAAATAATGCTCTTCCTGCTCCTTTCTAGAATCAACCAGATCGGTGCTGAACCGGTACGAGTACATGAGGATATGCTGATTCCTAATGTGAAATATAACCTGTTTTCAGGCAATCCGTCAAGATGTCTAGATGTCTATATTTAGATTTTCGTGGTAGAATAATCTTAGTCTGCTTTCGGTGCGCTCCGCCTGCGGCGGAGCGCACCGAAAGCAGGCTAGAGAAATATTGAGCAGAAGAGCTATAATGGTAGAGCATATGGGAGGCCCTGACCCACGGATGAGGGAGAAAAGAGTAGCATATGGTTATGAATCGCTTTATCGACAAACGCAGCCCGGTTCCTATCTACTATCAAATCATGCAGCAACTACGCGCCAAAATTGAAGAGGGCGAATATAACATTGACACGCCCCTGCCGCCGGAGCGCGAGCTGGTCGAAACCTATCAGGTGAGCCGCATGACGGTGCGCCAGGCCATCGCCGAGCTTGTCAATGAGGGCATTCTTATTCGTCGCAAGGGCGTCGGAACGTTTGTCGCGCCTCCCAAACTGGAACAGGCGCTCAGCGGGCTGACCAGCTTCACCGAGGATATGGCGAAGCGCGGCATGCAGGCCGGGGCACGCATTATCTCTTTTGAAGAGACGACGCCGGACCATACCGTGCGCAAAACTCTGAATCTAGCGCCAGATGAGCACGTCTTCGTCTGTACGCGTTTGCGCCTGGCCGATGGCGAGCCGATGGCCCTGGAGACGAGTACCTTGAAGGCTTCCGTCTGCCCCGGCCTGAGCCGCGAAGATCTCGAGAACCAATCGCTCTACAAGCTGCTGGCCGAGCGCTGGGGCATCCAGTTGGAGCGCGCCACCCAGAGCCTCGAACCGATTCTCGCGGCGCCCTACGAAGCCGCGCTTCTCCATGTGGCGATCGGCTCTCCCCTGCTGCTCATGCATCGCGTCACCTATGACCAGGCGGGCAATGCCTTCGAGTTCGTGAAATCCCTCTATCGCGGAGACCGCTACAAGTTCATCACCGAACTGCACCGTAAACCCGCCCGCTAAGCGAGGGTCCAGGGGGCGGCAAGCCCCCTGGCGGGGGCGCGGGGGTGTCCCCCGAAAAAATTATTTACCATCAGGACGAGAGAAACGCATTAATTAATGCGTTTCTCTCGTCCTGCCCACTCTTTATCGCGCAGCACGTACTTCTGAATCTTGCCGGTAGAGGTCTTGGGCAGGTCGCCGAAAGCCACGGCGGCGGGACACTTGAAATGTGCCAGGCGCTGGCGGCAGAAGTCAATGATCTCCTGTTCGGTTGCGTTCTGGCCCGGCTTGAGCGTCACAAACGCCTTCGGGCGTTCGCCCCACTGCTCATCGGGGATGGCGATAACGGCGCACTCCAGCACGGCGGGATGTTTCGCCACCGTCTGCTCTACCTCGATGGTAGAAATATTCTCGCCGCCCGAAATAATGATATCCTTCTTGCGATCACGCAGCTCGATATAGCCATCGGGATGCCATACGCCGATATCGCCCGAATGGAACCAGCCGCCGGCGAACGCCTTCTCCGTGGCTTCCTCATTGGCGAAATAGCCCTTCATCACGTTATTGCCGTGCATGACCACCTCGCCCATCGTCTCGCCATCCCACGGCACATCGTGCATTGCTTCATCGACAATGCGCGCGCGATCCGCGACCACATTGCCCTGGCCCTGCCTTGCCAGCATGCGCGCCTGCTCCTCTTCTGAGAGCTGCGCCCATTCATCGTGCCACTCGCAGATCGTATAAGGGCCGTAGGTCTCGGTGAGTCCGTAGACGTGCACGGGCCGGAAGTTCAGTTCCCGCATGCGGGCCAGCAGCGTAGGGGACGGCGGCGCGCCCGCAACCGTCACCACAACCTGGCGCTCCAGGCGATGAGCCTTCGGATGATTGACCAGGAAGATATGCACAGTGGGGGCGCCGTTATAATGCGTCACGCCCTCGGACTCGAAGAGATCCCAGACCAGCGCCGGATCGAGCTTGCGCAGGCAGACGTTCGTCCCGCCAACCGCCGTAACGGCCCAGGTAAAGCACCAGCCGTTGCAGTGAAACATTGGCAGCGTCCACAGGTAGACGCTCTCACTGTTCATTCCCGTCGAAATGACCTCGGCCAGCGCGTTGAGATAGCCCCCGCGATAGGTATACATCACGCCTTTGGGGTTTCCCGTCGTACCGGAGGTGTAGTTAATCGATATGGTCTCCTCTTCGTCTTCCAGCCAGCTTGCCACGGGCTGCGGCGATCCCCCGGCGAGAAATTGCTCGTAGGGGTCATCGGGCATGCCGCTATCGTCGATGCGCACAACCTGCACGCCTGCCAGGTCGAGCGGCTCAACGAGGGGCTGTAGCTCGGCATCAACGAAGAGAAATTTCACGCCCGAATGCTTCAAGATGTAGCCAATCTCGGGCGAACTCAGCCGCGTGTTAATGGCGACGAGGATGCCGCCCGCTGCCGGCACGGCAAAGTGCGCCTCCAGCATCGGCGGGATGTTGGGGCAGAGGAAACCAACGCGATCATGCTTCTGCATACCGCAGGCGCGCAGGTGTGAGGCCAGGCGATAGACGCGCTCGGCAAATTCGCGATAGGTGTACTTGCGCTCGCCATGCACAACCGCTGTTTTGTTGGGAAATATGAGAGCGCTACGTTCGAGGAAGCTTACGGGCGTCAGTTCGGTGCGATAGACTTTCTCTTCCATGTCTGCCTGCCTTTCATCAAAAATATATATCGAGATCCTTGCATAAATATTACCACGTTTCCTACAGGTCAGGCATCCGCCTTGCTCGCACCTGCGGCGCTCGTCTTTTGCAAGGTATGGCCTGCATCCTTACGTAGCCGCGCCGCTCAGGTGGCCGTCAGGGGAGAGCAAGAACGCAGACAACCCTACCGCACCTGCGACGGGTTGGGCGTCATGGTGAGCAGCATTACGGCGTTCGTTCGCGCCACAACGCTGTGCGGAATATCCGCCTCCAGTTGCAGGAGCATGCCCGCGTGCAGTTCAACACTGCTGCCCTCAGAGATAAACGTTATGCGGCCCCGCAGCGCCTGCACAAGAATCTGACTGGTAGTGCGATGCTCCTTCAATTGTTGTCCCGCCTGAAAGGCAAAGAGCAGGACACGAGCCGCGTCGCTCTCCGAGAGCACCTGTACATAGGGGCGCTCATCCTGAAAGTGCGTGAGTGCGCGCAGGTCGAAGACGGCCACATCGCCCGCCGTTTCCTCTATCGCCTCCTGATCTTCTGATTCCCCCGGCCTGTGGCCCATAACGCCCTCCCTTCAAAACAATGGATGAGTATATGCAATAACCTTCCGCGCCAGATCTTACCATGTCTGGCTCGAATCGTCTAACCCGATGTGCCTGTTTTCAGGGCGATTTCATGCTCCCGTTTTTCCCCGCCCCCCCTTCCTTTCAGGCGTGGGGCGGGGATATCTCCCCAGTGGGAAGGGTGCCCGCTCCCCGCAAGGGGGCGGTCGCCCCCTTGACCCCCGCTTTTGGCGAGCATTAAGTAGCCCTGGCCCGTTTTTGTGCGCCACGGGCGCACCCGGTAAGATGGCGTCTGTGAGTTGAGCGCCTGCGGCGCACCCTCTGGTGAAGAGTCAGAGGTGAGCAGTCAGGCGGACATGTACATAGCGTTAGTCTCTCTTATGAGAAAGAGTATTAGCTGTAACTTTTATCACAGCAAAGCGCGCGATTATTCTTGTTTCCTGAGGAGTATTTGGAAGGATGAGGAGGTGGCTTCCCTGCCGAAATGTATCCCTCGTTTCTCATTATACAAGAATGTTGCTTCTATTACAAGATGCTGTTAGCACGTTTCCGGC
>DATGLE010000259.1:0-9437 GCA_035294325.1 Ktedonobacteraceae bacterium | reverse complement strand
GCTCATCGTCGCCTGTGTGGGACCGGTGAGGCGGCGTGGCAGAGCTATGCGCTCGCCCTTTGCCAGTTCGTCGAGCCGCTTCCAGCCATTGATCGTCAGGAACTTATGATTCGCCGTTGCTCGAATGCTGCGTCCCAGGCGCGTCGTCATCCTGAACACCGGCTTGCATCCAGTCGTGAAAGCATTTGTCACCATCCGTGGTTCGAGCTGCCAGGTCTCTGTATTCAGTGCGAGCACGCGCAGGCCGCTCTGCCCTACAAATTGCTCAATTGGCCGATAGATACCCTCATCGGGCAGATAGACAGGCGTATCCCCCGTCAGGCATCCAGATTCACGCAGGTCTGATAATTGCGGCACCTTTGACTGCCTGCTCTCTACTGTGCGCGACAACTGCGCCAGCGCCAGCACCGGAATATTCAGTTCGCGCGCCAGGCCCTTGAGGTTGCGACTGATCTCGGAGACCTCCTGCACGCGGTTCTCGTTGCGCCTGCCGCCAATCTCCGATTGCATCAACTGGAGATAATCGACGATAATCAGATCGATGCCATGCTCGGCCAGCAGGCGCCGCGCCTTGCTGCGCATCTCCACTGTGGAAATACCTGGCGTATCGTCGATCCAGATATTCGCCTGCGAAAGCTGGTTCATCGCGTACATGATGCGCTCCCACTCGTCATCCTCGATCCAGCCGGTACGCAGGCGGTGCTGATCGATGCCCGCCTCCATCGAGAGGAAGCGCTGCACCAGTTGCTCCTTGCTCATCTCCAGGCTGAAGATCGCCACCGAGCGCTGGTACTTCAAAGCCACGTTATGCGCCAGACTTAAAGAGAGCGAGGTCTTACCTACAGCCGGCCGGGCAGCGAGAATGATCAGGTCGGAGCGTTGCAGGCCGCCGGTAAGCCGGTCCAGGTCGGTAAAGCCGGTGGGCACGCCAACAATGGTGCCGCGCCGCTCGTGCAACTGGTCGAGCTTCTCCATATAGTCGGAGAGCAGTTCACTCAATATAGTAAAATCGGTGTGCGCGTAGCGCTGGCCGATGCTAAAAATAAGTTGCTCGGACTTGTCCAGGGCGGCATCGGCGTCTTCCTCTTCGTAGGCGATGGCCGCGATCTGCCCGGCGGCATGGATCAGGCGGCGCAGAATAGCCGTGCGCTCGACGATGCGCCCGTAATGTTCGACGTTGCCGCTGGTGGGAACCTGATTGACGAGCGAGGTAATATAGCTGGCCCCGCCAACCTCCTCCAGCTTGTTGCGCCGCTCCAGCTCGTCGCAGATGGTGATAAAGTCCGCCGGCACGCGCTGCTCGTAGAGCTGGAGGATAACTTCATAAATTGTACGATGGGCATCGCGGTAGAAATCTTCGGCATGCAGAAAATCAGCCACCTGAACAATTGCCTCAGGATCGATGATGATACTGCCAAGTACGCCACATTCGGCCTCGATGTTTTGCGGTAACAGTTTTTCCACGTCTCCAGCTCCAGCATCTTCAGAATTTATTCTCGCTCTGTTACGAGCAACCAGGCTTCATATCTATCCCGTCTTAAAGAGTGGTAATTGAAAAATGAGGACACCCCATTACCTGTCCCCAGACAGGGTTCCCCACCAGGCGGGCGGCCGCCCGCCTGGACCTCCTGCCTGTGCCGCTCTTCTCCCGGATTCGATATTAAACGCGAGCAATAGATGGGTACAATAGAGCATGCCAGATCCCCCTGTGGTCCGTAGTGCGGCTTGCTGCATTATAACATACTTCGCACATACGTTCGACATGGCAAATCGCATATCCAGGGGTGGCGTCGTCTGTAATGGCTCTCCCAACGACTTCGTGTTCACAAAGTGTAACGAATCTGGGGCGCGAATTCAATTGCCGTCAATTGCAGAGCTATGTGGATATGTGGATATGTGCCGGATAGATATGAGCGTGATTTTTTTCATGAGACGACATTATACGAACTTATCCCCACTTATCCACCGCCGTAACCGGGTTATCCACCCTTATCCACCAGTTTATCCACAGAGTTATCCACAGAAATTCGCTGCTCTGGGGATAAATGGCTCTACGAACAGGGGGAATCCTGGGCTATCCCGGGGTGTCTGCCCCCACCGGCCATCGCTTCAGGCCGGCTTCTTTCGGGCCTTGACAGAAGCGATGACGATTCTCTATCATTTTCTGCAAGAGGGTGCCTGATCCGCAGCGTCTTCGCCCTCTCCAGCCCAATGTTCGCGCCGCTTCGCCGCAGCGGGATATTCTTGTGTTTTGTAGCACAAGAATATCCCGCTGCGGCGAAGGTGCGAGCAAGCGAGGATGTTGAAAATCAGAGACACTCCAGAGGAGTCCTATGCAACCTCATATGCACCATCAGAGCACCCCCCTTTCTATGCCAGCGCACGATCCTGCCCTCCGGCAGCAGATACCGTGGTGGAATGATCTCGATGCCGCCACTATCAACGAATTGACACTTGCTCCTCCCGATTTGCCGCTACGTCAGGCTCCCGATGTCGTTGTTGTAGGCGCGGGTGTGGCAGGATTGAGCGCGGCCCTGAGCGCGCGAGCCGGCGGCGCCGGGGTTCTCGTCCTCGAAAGGGAGCCGCAACTGGGCTGTGGCGCAACCGGGCGCAACGCGGGTATTCTCAGCGCCGGAATAAATATGAGCATCAGCGACGTGCCTGCCAGCGGGCCGGAGATCGCATTCTGGCCCGAAACGACGGGGGTGCTGCTCTCGCTGGTGGATGAGGCCGCGCGCCCGGGCAGCCTGCTCTCGGCAAGGCTGACCGGCGCTATCAGCCTTGCCGAGAGCAGGCACGCCGCACGCAAGCAGGAGCGCGAGGCGCGGCGTCGCATCGCCCTGGGACTGCGCGCGGAACTATGGTCGCCGGCGCAGGTTGCGGAGGCGACGGCTGGTCGCCTCAACGTAGCCTCAGTAGTTAACGCCCTCTGGCTGCCCGACGAGGGGCGCATCCATCCCCTTTCCCTGCTCGCGTACCTGGCACAGCAGGCGCGAGCCGCCGGCATAACGATCATGGGACAGGCGCCGGTAGCTTCATGGCAAGAAGAGACGAGAGCCGGAGGCTATCGCTGGAGGCTGGCGCTCGCCAATGGCGCCAGCATCATGGCGCGGGGGCTTATCAACGCAACCGGGCCGACGGCGCAGCCCAACGCGCGCATCTACGCGCTCGCCTTCGCCGCCGATCTGCCCGCGACTTTCCCTCTCTTCTGGGACGCGTCGCCTTACACCTACGCCGACTTCCGGCCCGGCAACGGGCGCCTGGGTGTCAGCGGAGGGCGCTACGGGCGCGCGGGCGTGACGCGCCACGACGGACGTTTCTACCGGCGGCTGGCCGACGCGGCGCGGCGCTGGCTTCCCGAACTGGCGCAGCAGGACCCGCTCGCCACCTGGGCCGTAGACTTGCAGGTTGCCGCCGACATGGTTCCCTGCCTGCGCCCACTGGGCAAGGTCGCCCCCGGCCTCGCTATCGAAGGGCTGGGCGCGCTCGGCGTCCTGCCAGGTATCATCCTGGGCCGCCGCGCCGGGAGCATGATCGCCGCCCGCCTTTAAACGATAAAACGTAACAACTCCTATCGGGTTTGCACAGATGCCGTAGGGGCGCTGCGAGCGCCAGCGAGCCAGCCCGCTGCATCCTCACCATACTTCCCCCGTTCGTTGCTCGCCCTTAAACGATGAAACGTAACAACTCCTATCGGGTTTGCGCGGATGCCGTAGGGGCGCTGCGAGCGCCAGCGAGCCAGCCCGCTGCATCCTCACCATACTTCCCCCGTTCGTTTTTGGCCGGCAGGGCGGGCTTGCTCGCTGCCGCTCGCAGCGCCCCTACGGAAGATCCCGTCGAATTGACTATGCTTCACTCCCACGTTCTCGCCGCATTGACCCGTTCTTTCTCGCGGAACGCCGTTTCCAGGTCAACCTGGAAACAGTTCGCCAGGTCCAGCAGGTAACTCAACACGTCGGCAAACTCCTCTTCAAGCTCCACATTTTTCGGCCTGGCCCTTTCATAGTACAACCCCTGCCTTTTACGGATCGCCTTCGCCAGCTCTCCGACTTCTTCGGTAAAGAGCAGGAACTTCTCAGCATAGTTATCCTTCGTCCAGCCTCGCTCTTTGCAGATCTGGTCCATGTAGCGTTGCAACTCCGGTAAGGTGGGATGTGCGGTTAGTTCGGCCATATATATACTCCTCTTTTCTTTCATGTATTTAGTATTTGCTTCCCGGCACCCGTGCTTGCTCGCACCTGCGATGCTCGTCTTATACATGATGTTGTGTGGCAAAATGCGCTGTGCGCATTTTGCCACACAACATCATGTATTCCCGGCGCGGTGCAGCCGCGCGACCATCTGAGTAGAGAGGGCGAAGACGCTACGCATCGGACACTCTCTAAAAATGCGCACACAGTTCTCTAAAGGAAGATAACGTCAGCAATTGTCCTTTCCCGGCCTTTATAACCTCCTCATGCTCTAAACGCCATGTATAGGGATGAGGAATATAGACGGCGTTAAGTCCCGCCGCCAGAGCCGGATTGATGTCAGAGCGGGGAGAATTGCCAATCATCCATGTGTCTCGCGGATTAATGTGAAGTTCCTCGATGATGCTATAATAGGTTGCAACATCCTTCTCTTGAACGATGACCACATCTCTGAAACACTGCTCAATCCCCGACTGCTCGATCTTGAGCTTCTGTTCCTCAAAATCTCCCTTCGTCAACATGATGAGAGTATGTCGAGGCAGCAGATATTCAAGTGTTTCCTGAACGCCATCGATCAGTTGCAGGGGATGCGCACGTACCTGCGCCCCGAACTGCTGAATCTGCTGGATATCCTCATCCTGAATCTCCCTCTCTGCCAGGCGGCGATACGTTTCGATCAGGCTTCTTGTGAAATTCGCCGTGCCATAGCCCATGAGGCGTTCTACCTCATCGATCACTGCCCGTATCTCCTCTGTTGTGAGGCTGGAGTGATTGAGGAAGGCGATAAAATCATGAACAGCCTGTTCAAAGTAGATGTTGTTCTCCCAGAGTGTATCGTCTGCGTCGATCAAGAGATGGTAGTGCATATCGAGACCTTCCTGATTGTGTGCTCGCGCCTGCGGCGCTCGCTTTCTTTAATTTGTATAGAGGGAAAATGCGCTGCGCGCATTTTCCCTCTATACAAATTTCCCCGGGGCGGCGCTGCCGCGCACTGGCTCTAGTTAGTTTTGTGTATAGATGCCTGCCGCCCATTTTCCCGCAAAACTTTTTCCCCGGGACGGCGCTGCCGCGCACTGGCTCTAGTTAGTTTTGTGTACAGATGCCCGCCGCCCATTTTCCCGCAAAACAAATCCCCGGGGCGGCGCTGCCGCGCACTGGCTCTAGTTGGTTTTGTGTATAGATGCCCGCCGCCCATTTTCCCTCTATACAAATTTCCCCGGGGCGGCGCTGCCGCGCACTGGCTCTCAGAAAGTGTCCGAGGCTCAGTACTCTCGCCGGGCGTGGGGGCGGCTCCGCCGCCCCCAGGGATCTGAGGGATGGTGTGGGCCAATGCGCACTGCGCGCATTGGCCCACACCATCCCTCAGATCCCGCGAGCGCCACAGGCGTGAGCCGGCAATGGTGCAGGCATCAGACACATTCTAAATTGTTTTGTGTGGACGCGCGAATCACCAGTTCGAGCGGGATAGAGATCCGCGCGACAGCCCGGCCCTCTTCCAGTGTGCTCAACAACAACAGAAACGCTTGCTCTCCAACGGTGCTGGCCGGAATGGCAACCGTCGTCAATTCCGGGTCGAGGATGCGCGCGATGACACTATCATCGAAGCTGACGACTGAGAGATCGCGCGGAATAGCCCGCTGCAACTCTTTCGCCGCCTTGTAGACGCCGACGGCAAGCACATCGCTATCGCAGACGATGGCCGAAGGCGGGTCAGAGCATTGCAATACCTGGCGCGCCGCCCGGTACGCCTCGGGAATGGCAAACGGCGCCCACGCCTGGTAAGCCTCGATGATCGGATGCCCGGCCTGTCGCAGCGCATTCAGATAGGCTTGATGGCGCAGGCGAAACGTCTCGGCATCCACGCTGGCCGCCAGGTGAGCGATCTTTGAATGCCCCAGTCGCAGCAGGTGCGTCATCGCAGCGTCCATCCCTGAAACGACATCCAGTTGCAGGGAGGGCAATATGGCACTTCCCGCGTTGACTATTACCGCCTTTCCCCGCAGGGCCGCATGTTTGCTCGTCGCCAGCGGCTCTACCTCGCAGAGTAGAAAGCCATCCACGGCACGAGTCGAGAGCGCATCCAGGATCATATGCTGCCAGTCCTGCTCGTCGCGCACCTGGGCCAGCACCACGGCGTAGCCATGCGCGCGCGCCGCTCGCTCGGCTCCCTGGAGCACAGCGGCAAAGTACGGATTACTGACATCGGGGATCGCCAGGGCTACGAGACGCGAGCGACCTGAGCGCAGTGCGCGCGCGGCCCGGTTCGGGCGATATCCCAGTTCGCGCGCCGCTTGCAGAATGGCCTCCTGCGTCCGCTTGCCTACACGGCCCGCTGCCTTGCCGCCGAAAACAAGCGAAACGGCTGATTGCGAAACTCCCGCCCGGCGAGCCACATCAACGCTCGTCGGCGCGGAAAAAGGTGTCTCGTCCGCCATAAGCTCCTTAAATTTCCCCCGGTATCCCGGCTGCTCAGTTTCCTACGTCATACGTATGACGTAGTTATATCATGGTTTCGCCGGGGATGTCAAGATTGGGAATAAATAAGCCGGGGATGTTGAATGCGCGGCCCTGTCATCCTGAGCGGCGGCAAAGGATCTGCTATCCCCACAGGCAGATCCTTTGCCGCCGCTCAGGATGACATCATTTAACGCGCGCCTCAAGCGAGCCGAGGTGCTCTTTGAGCTTGCGATTCTCTTCGCGGATCTCGTCGAGATCCTGGCGCAACTGCCTGAGCTGTTCCTCGCTCTTGTCGCCGCTGCGCAGAACGTGGGCGGCGGCGCGCATCTGCCGCTGCGCGCCCGAATCCAGTTCCTGGCTCGCCACGCGCTCTAAAACGTCGATGGCTCGCTTCTCGCCCAGCGCCATCAGCGCCATGGCTGATACGGATCGCACCGGCGTCCAGGTGTCGTGCTCGACGGCACTGAGCAAGGACGTAACGGCTCGCTGGCGGGCCTCTTCGCTATAGAGATGGCGATTGCGCCCGACGCCCACGAATCCTCCGGCGGCGGCGCGGCGCAGCGTCGGATAGTTGCTGGCATCGTTGAGGTAGCCGGCAATGATGTCAACCACGCGATCCTCGCCCGTTGCCGCCAGCCCGTTGAAGATGCCGCGCTGCACCACATTCATCCAGCTCGGACGCTCGATCAGCTTCGCCAGAGCATCGACACTGCCCGAGGTGCGCGTCTTGCCCAGGGACTCCGCCGCAGCCGCCTCCACGCGATAGCTGATATCGCCCTGTTCCAGCAGCGCGCGCAGGCTCTGCGCCGCACGCTGCGCCAGGTCCGCCTGCTGCGGCGCCTGGAAGCGGCCCAGCGCCCCGGCAACCGCCACACGCACTCGCGAATATTCCTTCGGATCGAGTTCCTCCAGCGCCCGTATGAGCGCGGCCAGCGCCTTCTCGTTACCCTTCTTGCCTAGCGCCGAGGCCGCTGCCACGCGCACGCCCCAGAAGGCATCGTTATTGAGCGCCGTCACCAGCGCCTCCAGGCTCTCATCCTCGTCCTTATCGGCCAGCGCTTCGGCGGCCTCGACGCGTCCCAGCACATCGGGATCGTGCGCGAGCTGGTAGCGCAGCATCTTCGCCGGGCGCTCGAACTTGAGCGTCTTGAGCAGCCAGCCATCGGGATCGAAGCGCACCATGATCGGCTCGCGCGCCAGCGGCATATAGAAGCTCTGCTCGACCTGCCCATCCTCGCCCACCATTATCCGTATCGGGATCGTGCGCGTCTCGCTGGTATGCTCATCCTTCGCGGCCTCATCGGAGGTCGGCACGGTAAAGGCGAGATCAACGGGCGTCACAAAGCAGGGCGTCAGATCGTCGACCTTCTGCGTCTGCTTGATCTTCAGCTTCGCCATGCTATGCTCGCTATCCCACGAGTAGCTCACTTCGAAGGCGGGATAGCCGCCGCTGTAGATCCACTGCTGGAAGAAACGCGCCAGGCTGCGCCCCGTCACCTCTTCCAGCGTGCGCTCCAGGTCCGCCGTGATGACCTCTCTGGTGCGATAGCGTTCAAGATACGTCCTGATGCCGCGCCGGAAGGCTGCCTCGCCGAGCTGGTGGCGCAGCATGTGCAGCACCCAGCCGCCCTTGTTGTAGAGATGTCCATCGAACAGCTCCATGCCCTGATTGTAGTAGACGTGGTAGACAACCGGGCGGCGATAGTGCGCATCTTCTTGCAGATAGCCCTCTTTGAGCTGGAGCATCGAATATTTGAAATAGTCATTGCCCAGATCATGCTCGCCCCACAGTTCCTCGAAATAGGTGGCGAAGCCTTCGTTCAGCCAGCCATTAGGCCAGTCGCGGCAGGTCACAAGATCGCCGAACCACTGGTGCGCCAGTTCGTGAGCCACGACGGGAACCATATCCATATCGAGAGCGGCGCGTTGATCCATCAGCAGGCTAAAGCTGTGTGTCGTCGCCGTGGTATGCTCCATCGCGCCCGTATAGAGTTCGACAACGGTTTGATCGTACTTATCGTATGGGTACTCGACGCCCGTGTACTCCGAAAAGAAGCGCATCATCTGCGGCGTTTTGCCCATATACAGGTGGGCGTCGTCCTTGCGGTCCTTGCGCACATAGTAGTTGACGGGTTTGCCGTTGTAATGGTCCTCGATGACAGCGAAATCGCCAACGACGAGCGAGACCAGGTAGGCCGCGTGGGGAATATCGTGGCGCCAGTGGTGCGTCTTCGTGCCGTTGCCATTGTCAGCCACATCGAGCAGCTTGCCGTTGGAGACGGTCAGAAACTCGGCGGGCACGGTTACGATGATTTCCGTCGTCGCGCGATCATTGGGCGCGTCATGGCAGGGGAACCAGTGGCTGTGATAGCGCGGCTGTCCGAAGGTCCACGCCTGCACCGGGCGCGCCGGATCTTCCGCGGCCGGCTTGATGAAGTGCAGGCCAGTGCGCGGCTTCGCATGATACGTGACCGCGATAGTGAACTCCTCGCCATAGTGATAGGCGCGATCCAGCGTCACATGCAGCCTGTTGCCGCCTTCGCTGTACGCCAGTTTCCCGCCGCCAGCCAGCGTCACCTCTTCGACGTGCAGATCCACGGCATCGAAGGTAATACTGTTGACCTCATCGTAAAGCGCGGAGAAGGTCGTGTACGCCGTACCGCTCACCGTCTCCTGCTCGAAATCGAGCGCAATCACCAGTTTCACATGCTTCACATCGGCGGGCCGGTCAGGCGCGTACTGCACCTGGTCGCCGGGCAGTTCAAAAGCGCGGGCCTTCGGGACGGGCGC
>DATGLE010000258.1:0-8539 GCA_035294325.1 Ktedonobacteraceae bacterium | reverse complement strand
GCGGCATCGTCGCGGCCCTCCAATCTAAAGGCCACGATCCCGCTTGCGCCGGCCCTGGGCGTGAGCATGGTGAGACCGGGGACGCTCTGTAACTGGCGATAGGCATAGCTGTGCAGCGTCGCGATGCGCTCGTAGAGCCAGTCGTGGCCGACAAACTCCTCCAGCCAGCGCAGCGCCGCGCACTGGCCCGCCACAGCAGCCGTCTGGCGCCCGCCAAGTTCGAAGCGGCGCGCGTCATCCTGTAATGCCCACTCGATATCCTCTTCATGTTTCACCGACCAGTAGCCGACGTAGGTAGAGGTGACATAATGGAACGCCTCGCGGCTGGCATAGAGTGCACCGGTGCCGTCAGGACCGCAGAGCCACTTTTGCATGGGAATGGCGTAGAAATCCACGTTGAGCGTGCCCACATCGATAGGGATGGCTCCCGCCGACTGCGCTCCATCGACCAGCACAGGAATGCCGCGCTCGCGCCCCATGCCTCCCACGGCAGCTACATCCAGCGCCGCGCCCGTGGTCCAGGTCACATGCGACAGCGAGATCAGGCGCGTGCGCGGAGTAATCAACTCGTCGATGGCCTCAAGTACAGGCCGGTCAGCCGAGGGGCCGAGATCGGCAACGCGAATGCGAATGCCATAGCGATCACGGATCTGATACAATGGAGCGAGGGCGCTGATATGTTCGTGATTGGTGGTGATAACCTCATCGCCGGCACGCCAGTTAAAGCCATAGCTGATGATATTCATACCCTCGCCGGTGTTATCGGTCAGGGCAATCTCGCTCTCGCCGGCGTGCAGCAGGCGCGCGACGCTGCTGCGGGCAGCGCTATAGGTGGTCATAATGTCATCGAAACTTTTTGCTCCCAGGCGACCATCACGCCATTCCTGCTGCATACGCTCTTGCATCGCCTGAATCACACAGGTTGGCAGCGGGCCGAAGGTGCCAGTGTTGAGATAGATGTGCGCGGTGGTGGCAGGCATTTCCTGACGGATACGTTCGATATGTGTGAGGTCAGCCAAATTGCAACTCCTTTGCGTCGGGATGAAAATATGGCACGTCTGGTAGAGGGTAACGTGTCGTGATCAGAACAACGAACATACCTGAGTATATCATACCTTTCGCGGGAGGTTTTCGCGTGGAAATTTCGCTCGGAGGAGATAGCAATGCGCATACGTAACCTCCGGCCAGAGCATATACCATCGCTGGTGCGGATACAGCAGGCTGCTGCGCTGGCCGATGGCGTCGCGGCCATGAGCGAGGCCGATTTTGTAGCCTGGCTCACCGATCCCGAACTCGACGCTGAAGCTAATGCTTTCGTAATTACCGATGACGACGATGAACTGAATCCCTGGGGCCAGGGTGAAACGCTCGACGGCCTGAGCGGTGAGGTTGCCGGGTATACGCTCGTGCAGTTGCGCCGCGACGAGCTGGGCTATCACCTGCTCTGCCAGGGCGCGGTAGAGCCGGAATATCGACGGCAGCACGGAGGTCGCATTCTGCTCGTCGGCGCCATGAACCACGCGCGCCACCTGGCCGCCGATTTCGAGTTCGAAGCGGAAGCAGAAGGGATCCCCGTCTACTTCGAAGCTCTGCTTCCTGTGCGCGATCCGGGCGCGGCCAGCCTGGCGGCGAAGTGCGAGATGCTTCCCACCGATGAGCCGGCGCCGGAGGGTCTGCGCCTCTATCGCCGCGAATTGTAACAGCAAGAAAGAGGCAGGGACGCATCAGGACGAGGGCAAGCCTCGTCTCTACATGTCGAATGGGGCACCACCGAAACATGTAGAGACGCTCCTCGTGGGCGTCCGGCTGGCCCGCTAATATTCCTCACACTTTCCTGAATTCTGTCTTAACAGTGTACGTACCATCGGGAAGCTGCTCTACTGTATAGTCACTGAAGAGCACGGAATCGGTCTGGCGCAGGCAGAGAAAGACGCGCACGGCCAGTTCGCGGATCTCGGTCTCGGCGTGGGCATCAGCGCGCATCTCGATTACGTGGCGCCACGAACGGCCATTGCCGGTAACGACAATCGGCGCCTCCGTCTCATTGGGCAGCACCGAGCGCGCGCACTGCTGCACCTTCTTGCGCAGGTCGGTGCGCTCCTCCGCGCTCAGGATAGTCACGCCGGCCTGCTGCATCTCCAGCAGGCGCTCCGCCATCTCCGCGTATTCGCTGGCCGCGCGTTCGATACGGCGCAAAAACTGCGTGTGCAGTATTTCATCGTTGCGATATTCAGGACGCTCGACGAAGCGCAGCATACGACCGGACACGTACCGCTGGCTCACCTGGGAAAAACTGAATCCGGCTCTGTGTCGCACAAGCTCATGCGTCACGCTGCGCGAGATGCCGTAGAGCAGCAGGCTGAAGCTGGCGTGTTCGAGCACCGAGCCGTGACCCGACGCCTTGAGGTTATCGAAATAGCGTATGGCCTGCGCATTGTACGAGCGTTTTTTGGGGCCGAAGCTCATATAGCAGAGCTGTCCGGCAGCTTTGCAGAGTTGAGCGCCGTCGGGCAGGGATGTGGGATCATCCACGTATTGCGGGAAATTGAGCGCAGGATCAAACCCTTCGAGAAAGCCTGCCATGCCAGCGATACTGGTCTGCGGGCGCGCCAGGACGACCACCCCCGGCTCGCACAGATACGGTATCCCACCGGGTGAGCGCCGAACGGGCGAATGGATCGCCGCGAAGCCTCCCTCTTCGCTGCCATTCATCTCATGAAAAAGCTTTTGCGCATCGATATTCATCGGGTGAATCTGCCTTTCTACTGCAAGAGAACGCAGAGCGCCTCGTTTTTGCATCAGAAAATAATCCTCTGCAAGCATACCACATGCATAAATCGGCCTACGTCGATAGACGCGCTCGCTCCCCCGTGATAGAATATGTGGGATTTTTTAAGCTTCCTGGAGGACATTTCGTGAGCGGTGAGCGCAGATTCTTTAACGAAGAGATAGAGACGCTGCCCAAAGACAACCTGAAAGCGCTGCAACTGGAGCGGCTTCAAGCCATTGTCGCGCGGGCTTATCACCAGAATAGCTTTTATCGTGCATTGTATGACCAGGCGGGGGTAAAACCCTCCGATATCAGGCGGCTGGAGGATATCCGCAAGCTGCCATTCTTAGAGAAGAAGACGGTGCGCACTGCCTATCCCTATGGCATGGCGCTCGCCGCCCCCGGCGAAGCGCTGGAAGTGCATGCGACGAGCGGGACCACGGGAAAGAGCGTGCCCGTCTTCGCCACGAAGAAAGACATTGAGTCCTGGGCCGAACTCAATGCGCGTGAATTGTGGATGACCGGCGTGCGGCCCGGCGATATTTTGCTGGACTGCTATGGTTACGGCCTGCCTACGGGCGGCTTCGGATTCCACTATGGCGCGATGGCAATGAATGTGATGACAATTCCGATGGGTTCCGATGCCCGCCAGCATGACCGCATCATCGATTTCATCTTCGATTTTGGCGTTACCGCTATGTGCATGACGCCATCGGTGGGCATCTACGTCGGCAGCAAGGCGCGCGAGCGCGACGTTGATTTTAGCACATCCAGGCTCAAGATCGGCCTCTTCGGCGCGGAGCCGTGGCCCTGGGAGACGCGGCAGCGCCTGCAAGAACTCTTCAATATCACGGCCTACGATGAATTTGGCATGACGGAGATGCTGGGGCCGGGCATGAGCTGCGAATGCGAGGTACGCGACGGCATGCATGCCTGGGCCGATGCCTTCCTGGTGGAGTGCATCGATCCCGAGACCGGCGAGCCACTTGAAGAGGGCGAGGATGGCGAACTGGTCTGGACGTGGCTCGCTGCCGATGGCACAGCGATGATCCGTTACCGCAGCCGCGACCTCTCGCGGACCTGGTGGGAGGAGCGCTGCCCCTGCGGGCGCACGCATCCCAAGATCGGCGCGATCAGGGGACGCAGTGACGACGCCGTTTCTATTCGCGGCCTGATCGTCTTCCCCAGCCAGATCGAGGCGGCGCTGCTGCGCTTCCCCGAAACGGGAACGAACTTCCGCATCATCGTGGACAAACGCGACGGGCTGGATACGTTTGATTTGAAGGTGGAAGTAAAAGATGATGCCATTCTCGATCATGAGGAGCGCGTCGCCACGCTGCGCCACGCAATGGCGGAGGCAGTGAAAGCGGTAACGGGCAATACGCCGCACGTTGAGCTGGTGCCCGCCGATAGCCTGCCGCGTGCCAGCGGCGGCGAATCGAAGACAGCCAGCGCCCGCGTAGAAGACCGCCGCAAAGGGTAAATGGTGTAGTGTGGCTCAGGTGCGAAGCGCCTGAGCCACACTACACCATTTACCCTTTGCTTTCATGGTGACAGAAATGATATCCAGGTGTTATAATAGCGACCTTAGATAGATACGCAGATATCCCAGATTTTCTGGCAACAATTGAGGGCTGTGAAGAGAGGCATTTGCAATGACCACGACCAGTATTCCACGCGGGAAATATCATATCTGGACTGTCGGCTGCCAGATGAACCAGGCCGATTCGCAGCGCATCCAGACGCTGCTCGAAGAACTCGGCTGGGAAGAGAGCAGCATGGACCAGGCTAATCTCGTGGTCCTCAACACCTGTAGCGTGCGTCGCGCTCCAGAAGAGAAGGCGCATAATCAGCTTGCCCTGCTGCGAAAGGCGAAGGAGAGGCGCGGCGATCTGCTGGTAGCATTGATGGGCTGTATGATCGGCAACCAGAAGACCATAGATGATCTGAGCCAGCGCTACCCCCACATCGACCTGTTCATGAAGGTCGAGCAGGCTGACATCCTCCCACGCTTCCTGGAGGAGCGCTGGACGCCTATCTCCGGGGCCGGTTGTCTCGACATCGAATTGATGCCCGGCGAGAGCGAGGAGCAGCTTCCTGCTGCACCCGCCGCCCCGACCTTCGCGACCTCTACCGTGCGTGTAGGCAAGCGTTCAGTGCTGCCAATGGCGATCACGCCGAAACCCGGCGAGCGCGTCGCGCACTATCCCACAAAGATCGAACCCCACAGCGCCAGCCCGACGGCCTGGCTGCCGGTCATCCTGGGCTGCAACAAGGTCTGCACGTATTGTATCGTTCCCTACCGGCGGGGCCGCGAGCGCAGCCGCCCCATCGAAGAACTGCTCGTGGAGGCCCGCTCGCTGGTAGAGAAGGGCGCGAAGGAACTGACGCTGCTGGGCCAGACGGTTGAGGCATACGGGCTGGACCTGCCGGAAAAGCCCGACCTGGCGGACCTGATGACGCACCTGAGCAAGATCGACGGCCTGGAGCGCATCCGTTTCATGACCTCCTACCCGCGCCATATGACCGATAGCATGATCGAGCGCATGGCGCATCTGCCAAAGGTCTGCGAACACCTGAATATTCCTGTGCAGTCGGGCGACGATGCTGTGCTCAAGCGTATGAAGCGTGGTTATACGGTAGGCGAGTACTGCGAGCGCATCGAACGCGTGCGCGAGCTGTGGCCGAATATCTCCCTGTCCACCGATGTAATTGTCGGCTTCTGCGGCGAGAGCGAGCAGGAGTTCCAGCACACACTCGATCTGCTGGAGAAGGTTCGTTTCGATGTCGTACACGTCGCGGCCTACTCTGTGCGCCCCGGTACGGTAGCGGCTCGCTGGGAGGATGATATTCCGCTGGCCGAAAAGAAACGACGCCTGCACGCTGTAGAAGAACTGCAAGCGAAGATCGCTTTAGAGATAAACCATTCATATCTCGGTAAGACGGAAGAGGTACTGGTTGAGGAGACAAATACGACGCATGGACGCCAGCAGTGGCGAGGGCGTAATCGCGCAAACAAGCTGGTTTTCTTCCCCCAACCCGAGGAAGAGTCCGGCGGTCCCCGTACCATTCAACCCGGCGATCTGGTCAACGTGCGTATCGAACGAGCCACTGCCTGGTCCCTCCAGGGTTGCGCCGTTGCGATATAATAAGCAAACTATATTAAACACATCCCTGTGATGAGATGGAGGAGTTGTTCGATGACGCAAGCACAGTCGGCTGAAGAAAAAGCGCGTTTGAAAAAACAATGGACCGAGCAGGCGGTCCGTCAGGCGCAGGAAGGCCAGTGGGCAGAGGCCGTAGAGACCAACAGGAACATTTTAAACCTCTTCCCCTCTGAACCCGAAGCCTTGAACCGTCTGGGTAAGGCGTATAGCGAATTGGGGCAATACGAGGAGGCGCGGCAGGCATACGCGCAAACCTTGAAGTATAGCCCCAATAATGCTATTGCGAAGAAAAATCTGGAGCGCCTGGCGCTGCTCCAGGAAACGCCGGTACGCACTCATACCAGCGTAGATCATCGTATAGATCCCCGGCTCTTTATTGAGGAAACCGGCAAGACAGGCATGACAGAGCTAATCAATCTTGGGCCGGCCTCCGTTCTTGCGAAGGTGGGTGTGGGGGACAGGGTAAAGCTGCATGTCGATGGTCACAGGCTCCTGGTTCACAACGGCGCCGGAGAGGAAATCGGGCAGATTGAGCCACGCCTCGCTGGCCGCCTCATCAAATTCATGGAGGGGGGCAACCGCTACGCTGCCGCGATCCTGGCTATGGAGAATGGACAGGTGCGCCTCATTATCCGTGAGGAGTACCAGCATCCCAGCATGTTCGGTCAGGTTAGCTTCCCATCACAGGGCGGCGGCGAGCAGATCAGGGCCTACATCAAAGACTCGATGCTGCGCTATGACCGCGAGGATGAGGATGAACTGGGCAACGACGACGAGTACTACGATGGCGGGGACGAGAGTGACGATATGACCGAGATCGATTTCGAGAGCGGCGTCGAAGCCGAGGAGTAAATAATTTAATTTGAAAGGAAAATCGTATGAATAAAAGGAAGAAGGTCGCCTGGCATAAGCACCTTGCCAAAGCAAAGAAGCGCAAGGAGAAGCAGGCGCAGGCGAAGGCGGCCACTGTTTCTACCTCGACGACACGGCGCTAGACGCCGCTGCTGTGGATCGCGCGTGAGCTATGAGCAGCCTGCCCCCTTCGCCTTCATCCGCTTCTGTTCGTAATATCCTGACTCTGCTCACCTCACGCGACGCCCAGCTGGTGGCAGGCGCCAGCGGATTAGAGCGTAGAGTGACGTGGGCATGTCGCATGCGCGCTCGTCTGCCCGCCTTTGAGAGCGTGCAGGGAGGAGAACTCGCGCTGCTGGCCCTGTCACAGTTGCGCCGTCTCGATGAAACACTGCCCCATCTTCTCAAAACACTGCACGCGGCAGGAGTCGCGGCTGTAGCTGTTGCCGCGCAGTCCGTCGATGCGATCACCAATGAGTCGCGGGCGCTTGCCGATCAGCTTCATTTCCCTCTTGTCTGGCTCCCTTCGTCGGCGCAACTCGAAGAGATCGAGCGCGAGGTCATCACCTTTGTTGTGAGCTTTCGCGGCGAGATCGAGCGCAAAGCGACGGAAGTCGCGCACCAGCTCATGCAATTGAGCGTGCAGGGCGCGGGTATCCAGGGCGTATGCCAGCATCTCGCTAACAGTCGGGGCAAATGGGTGCTGGTGCAGGATGCCGCGCAGCATGTACGCTTCCAGGCCGCCCCGGCGCAAGCTGCCGTGCTCCTGCTGCCCATGCCGCTCACCGATGAAGCTCTGCGCCAGCAGGGACTGACACGCGTGGTTGAGCCGATTCAGATCCGTCACGAAGTTGTCGGCTATATCTCACTGATCGGCAGCGAGAGCGATTTCGACTACCTTGAGCGCATTATTCTGGGCCAGGTGGCTCCTATTCTCGCGCTGGAGTTCGCTCGCGAGCGTGAACGCAGCGAGGTTGAGAGCCGCTACCAGATGGAGGCGCTCACCGACGTGCTCCAGGGCAACTACCAGCAGCCGGAGGAGATGCTGGCACGGGCGCGCCTGCTGGGTTACGATCTGACGATACCGCAGGTGGTGGCTATCTTCGAGCTGTCTCCTGACGAGCCGGACTACGCGGAGGGCAGCCCGCAGGCGCAGTGGAGCAAGCATATACGCGATGAACTGCGCAGAGTCTGGCCCGCCTGCTGGGTGCTGGCAGAACCGCGGCGCGTCGTGGCGCTGCTGCCGCTGCCTGAACTGGAGGGCAGCGAGGATGATAGCGGCGTCTTCTTGCGCCTGGAGCGCGTTCACGCCCGCATGGCACAGAGCAGAGGCAATGCGGCAGACACGGCGCTCTATTCCTGCGGCCTCGGTCGCATCGCCGGGGATCTCCAGGCGATACCGCAATCGTTCCGCGAGGCACAGCAGGCATTGGAGATCGGGCGGCGCCTCTTCGGAGAGGGCAGGCTGCATTCCTTCGCACGCCTGGGTATCTATCGCCTCCTCTTTTACCTCAACGGCCACAGCGAACTCACCGATTTCTACCACGAAACGCTCGGTCCACTGCTGGCTCACGATGCGCGCAGCGATGGCCTGCTTATCGAAACGCTGGAGTGCTTTTTCCGCTGCAACGGCAATCTCAGCGAGACGGCCAGGATGATGCACCTGCACCGCAACTCCTTGCTCTACCGGCTGACACGCATTGAGGAACTACTGGGCCGCTCCCTGGAAGATGCGGAGCTGCGCCTCTCA
>DATGLE010000257.1:0-18129 GCA_035294325.1 Ktedonobacteraceae bacterium | reverse complement strand
CGTACTGCTCTCGCACCCGGACGTAGAGGAGGCCGGCGTGCGCGGGCGTGCCGATGCCGAGTGGGGACAGGTGCCCATCGCCTTCGTGCGCCTGCGCCCCGGCAGCACGACCAGCGCCAGCGAACTGCTCGCCTACGCGGCGCAGCGACTAGCCCGCTACAAGCAGCCCAGGGCCGTCTACTTCGTCGCGCAACTGCCGCGCAACTCCTCGGGCAAGCTCCTGCGCCGCGAACTGCCTGATCCACCCGGTTAAGCTGCTTTCCTCACCTCCATACTATGCTTTGAACCAGATGTGGCCCTCCTGGTACATACCTGATGAGAGGAGGTCGCACCTACCCTCAAAGATAGCTATATCTGGCTGCGGCAGCAGCACATGGGAACCGCGAAAAGCCAGCACTTACTTCTTCCCCAACAGGGTCAGGCCCTCCTGGAGCGAATGACGCGCCTGGGCCAACTCGTGGAGGATCCGGTTGCGGCGGCGCACTAGCAAGGTCGTGATCTCGTAATGTGTATCGCTGCCAGGTGCGGAGGCGAGCAATGCATCGAGAGGCGCCAGCAGCGGTACTGGTGGCTGGCTCAGAGCCGGGTCGTGGGCATAGGGATCTGCCTGGACGTAGTTCAGACGCACCAGCGGCTTTTCAACAGCCGAGATGATGGCGTTGAGCTGGCGCAGCGCGGCGGATGGCAGTTCGCCAGCGCCAGCAGCGAGCCGGGCTTGAAATCGCTCGGCCAGGTTCGCCACCTCTTCCGCTCGGGCAACAACGCCTGACAGGTCAAAGCGCTGACCGGCTTTCTGCTGCCACATGCGCAGGTGGTGTAGCAGATCCTCCGCCGACGCCTGCACGTTAAGAGGCAGTAGCGCACTCGATAGGAAACGGTAGATGATCGCGGCATAGATTCGGGTATCGCGGACCAGAAAATCGGGATCAATTTTATCGACGGTATCCTCGGTAGTGTGCCACCACCATCCCAGGCCGCCATCGCGGGCACGACCTGCACCGCCGCTGAACATTTCAGCAGGGGAATCGCCCCCGGACACAGGTTGTACCGAGAGGGACATGAAGAGGGATGGGATGCCGTGACCCTGAAACGATTGATCTCCCGCGCGCCCGAAGCGCGTCCCGGCGAATTCCACACCTGTTAACGCCTGGATAATAGCTGAGGCGCAGGGCTGCGTCTCCGCCATCGCAGGCGCCTCGCTCAGCACGACGGCATTCTGCCCTCCCGTCGAATCGACGTTGATGTGCATAACGCAGTTCTCATGCAGATCTTCCCAGAAGTTATCGGCATACCATGTGGAGCCAGCGTAACGACCATGAGAATGACCAGACCAGAAGGCGAGGCGCAGGCCGCGCCGGAACATGTTGCGATACGGGAGCAGGACTCGCAGCGCCTCCAGCATAGTCGCGTTGGCGCTGCCGTTATCCATCGCGCCATAATGCCAGGAATCGATATGCCCTGAGAACAGGACGAACTTCTCTGGCTCGTCAACCCCGTCCACCTGGGCGGTGAGCGTCGGGATCTCGCGCCAGCGCGTTTCTACCTGTGCCTCCAGATGAACCTCTACCGGCTGTGGGCCTGTGACCAGAGCGCGCAGGATATCTCCATCTTCTTTGCCCAGGGAGACGACGGGGATTTGGGGCAACTGGTGCTTATCTTCTGACGTGGGAGATCCCCAGACGCCTGAAACGATCATCTCGTGAACATACCTATCGTGGTTCACAAAAATGCAGGCGGCGGCGCCCGCATGGTTGGCAGCAAGGACTCTGGCGGGCATTGCCAGACCCTCGATGACGACGGCCCTCCCGCGCACGTCTTGCGCAGCCAGGTCGCTCTCGGCGCCATTGCCCAGGTAGATCGCGGGCAGGTCCACCCCTCCATCGGGTGTGCTGGCTGCCATCGAGTGGGTGATAGCGCGCAGTTCTTTTTGTCCGACGCGCAGGGCAGCGCCGCGCGGCAGACTGATGTATCCGAAGCCGAGATAAAGATGTGACTCAACGCCAAGCTGGCGAAGCTGCTCGGCCACGTACTCGAAGGCTTTGCGTTCATCCTCCGTGCCCGAGAGACGTACCCATTGCGCTATACCCCTGGTGTAGTTCATAAGCTGCTCGCGCAATACTGCTTCTACTATCGCTCGTTCTGTACCGCTAAGCGCATCCGCAGGCATAATTATCTTTCCTATCTTAGAATGTTCTGATTTGCGACCCCATGGCTGGCTCGCGTCTGCGACGCTCGTCTTATGTAGTTTGTTGTGTGCAACAGGCGCGGAGCACCTGTTGTATACAATAAACTACACCCCTGACGCTGCGGAGCCGCGCGAAGGCTCTGCCCCCAGATACGAGAGCATCGCGGCACCTGTTTTGATACCCTTGAAGAAGCGCTCGACCTCGAGATTTTCGTTGGGGGCATGATTGGACTCGTCGGCGTTGGCATAGGGCACGGTGAAGGCCGGAATGCCCAGAATTTTCGTAAAGACATAATCCGGCAGGCTGCCACCGAGCGCCGGAACCGGCAGCGGCTCCTCGCCCTGAGCGGCAGCGATAGCGCGCAGGATTGGCTGCGTAAACGGCGATTCCAGCGGCGTCTTAGATGGCTCCATAGAGCCGTGACGGATAAGCGTCACCTCAGGGGCATGCCGCCGGACGTGCGCCTCGACTTTGGCAAAGATCTCGTCGGCGCTCTGAGCTTCCACCAGGCGGATATCACACTTTGCGAATGCCTCGTGTGGCAGCACGGTCTTCGAGCCGGGGCCGGCATAGCCGCCATGCAGGCCATTGATGGTAAACGTCGGCCACGCGCATAGCCGCTCGGCCAGCCCGCGATCAAGCGGCTGATCGAGCCGTTGCAGGCCCAGGTCGCGCTCGACCTCCTCGACATCGTTCGGCAGCCTGGCAATTGCCTCGCGTTCGAGATCCGTCAGCGGCTTCACATTGTCATAAAAGCCTTCAATCGTCACCTCGCCGCGCTCATTCTTCATCGTCGCCAGCAGGTGCACCAGCGTCCAGAGGGGGTTGGGCGCGACGCCGCCCCAGTTGCCAGAATGCAGGTCGCGGTTAGCCCCACGCGCCCGCAGTTCGAAATTGAGCACGCCGCGTACCCCAAAGACGACGAGCGAGCGCCCGCTTTCATGGACCGGGCCATCGCTGGTGATGACGAGATCCGCTTTCAGTTCATCGCGGTGATCTCTGATAAAGGGCGCCATCTGCGGGCTGCCGATTTCCTCTTCGCCTTCGAGCAGGACCCTGACGTTGCAGGGAAGTTCGCCCCGGCAGGCCAGCAATGTTTCGAGGGCCATCAACTGGGCGAAGTGCTGGCCTTTATTATCACCGACACCGCGCGCGTAGAGCCGGCCATCGCGGATCGTCGGCTCAAAGGGAGGTGAAATCCACGCTTCCAGTGGATCGGGAGGCTGCACATCGTAGTGCCCATAGAGCAGGACGGCTGGCGCGCCCGGCTTAGCGGTCCGCTCTCCCAGTACCATCGGCCAGCCAGCCGTCGGTATGACGCGCGCCTGCAAGCCGAGCTGCTTCATGACGCCTGCGATATACTCGGCAACCTCGCCGATACCCTGTCCATAGGCGCTAATACTGGGGCGGCGCACATAGTCTATGAGCCGGTCAAGAAACTCCTGACGGTGCTGATCGACATAGGCAAAAATATCGCTCAGATCCAGGTCTTCCTGCGGGTGTAAAGCTGTCATGGCAAACTCCTATATTTTACATGCCGATCAAGTCGGCCATCTGAAGCGTCTTTTGCAAAATGCGGACCGACGCCGCATCGACCATATCCCCATCGATGGCAACCGCGCCAAGCCCCTGCACGCGCGCCTCCTCATAGGCTTTTACCAGCTTACGCGCACGCTCTACCTCCTGCTGTGTGGGGGAGAAGACCTCATGGGCAACAGCGATCTGGCCGGGATGGATGGCCCATTTGCCTACGGCGCCCAGAACGAAGGCGCGCTGGCACTCGCGACGATAGCCATCGAGATCCCTGAACGCGGAGTACGGCCCATCAACGGCGACGATTCCGGCGGCGCGTGCGGCGATAATCACCTTATTGCGCGCATAGTGCCAGATATCGCCGGGGTACAGTTCTGAATCGCCGCCAATCGTCCCGGTGGTGACGCCCTGGGAAGCGGAGTAGTCGCCGGGGCCGAAGATCAGCGCCTCAAGGCGCGGGCTGGCCCGCGCGATTTGCTCGGCGTTAACCATCGCCTCCACCTCTTCAATAAGCGCCTCAAGCCCGATACGCTTTGAAAGCTTGATACGCTGCTCAATCTGCGATAGCAGCACATCAACCCACCATACATCCCTCGCCTCTTTCACCTTCGGGATGATGATAATATCGAGATATTCCCCGGCCTCTTCAACAACCTGGATAATGTCCTGATAGGCATACTCGGTGTCGAGGCTGTTCACGCGTACCGCCCGCGTCTTCTTGCCCCAGTTCAGCGTTTTCAAGGCGGTGATTACTTTACCTCTTGCCGCTACTTTTTCATTGGGCGATACCGCGTCTTCGAGATCAAGAAATACCAGGTCGGCGTTGCTGGCGGCGGCCTTCTGCATCATGCTCTCGTTGCTGCCTGGAGTGGATAGTTCGGTTCGTCGTAAGCGCATAGCTCTCCTTTCAAATACAGGTCTCATCACCCGGAATTCTCTCAAGAAAGCCCTATCACTCCGAGTATACCCCATGCCGCAGACACCTGCCCGGTCTAGAGTGTATCTCATGCTCAGTGTTCTCTCTCGCCCGGCATGCGCGCGGCTCCGCCGGGCGAACATGTGTGTGTCGGAAAGCAGGTCCATTCCTTGAATACACCTTCCCCGTCACCTGAGCCTGAGTTTCAGGTCTCAATTATACTTTTCTCTCCCTGTATCCGTGTTCTAAGAGAGTACCTGATTGTCAGCGGCTACGCCCTTTGGCGCCGGACGTTCGCGCGGCTCTGCCGCGCCGGGGAGGGATATGTCTGGTGGAAAATGCGCGAAGCGCATTTTCCACCAGACATATCCCTCCGGTGAGCGCCACAGGTGCGAGCACGCCTGGGAGTCGACCATCAGACACCCCCTTGAAGAGTGTACAAGTATAACGGTCATCGAGAGAAAAAGACAGGTGTCTACCCATCTCATACAACCCAAAGAAACGCGCGACAACGAGAATCGCACGGCCAGGTGGACGGGGCGGCTCGTCATATCGCTGACCATCTTTATCTGGATCATCTTCGCCGCGATAGGGATCTGGCTGATAGGGCATATTATTAACACTGTCATCCTCTTCGCGGTGGGAACCATCCTTGCCGTCGGCGTCTATCCTCTGGTGAGGTTTTTTGAGCACGTCATACCGCGCTGGCTGGCAATACTCATCGTTTATATCATCATTCTGGGCGCGCTTGGCGCCCTGCTCTACTGGATCATAACGACGGCGATCAGCCAGAGTGCTTCATTCGTCGGCTATATCCAGGCGCTATTGCAGCCGGGCAACAGCCAGGCGCGCCCGATCATCACACTTTTGAATAAAGCTGGCATTACAACCTATCAGATCCAGCAGGCCGGCCAGCAACTCGTAGCGCAGTTGCAGGGAGCAGTCAGCAACGTCACGCTGCTGGTAAGCAGTGTCTTCAGTGTAATTATCGATGTGCTTGTGGTGGGCGTCGTCAGTATTTACCTGCTGGCCGATGGCACACGCATCGCACAATGGCTACACAGCAGCCCGCCACTGAGCATACGAGGAAGGGTAAACCTTCTTCTTGATATCATGAAGCGCGTCATTGGAGGGTACATTCGCGGCGAAATCCTGCTTGCGCTCATTATCGGCTTCCTCGTAGGCGCGGGGATGCGTCTGTTCGGGGTTCCGTTCGCGCTCTTGCTCGGCGTGCTGGCTTTCCTGTTCGAGTTTGTGCCCATCCTCGGAGTCATCATTACAGGTTTCATCTGTGTCTTCCTGGCCCTCATCACACATGGATGGCTGAATGCGGTGCTGGTGCTGCTCTATTTCCTCGGCATACATGCCATCGAGGGCTATATCCTGGGGCCACGTATCATCGGGCGCGCCCTGCGTATTCATCCGCTGGTTTCGCTCTTCGCGGTCATCGCCGGAGACGAACTCTACGGCATTCTGGGCATTGTCTTTGCCGCGCCTATCGCCGGCATTTTGCAGGCCCTCATCGTCGCCTTCTGGGCCGAATGGCGCCAGGCGCACCGTGAGGAGTTTCCTTCCCAGGAAGCGCCTTCTTCTCCTTCTGAGAAAAAGAGCGAGCAGCAGAGAATATAAAATAATAACAGGTCCAGCATAATTTCCATACCTGCCCAAAGTGCCATTACACGGTCTGTATGAAATATTTTAATGTCCAGATCAATCTCTGCACCAATTGCGCGCCAGATCTAAGAGAGTGTCTGCTTGCTGAAACCTGCGCTTGCTCGCGCCTGCGGCGCTCGCTTTCAGATATCTTGTTTTGCGACAGTGCGCTTCGCGCACTGTCGCAAAACAAGATATCTTTCTGGTGCGGCGAAGCCGCGCGACTATCCATTCTGTCAGGGAGGTAAGGGCGCTGAGAACCAGACACTCTCTAAGGGCCGAGGGCACGCAATTTCTCCATGAGAAGAACATGGACGCACAGCGCAAGCGGATCGAAGAGAGCTATCACGCCCCCGGATTCAATGCCGGCGCTATCCCATCAGCCGTCACACCAGATCTCGTCCAGCCATCTGCACCACAGTTGCCAGCCAGTTACCAGCAGGCATATCTTCCCGGGCAACCAGTCCAGGCTTCCACACCGGCCGCCATGGCAGGCTTTAGTACGCCTGGACAGCCAGCGACTGTGATGTGTCCAAACTGCCGCCGCATGGGCACTGCGGGCAAATTCTGTCAGGATTGCGGAACGAAACTTCCGCTTCCCGACTTGTTTTGCCCGCAGTGCTCATCCCCGGTTGCGACGGGATCTCGTTTCTGCTCCGAATGCGGTGCGAAGCTCCAGTCTGCGACCTGATGCTCAGGCCACAGGGAGCAGTTCCCGCGAGGCTTCCAGCATCGCCTGTTGCTCTCGCCGCGACGCTCTATAGCGAAGGTAGTCGTCGAGAACGCGCAGCGAGTGGCCGCTGAGCCGCGTGCGTAGTTCGCTCTCGTGCAGCCAGCACGGCCGCCCCTCGATATTCGAGCGCAGTTCTCCGCCCACGACTTCAGCGTGAAAGACGAAGCTAATATTACTCATGTTCGTCCAGCGATCACTGGTGAGCGAGTAGAAATTGATCAGGTCGCCGGCACGCAGTGTCAGACCGGTCTCCTCTCGGCCCTCGCGCTCCGCAGCCTGCCCGGGATTCTCACGCCAGGTCATAAAACCGCCGGGAAATACCGTGCGGTTTCCGGGCAGTTGGACGACGAGGTAATAGTCGTGATCCTCAACAATCACGCAGGCGCTGCCGAAAGGTGGCAATTTGCCGCCCAGAAGCTTGTTCAGGATATTAAAGAAGATACCCGTGCATTTTTTCAGAAGATCATAGAGCATAATTGAACCTCATTTCTCGAACTCCTCAACGCCTGCGATGCTTCGCTGGTTGTTGGTGCAGGAGTGCGGACGGCGTTCGCAGCGCACTCCCGCACCAACAACCAGGTCGCTGTAAGCGACAGGGGCCTGAGCAGTTACGACACTTGATATCGTTTCATCGTTCTCTGGAGGATATGATACAGGCACTTTGTCACGCGGGTATCGAGAAAATGTCGCAGAATTGTTGCAGAATCAAGCGCAGCGTGCCAGTAGTGGCACCGCATACTGCGCATAGAAGTCGGGCTGGCCGTGCTCCAGCCAGCGCAGCGGGGCCAGCAGCACAGGGGGCATCCCCAGAGACAGGGATTGCTCCCATAAGTTCAGGGCCTCCGCGCGTCCCAGCGAGGCGTAGATCATGCCCTCCCAGAAAGGCGCATCCCACATTTGCAGGTCCAGCGCACGCGCCTCCGCCATCTTTGCCAGCGCTGGATCAGGCTGTCCGCGCAGCCAGAGCGCCACCCCCAGGCAGACAGCCACGAAGTAAGGCACCGTGCGACGGCGTGGATCAAGTTTATGCTGGAGCATGGTAGAGGCGATACCTTCCAGGCGCGCGGCCGTTTCGGCATTGCCGCACCGCTCGCACATAGCGATCCACTCTTTCATCCAGCAGGAGCGAATATTGATCGTGCTGGCCGCGCAGTCGCGGGCGTAGTCGGCTGCGGCGCTCGTCAGATCTTTCACATACAGGTAGATGCTGGCACGACGACCATAATTCTGCCAGTAATCAGGGTTGAGGGCGATAGCGCGATTAAGATCCTCAAGCGCACGGTCATACTGGCCGAGCGCGAGATAGGTCAGCCCCCGATGACTGTAGGTCCAGGCATCGTTGGGATCGAGGGTGAGAGAGCGGTCGAGATCGGACAGCGCCTTCTCATATTGCTTGAGATGGCGATAGATCCTGCCGCGATGGGCATAGCCCCAGGCGTAGTCGGCGTTGAGGGCGATGGCGTGATCGAGGTCGGCGAGGGCGCTCCTGTACTCGCCGAGGTAGTAGTAGGTCAGGCCGCGCGAAGCGTAGGCCCAGAAATAGCCCTCGCCCGGCACAAGAGCAATAGCGCGGGTATACTCCTCGATGGCACGATCATACTCTTGCAGCCCGCGGTAAGCTTCGCCGAGATGCCCGTAAGCCCACGCCATCTCAGGATCGAGGGCGAGACCATGTTCGAGATCGTGCGCCGCCCGCTCGTACTGTTTGAGCTTGTAATAGACGCGGCCCCGGCCCGCGTATGCCGCCGCGTAATCTGGATCGATGGCGAGGGCGCGATTAAAATCTTCGAGCGCGCGCTGGTATTCGCCAATATGGCGGTAGACCTCGCCCCGTGCCACATGTACCCAGTCCATCGTATCATCGAGGGAGAGCGCGCGGTTAAGATCGGCGAGTGCCTGCCCGTATTGTTTGAGTGCTCGCTGCGTAATGCCGCGATTGCCGTAGGCCCGCGCATCATCGGGATCGAGCACTATGGCGCGATTGAAGTCCTCCAGGGCCTTTTCAGACTCGTTGAGTTCGCGATAAGCAATGCCGCGATTGCTATAGATACGCGCGAGCAGGGTGGGCGAAAACGATGGCGCGGCCTCTATTTTTCTCAGCAGCCGGCTCGCCGCCACCACAAAATCCTGGCTCATCGGCGCGGCCTCTATGTAATGGGCAAGCAGCCTGGCCGCTTCACGGGCGTCGGCGTTCGCCAGATTGTAAAGCTGATCCTGGAAGAGGTCGCGCAGCGCCCGTATGATCTCCTCATCCTGTTTTGTGCTATGGTAAGCTTCAAGAAGTTGTTCCATAGCCGATAGATGGCTGGCCTCATCGGGCAGGAGGAACAATTGTCGTGCAAGGGCCATCGTCAGGCTCAGCCGTTCGGCGCTGCTATCGGCTGTCTTGCCACCGAGTGCCTGGAGATCCTCAAGGCAGCGGCGATAGTAGGCCACCAGGGCGCGGCGCGTAGCATAGCAGGCGTTGGGCGACTCCAGGTAGAAATGGCGGCTGAACAGCTCCTCGGCCAGCTCGTGATAGCTATAGCGTCCATCCTGCGCGCTTTTGAGCACAAACGACTGCCTGATGAGCCAGTGATAGAGCGCGGCCCGCTCCTGCTCCGGTATGTAGCTCAATGCCGTCAGTTCATCCTGATTGAAGGGGCGCGAAAAGAGCGATGCATCGAGCACCAGCCGCCGCTTGACCGCCTCCTCCTCCGGTATCCAGCGCAGAAAGTTCGCGACGACATCCGCCGTGGGATCAATCTCGTACCGGGGATCGGAGGGCAGCAGACTGAGATAGAGGGGCAGGCCGTGCGAGAGCTGCCAGATCCTGGTGACGCGCGCCGGATCGGTAATGCCGCGCTGCTCCAGATAGGAACGCGTTTCCTCCTCCGTAAAACTGTTGAGGCCAATGGAATAGATGACGTGGTTATCGCGATAAGGCAGCCAGCGTTTGGGATCGTCGGGCAGCGAGCGCTCGATAGGGATACGGCCGGCGATGATGAGCACAACGCTGTTACTGATATCGGAGACGAGGAAGTGATCGAGCAGCCAGGGAGCTGCCTCCGCCGCCAGTTGCTCAAAGGTATCGAAGAAGAGGAGAAGCCTGTAGCGGCGGCGCGTCCACTGCCCGGCGAGCGTGACCTGGGTATCGGCCAGGCGATTGAGTTCCGCGACGAAGGCAGCCGTCAGTTCGCCGATAGGATCCTCCAGGCGTGCGGAAGCGCGCCGCGCCTGGCCCATGCCATAGCTGTGCAGGACGTGCTCGGTGGTCATTTTGACGCCCTCGCGCAGCAGCGGACCGACGAACGGCACCCCCTCCACGGCAGCGCCCGCGAAGTCGGGGGCGCGCTGCAATACGGCATCCTGCATCGTCTCCTGCTCGGCCTGTAGCCTGTACATAGCGTCTTTATAACGCGCCAGCGCCCGCTTGAAGTTGTTGCGCATACGCAACTGGCTGGCGAACTTCTCCATCATGCTCGCCGCTGTAGCCTGCCGCTCATCGACTCTGGCCGTGAAGCAGTATTCGCGGTAGGCAGCCGAGCCAGCCTCATCGATAATGCGGTTAATGAGCGTTGATTTGCCGACGCCGCCATCGCCATAGACCGAGATGATGTTATAGGTGGGATCCTCCGGCTTGAGGATGTGTTCGCGAAAGAATTGCAGTTCGCTGGCGCGCCCGACGAAAAGCTTCTGTATGTCGGCTGCGGGTTGAGGGCTTCTGGGATCGTTCTTCTTTACGAAGGGCATGCAGAATTTACCTCACTTATGTCTCCAAACCTTTCTAGAAAGTATATCACACAGTTGAGAATACGCAGGCGAGCTGCGCCCGCCTGCGTATTCTCAACTGTGTGATATACTTTCTATACAATCTAGCGAGGAGTTGTAGGACAAACGTCGGCCAGGAGGTAACTACTGCCTCCGGCGCAGGGAGAAAGGCGACTGATGATGAATAGCGCGCCGGAACCATCGCCTCCAGACCAGGATCAGGCATTGCTCGCGGCCCAGCAGCGCCGGCAGCAGGATATTCTCACGATGGGCGCCGAAGACCTTCCGGCGACTCCGAGCCGGGGCGAACGTCTCCTCCCCGTGGCGTTCGCCGCTGTAGAGACCTGCTGGGTGAGCGCTGTTCTCATCGGGATAGCCGACATCGGCCTCTTCGGCACACGCACTCCGCTGCTCCCACTCTGGGCGCCGTTCGTGCTCATGGTTGGCGCGCACTGGTTCGCGACCTATCTGGAGCGGCGCGAACTGGCTTCCGGCACGGTGACGGTGAACCCCAACAAAGTGACGATGACATCCGGTTCGCAGTGGGTATTCCCGCTGCTTTTTGTGGTGGCGCTCTTCATCATCTGGACCAGCGTTTATGCATCGACCACTTCTCTTTTCGACCCGCGCTGGCTGTGGTCTCTGCTGAACGATATTCTCTTGCTCTCGCCCCGTGCGTATCGCGTCTTCGCCGTCTTCATCATCTCCGGCTATTTCTGCTGGCGCGGCATTGTCCTGGCGCGGCGCGTCCTGGAACCGGCGGATGTCTTTAACGCCCTGCGCCTGGGCGTAGGCGTCATCATTGCGGTTATCGTCGTACATGCTGGCACGGGCGGCGCGCCTTACGAAGCTGTCTTTTTACTGCTGCTCATTCCGGTCTTCACCTGCCTCGCGCTTTTCACCCATGCTCTGGCACGGGCGCTGTTCGTGCGCCACTCGCATCCTGGCGGGCTGGAAGGCAGCGCCGCAGTCCAGGAGCGCGCGCTGCTCACCGTTATCGGCACAGTTGGCCTCATCCTGCTGCTCATCTCCCTGGCGATAGGCACTTTCGCCAGCCCGGCCTTCCTGGCGAGCGTCCAGCAGGCACTATCACCGCTGGGCACGCTGTATAACTGGATCGTCATCGGGCTGGCGTACTTCCTCGTTTTCCTATCGACTCCGATCTTCTGGCTATTCTCACTGCTGCATCCATCGGGCAAAATGCATATCTTCACGCCTCCCGCCAGCGCCGTTACAAAGGCCAGGCATCTGCCGCCGCAGACGCCACAGGCGGTCCTGACGACGATAGCGGTCCTCAAGTTCGTCCTGCCGCTGCTCTGCATTGCGCTTATCGGCCTGTTCATCTGGTGGGCGCTGCGCCGCAGGAGGGTCAGGCTTGTGCGCAGGGGAGAAGATCTGCGCGAGAGCCTCTGGTCATGGCAACTCTTCTGGACGCAACTGAAGTCCTTGCTGCGGGCGCTCTGGTCGCGGCTCTTTCCCCGGCGCGCGCCAGCGGTTGAGCCGGCTCAGGTCGTGGAGGAGATCGGTGGAGATCCGGCGGCGCGCAGTGTCCGCGAGATCTACCGCGCGCTGCTCAAATGGGCTGCCGCTCGCGGCTACAGGCGCAAGAAAGACGAAACACCCTGCGAGTTCAGGCGGCGGCTCGGCGAGCGTCTCCCACAGGTCGAGCCAGAACTGGGCGCGATTACCGATGCGTATACCGCTACTCGCTACGGCGAGATTGTACCGGACGAGGAGGAGGTAGCGCGCGTGCGGGGCGAGTGGATGGGGTTGCAGCAGAAGGCGCCAACACCACGATGATACGAGCGATCCTTTTCTTGCGTAGCTGCGCGATTTATCGCGCAATAATTTTTTGACCAATTAACCGAAGCGCGATAATAAACATTTCCAATCAAGATCGACAATACCGGGGTCGGGTAGGGGCGCGGCGCCGGCTGGGAGGGGATATGGGGCGGTGAGGGCCGAAGCGCAAGCCCGCCCGGCGTTCCAACACCTCCCCTTTTCGTTTGTGGCAACCGGGAGGCGAGCTTGCGCTTCGGCCCCCACCATCCCACCCAACCACCAGGCCGGCGCTGCGCCCCTACACCTGTGATTACCGATCTTGATTGGTAAACATCATCATCGCGCAGCTACGCATTAATGCAACCATCAACGATGTGATAGACGTGGGCCTGGCGCAGAATATCGGCAGGGAAGCCCGCCAGTTCTGTTGCCGTGAGCAAGACCTGCTCGTGCTGGTGTACCTGGCGCAGCAGGTATTCGCGGCGCAGATGATCGAGTTCGCTGAACACGTCGTCGAGCAGGAGCACAGGCTCATCCCCCGTACTGGCGCGCATATAGGCAAGCTCGGCAAGTTTGGCGGAGAGCGCCGTCGTGCGCTGCTGGCCGCGCGAGCCATAGGTGAGCATATTCACTCCGTTCACCAGGAATTCCAGATCGTCGCGGTGCGGCCCCCGCAGGCACACGCCTTGAATGATCTCCCTCCTGCGTACCTCGCGGAGCTGTTCGCGGTAATGCTCGGAGGCTTCCACCGTGCTCCATGCCGCATCCACTTTGAACGAAGGGCGATAGACGATCTGGAGCCGCTCCTGCCCGCCGCTGATCGCCTGTTGAAAAACGCCCGCCTCCTCGTTGAGCGCGCTCACCATGCGCATCCGCTCGTACATGATATGGCCGGCAAGCATGGTTAACTGCTCATCCAGGTATTCCAGCATGCGCGGATCTTCCTGGTTATCGCGAATGCGTTTGAGCAGAGCCGAGCGCTGCAACACGACTTTGCGATACTTGATAAGCGCCTGGCAGTAGTGCGGCTGGACCTGGCAGAGCGCGCGGTCAAGGAAACGGCGCCGCTCGTCGGGCGCGCCCTCGACGAGGTGCAGGTCGGTGGGAGCGAAGAGTACGACCTTCATTTGCCCGATGATCTCAACCGTCCTGCGGGGGACGCCGTTGAGCTTGAGGCGCTTGCGCGGCGTGCTGGCCGGCAGGTCGATGCCGCGTGCGCCTCCCGCCCCCGGCTCGCTATCGGCTGCTATAACGGGTGGCGCCGGATCGAAGACGGCAATCTCGATCTCCACGGTATCGTCGCGTCGTTTAACAGTGCCGGAGAGATGGGCAATATGCTCCGGGGCCGACCAGCTGACCACCTCGCGATCCCCGGCGGCATGGAAGGAACTGGCCGTAGCCAGCATGCTCACCGCTTCGAGCAAATTCGTCTTACCCTGGGCATTGTCTCCATAGAAGAGAAAGAGTCCCGGTCCCAGAGCAAGGTCAAGCTGTGCATAGTTGCGAAAATTGCTCAAAGAGAGGTGAGAGAGATACATCATCTATCCGCGCGGGCAGGGATGGAGCGGCCACAGAAAAGCGTGGTCGCCCACCTCCCGGGCTTGCGCTATCGATTCGTGCTCATTGGCATGATGACATACGTATAGTCGGCTGATCCCACCGGCTTGATGACGCCGGGACGGGCGGCAGATGTGATTTCAAGCGCGGTCTCCGGCGTATCCATGACGGCGAGCACATCGGCGAGATACTTCACATTGAAGATAATCTGCTGCTGCGGGCCATCAACGGCGGCATTGATGGTGCTGATATTGCTGCCCACATCCTCGGCGGTGGCCTCAATCGTCACTGCGCCCTCGCCTTCTCCACCGCCAATCTTGATATGTGTGATGTTCGAGCTATCGCGGGCGAACGGCGTCACCGACCTGACGGCGGCGGCAAACTCCTTCGTCTCCACAACGGCGCGCGTCGTATGCTCCTTCGGAATAATCTGGCGGAAGTTCGGGAAGGTGCCTTCGATCAGGCGCGAGACGAGATCGATATGTTCGGTATGGAAAAGCACCTGGCTGCGATTGGGCGTTACGATCATCTGCACGGCGCCCTCGGCTGGCAGGATACGCGCAAGCTCGGTCAGCGTGCGAGCGGGAATAAGGATGCTGTCGCGTGCGCCATCCTCGCCGGGCAGCGGCATGCTGCGTACCGCGAGGCGGAAGGCGTCGGCGGCGGCAAAGGTCAACTTCTCGCCGCTGACCTCGACGTAGACACCGGTGAGCACCGGGCGCGAATCGTCATCGGCAGCAGCAAAGGCGACCTGCGTAATCATCTCTTTAAGCTGCCCGGCCTCCAGCACCACGGGAGGTTCGCCGCCCTCGGCGCTGGGGATCAACGGGAATTCGGAGGGATCCATGCCCTTGATGCTGGCGCTGCTGCGCAGGCTTTTCAAGTTGATCGTGTGCGTATCTTCCGCGACATCGATATCTACAGATGCTGGCGGCAGGCTGCCCACAAAGTCGGTAATCAGCCGCGCGGGAACGGTTGTCGAACCCTCTTCACGGATTTCCGCGTCAATCCAGCAATTGATGCCGATCTCCAGGTTGGTTGCAGATAGTTTCAGGCGGCCCTGATCGGTCGCCAGTAAAATATTAGCGAGGATGGGAAGGGTGCTGCGGTTAGAGACGGCGTGGCCGACAACTCCCAGGCCACGACTCAAATCTTGCTGCTTACAGGTGATTTTCACTGACGTTTTCCTCCAGACACAACCATAACGCATAGAATTGTTCCTGGCTAGTATAGCCGATCAGGTCCGAAGTGTAAACAGGAGAGCAGAGCTTCCTACCATCCTTCTCGCGCTAGTAATGATCTTCGTCGTCCTCATCTTGCGCTTGCTGATCGAAGTCCAGCCCCTCATAGACTTCATCCACAGGGAACCTGATATTGAGGCTCTCCAGAACTACTTCGTCTCCTGGCCCATAGGTGGAGAGCGTCCATTTCCTGTTGTCGCGGCTATAGACTTCTATCTGTACACGGCGGGAGTCAACCATCATGTATTCCTGTATTGATTGGCACTCACGGTAGAGCGTGAACTTTCTTCCCCTGTCTTTGGCTTCGGTACTGGGAGAAAGTACCTCAATAACTACTCGTGGATGGTGTATCATCTCACCTTGACCTTGATCGCGCTGGTCGCAACTAACAGTAATATCAGGATGGACGTACCGTGATCGTGAAAGCTGGAGTCGTATATCCGAGTTGTACACACGACATGGGCTGCCGTGCAGTAGTCGATAGAGAATGCCGGTTACGCTTGTGCCGATGATCGAGTGGTAAATGCTCCCTCCAGCCAGCATCCTTAGCTCGCCATCGTAGTACTCATAACGCGCCTCCTGGCTGCTGCGATCAAGAGCCAGATAATCTTCAACGCTCATGGATGGATATTTATGCAGTGCCATGATACACGCCCTCCTCGCGCTAGATAATATCATATTCTTACTATGATACGTAAGATCGGATAACAGAATAGCTCTCTTGTGACTGGATAGTACTTATGCAAGATCGGGCCTATTTCTTTGTCGCGGAAAGTATACTACTACTATGCAAAAGGATATCTGATTCCTCAGTGCCTTCGTCCTCTCTCGCCGGGCGTTCGCACGGCTCCGCCGCGCAATGGATGAAGAGTGTGGTGTGGCCCAGGCGCCCGGGCCACACCACACTCCTCATTTGGCGAGCGCCGCAGGCGCGAGGAAGCATGGAGTGTGATAATGAGTAACGAGCATGATGCGTCCACGCCTGCCGAAGATTTACTGGCGCGCAATCTGGGGCAGTTTGGTACGATTCTGGCCGATCCTCCCTGGCAGTTTACGAACCGCACGGGGAAAATGGCGCCAGAGCACAGGCGGCTCTCGCGCTACCCCACGCTGACGCTCGACGATATCCTGAATCTCCCCGTCGAGCAGTTGAGCCTGCCACAGAGCCACCTGTACCTGTGGGTGCCCAACGCGCTCATCCTTGAGGGGCTTGAGGTGATGCGGCGCTGGGGCTTTACCTACAAGACGAACCTGGTATGGTACAAAACGCGCAAAGATGGCGGGCCGGATGGGCGCGGCGTCGGCTTCTATTTTCGCAACGTCACCGAACTCGTGCTCTTCGGCACGCGCGGCTCCCTCCGCACGCTCCCGCCGGGGCGCCGCCAGGTGAATATCATCGTCAGTCGCAAGCGCGAACACTCCAGGAAGCCGGATGAGCTGTACAGCATCATCGAGCAGTGCAGCCCCGGCCCCTATCTCGAACTCTTCGCCCGCCACGGCAGGCGCGGCTGGTCGCAGTGGGGCAACGAGGTCGCGCAGCCCGCTACAGAATCTTATCGTTATCCTCGCCCAGCAGCGGCGGCGCCTTATACAGCCGCGTCGGGGTCTCCGAAAGATGCATCGGCGATCCCGACAGGCGAATCTTGCCGGCGGTGGGATGATCGCATTCCCACACAAGGCCCCTGGCCTCAATCTGCGGATCGTGAAAGACCTGGCTCACCAGATTGATCGGGCCGCAGGGAATGCCAGCGGCGCGCAGTTGCGTGAGCCAATCCTCGCTGTCACGCTGTAGAAACTGCTGCTGCAACTCGGGGATGAGTTGATCGCGATTGCGCACGCGCTGAGGATTGGTGGCGAAACGCTCGTCGCTCGCCAGATCATCGCGCCCCAGTAGATGGCAGAGGGATTGGTAGAGGCGATCATTGCCGCAGGAGACGACAACATAACTATCGCGCGTGCGAAACGCCTGGTAGGGCACGATGTTGGGATGCCCGTTCCCGTAGCGCTTTGCTTCCTCCCCCGAGATCAGATAGTTGGCCGAGACGTTGCCCAGCAGTGTGACCGCCGACTCCAGGAGCGAAATATCGATGTACTGCCCCTGGCCGGTCTGGTCACGCACATGCAGCGCCGCGAGAATAGAGATGCAGGCGAACATCCCCGCCGACATATCGCCGATGGGCGAGCCGACGCGC
This sequence comes from Ktedonobacteraceae bacterium, assembly GCA_035294325.1. Taxonomy (GTDB): domain Bacteria; phylum Chloroflexota; class Ktedonobacteria; order Ktedonobacterales; family Ktedonobacteraceae; genus DATGLE01. The sequence continues at coordinate 586 of DATGLE010000257.1, read as the reverse complement.
TGCGGTTCACCATCGGCCTCCCCGGTGACGGCCATAATCCCCGACTCGGCCTGCGCTACGAAGTCATAGCCGGGCCGCGAGGCATACGGGCCATCCTGGCCGTAGCCGCTAATCGAGCAGTAGATCAGGCCGGGGTTGATTTTGCGCAGATCCTCATAGCCAAGCCCCTGACGCGCCAGCGTGCCGGGACGGAAGTTTTCGACGAGCACCGTCGCGTTCTTAATGAGGGCCAGCAGGCGCTCTTTTCCCTCGGGCGTGCCGAAATCGAGGGTGATGCTGTACTTATTGCGATTGAGTCCCAGGTAATAGGCGCTCTCACCGGCAATGTAGGGCGGGCCAAAGTGGCGGGTATCGTCGCCCTTATCGGGCCGCTCGACTTTGATGACCGTAGCGCCCAGGTCGCCGAGCATCATCGTACAGTACGGGCCGGCAAAGACGCGCGACAGGTCGATGACAGTAACTTCTGAAAGCGCAGCTTTCATACAGTATCTCTCCTTTTTAAAATAGAATATGTCTGATTTCCAGCATAAACGCCTGCTCGCGCCTGCGGCGCTCGCTTTATTGGGAATGGTGGTGTGTAGCCTCT
>DATGLE010000256.1:0-8772 GCA_035294325.1 Ktedonobacteraceae bacterium | reverse complement strand
TGGGGTTCACCCTCCGCTGGAGGATGAACCGAAGAAGCGGATGGAAAAGCGATCCAGGCAGAACCAGCGCCCCACCTCACTCCGAGGCGAGACGACCGGCTGCTTGTTGATCGCAGAATCGCATCTCTGATTGGTGAGAGGCCGCCAGCGCGGCGGCGCCTCTCGCTTGACAGGAACGCAGCCCCACCAGCTTTGCGGCCGGTGGGCGCGGTTGCTGTTCTGCTTTCCACTCTTCAGTTGTTAAGGTCGCCCAGACGGGGTAAACTCTCTATCTGCTGCCATTACCGGCATTCCCCGTTCAGTTCGCGATTTTTATTCGCTTGATTACTGCAACTGTAGTATCTCATATCCTTTGCGGTTTGTCAAGAGCTTTGTGGACGAATTTTAAAGTTCCACAAAACTCCGCTCCCTTGCTTTTCCGGTCACAAATCCTCCTGGCTACCTGTAGCAGTGAAAAAGGCCACAAGAACCCCCTGAGGTTCGTCACTTTCGCGGGGAGATAGCATCCCTTGAGGAGCCACATTAACGTGGCACAGTCTACAGGCTTTGCGGAGATAGGAGCACCCGCTCCCTCAGGACGGGGTGATTATCTCTAGCAACAGCTTGCATAGTATGCCATATCCTTGTGGGCTTGTCAAGAGCACATGGCGGATTTTTTTTACAAGGGAGAAAGGTACTGAATTCTTCGATGTCCGCGCTACCTGCTCATATCCTGATCGGCCTGCCATTGCAGGCGCACCTCTCTTGCCTTACCAAATTGCTCGTTTAGATCTTTGTCATGTGTGGCGATGCGCCGGCGCAGATCACCCAATGTAGCCATATATTCATCAAGCCAGCGCGTAATAGATTCGCTGTTGGTCAGGCAGATATCGCGATACATCTCGGGATTGCCGGCGGCCAGCCGCGAAACGTCACGGAAACCATTGGCTGCCAGCAGGGAGGCATCGGCCCAGGAGCCGCTTCTGGCAAGGGTGTTCACCAGGGCAATCGAGGCAATGAACGGCAGGTGGCTGACTCCCGCAACCTGTCCATCATGTTCAGCCGGTTCCAAAAAGCGCACGCGTGCGCCCAGCGCCTCGATCATACTGCATACTTTCTTGATAGCAGCCGGGCGCGTGCGCACCGTCGGTGTGAGGCAATAAATCCGGTTCTGGAAGAGGCTGGCATCCGCCTCCTCAACCCCGCTCACTTCCTTGCCCGCCATCGGATGGCCTCCGACAAATGAGACCGTGGGCGGCAGAAACTCCTCCGCCCAGTTGATCACCTGCGCCTTCGTGCTGGCAACATCTGTCACTACCGCGCCGGGGGAGAGCGCCGGGGCAATATTTTGCAGCAGGACGCGCATCGCTCCCACGGGGGTTGCGAGTATGACCAGTTCGGCGCCACGCACGGTATCCGCCAGGGAGCTGTAGTGCTCGTCGATGGCCCCGATGCGGCGAGCGCGATCACTGACTCCCCGGCCAAGATCGTAGCCAGCTACCTGCTGAGCGGCCTTCACTTTGCGCAGCGCCAGCCCTATTGATCCGCCGATTAAACCCAGGCCGATTACAGCGACACGATTAAACATTCCTGAACCTCTTGCTATCTATCTAAAGATGGTAAATACGGGGCTTCGTCTTGCAGATTATCAGGAATTATACCCCCGCATCCTTCTCATTTCAACATACAAAACCGGGGGTAGGCACGCGTCATTTTGTGGCTCCCCCACATCCTCCCCCGACACCTCCGCGCCTTCAGCACTTCGTCTCGAAGGGAAGGATGGCCGGCGGCGCCCTGCGGACGCCGCCGGCCATCCTTCCCTTCGAAAGCCACTGAAGGTGGCAACGCGTGCAAAAAGATGACACACTCATTGGAGATTAGAAATAGACGAGGGACTCCAACCACTCGGCTCCCCCGGGGCCGAGCGCGGCAGCCAGCATCGCGGTTACGTCATCGCTTAATAGCGCGCTGTGCCCTGCGCGATAGGAAGATAGAAAACGGGGAAGAACGCCAGGATCGTAGCGAGCAAGCAGGTCAGCCGCGAACTGCTCAAGCAGTAGTTCATAGCAGAGGTAATCTTCCGGCGCGGTGTCCTCATACCAGTCAAAACTGCGCACCGTATCGGGCGTTTTGCCATCCGGCTCTGGCTCAAAGATGCCGGCATACCGCTCACGCAGATCTTTGTTGACCATGCCCTGCTGACCATCAAGGTTGTGAGAGAGCCACAGCGCGGCGAACTTTAGCTGCCACTCGTCCGCCCACAAAGGGCTGTCATCGGGCCAGGGGCGAGGATCGGACTCCAGAAAGGCCAGCGCGAGCATCTGGTAGAGGATAAAAGCCAGCTTTGCCGGCGTCATTTCGCCAAAAATAGCATCGATTTCCAGCGGCACAACAAGAGATGGCGGCGAAGTCGCCTCCGTCCAATACGGCTGGGCTATGCTGATATCTTCGTCATCATGCGGCACAGCTTGCCAGTCTGCCGGATCGACCAGCAAGATCCGCATAACGGGCAGCGGCAGGCCAAGCAGTTGCGTCAGCATCTCGCCGGCCCGGCCAACAACCTGCACAACCCTGCGGGCGTACTCATCTTCGCCCGCAGGGAAACAGACAGGAAAGGCTCCGCTCAGGGCTGCGTAGCGCTCATAGGGGAAAGGCATGGCTACGTTACGCCGTCCCTTCTTCCACTTTATTTATCGCTTCATCCTGGGCTTTGTCCACGTCATTTACCGCTTCATTCGCCGCTTTGTCTACCGCGTCTTCCGGTAGCAGGATGGACTCGTTCGCCACGCTCTGCTGGAGTGCACGGCGCGACTCTTCGCGCAGTTCCTGCATCTGACTGTCATGGCGCAGCCGGTGATAGAAGTCTGAATAGAGCCGGGCCAGGCGGCGCGGATTGAGATGCTTGCCACCCTCATAATATTCAAGGGCCACCTCGCCAATAGACCAGGTAGCCGCTCCGGCAATCGCGCCCGCAACGAAATCGCCTCCGAAGGGCACAGCTTTGGCCGCCTGCTCCGCCAGGAAGCGCAGGCCCAGGCCGCTGATTAACGTCACGATCAGCTCGCGCGCGTGTTTCATCGCATCGCCGCTATCCAGCGGCTCGCCATAGAGCGCCGCAAGGCGCAGCACCAGGCGCACCTGGGTTCCAATGAGGATCGGGATATCGACAAAGGGGATCGGCTCCAGACCTGCCGCGAGGCTGACCAGAGTCGCATTGCGAATGATGCGCTGTGCGGCGGAGTGCCGGTAGGCCGGCAATTCGCGCCCGATAGCCAGAGCCGCCTCCGGGCTTGCATCGATAATCGCCGGAATAAGCTCTTCAGCAAGGTTTCTGCCCGTCCTGGCCGAAATGGGGATAACGCCGGGTACGCCCAGTTGCACCGCAACCTCGGTGGCGAACTGGTCCCCGCCTTCGCCGCCGCGCAAAGTATCGACCTTGTTTACAGCGATAATTGTGGGCTTTTTCAACGCCTTGATGGTGTTATACAGCTCTCGATCCTGCGCCTGCAATCCCTTCGAGGCATCGATCAGAAACACAATGACGCTGGCCTGATCCATGCCGCTTTCCATGACATTCGGCAGATGGCCGGGCGTGTCAACCAGGGTGAAGGGACCAAAATCGGTACGTATCAGATCGCGCGTTGTTCCGGCCTGAGCGGATACCGGGGAGAGCGTCTGCCCCTTGATCTTGTTGAAAAGTGTGCTTTTTCCGGTATTGGGCTGGCCCACAATCACGACGGTATTGTTCAGCCCCTCAAGAACCTCCTGCTGGGCCTGCTTCCAGTTCACGGCCTTCATCAAGCCCTGTACGGCGGAGATGTTGGCCGGCAGGTTCTTGAGCGCCGTCACTCCCAGGTCACGCATGTTCCTCGGGCGACCGCTGCGCCGCAGGAAGCTATCGAGAATACTCTTCTTTATCTTCTGCTGGTCATCACCGGCGCTTGTGAATCGGTGTTTGTTACTAGCCACGCTCTATTTCCTTCCCTGGTATAGTACCTTGTAAATTCATCACGCGGTGGATCACCTGTACTATGCCTCTACTTTAGATTATACGATATAACTGCACATGTAGGAAAGTCCGCGCAGGCCATACGCCATTCCTTCCCCATTTTCCGCCCGCTTGACGCGGCGCCATCGCTCTGCCATAATCAAAAAGACCTGTTGCTACACCCGATGGCATTAGAAATGCCATTGGATCTGAATTGATAGCTCATTCAGAAACGCCGCTTGCGCGGCTAGCTACGCTCAGCAGACCGGCAAGGCTTGCGCGCTACGCGCTCATCTGAATGTAAGGTAGTATACACCTATTACGTTAGACAGACCCTTGCAGTTGATACCATTACACTTTTTTTATTGATAGAATGGCAACTTTTCGGGTTCGCTCTTGATCTGACGCCAGAGGCGGCAGGGGACCCGAAGAGTTATATAGACTGCCAGAGCGAAGAAGGAATTATTATGGAGCCTGCGTCACCACCAACCTATACCGGGCCAGAGCCGGGATCGCCGGAGCAGGTACAGGGTATTATCGCCGAGTTGCGCCTTCTCTATCCTAACGCTGCCTGCACGCTCAATTTCTCCAATCCGCTAGAACTGCTCATCGCCACGCAGCTCTCGGCGCAATGCACCGACGAGCGCGTCAATATCGTTACCGAGCAACTTTTTAAGAAGTATCGCAGCGCGGAAGACTACGCCAGCGTCAGCCAGGAAGAATTGGAACAGGACATCAAATCCACGGGCTTCTATCGCAACAAGGCCAAAAATATCCGCGCCACCGGCCAGCGTCTTGTGAGCGAGTACGGAGGTGAAGTGCCCCGCACAATGGAAGAGCTGTTGACGCTGCCGGGCGTGGCGCGCAAGACCGCCAACGTGGTTCTCGGCAACGCTTACGGTATTGTCGTCGGCTTCGTGGTCGATACGCATGTGGCGCGGGTCGCGCGCCGTCTGGGCTGGACAAAGCAGGATGATCCGGTGAAGATCGAGCAGGATCTCATGCGTATCGTTCCGCAAGAAGAATGGCTCAATCTTTCACACATGCTCATCCTTCATGGTCGCGCTATCTGCATCGCCCGCAAACCGCTGTGTGAGAAATGCGCGCTGGCGCCGCTGTGCCCATCCGCGTTCATCGCAAAGCAATAACTGGCGTCACACACGAACACAGAGCGCGCCCGGCAAAATTGTGGCATCGAAGGTGGCTGCACACGTCGTCTCGCCATCCACCTGCATATTGACCAGGCTCCGGCTCTCGATATGCACGCTTTTCGCGCGATAAAAAGTGATTTCTGGCAAGCCGGAGTGTTCGCCTCTGCGCACCACGGGCAGCATACGTAGCGCACGAAATACGGGCCTGTAGTCGATTGAGCAGATATCGAAGAGACCATCACAAGGATCGGCAGTGGGATTGATGCGAAAGCCGGCGCCATAGGTCGGCCCGTTCGTCACAGCCACCAGAACATAGCGTCTTCCCTCCGCTGGTCCATGAGCGTCGCCATCCAGGTTGAATTTCAGCCACGGGCAGCGATGGTAGCCGAAGAGGATCTGCTGCACCGTCGCGGTGTAATAGAGCCGCGCCCCGCTCATCAGGGGAATTTTCTTGAGCCAGTCGGCGGCTACGGCGACGTTGGCATCCAGCCCGATGCTGAACGAATTGGCAAAATATTGACCGTTGACGATACCCGCATCGGTATCGATGAGTTGCCCGTGCAGCGCTCGTTCAAGCGCGGCGGCGGGATCACGCGGCAGTTTGAGCGTGTTCCAGGCGTAATCGTTGCCGGAGCCGGCGGCGACAATGCCCAGCGGCACACGCCTGCCCGCCGTGAGGATGCCGTTCACCACTTCATTGACCGAGCCATCACCGCCTACGATGATAACGGCGCGCCCCTCCCCGGCCGCATGCAGCGCGCGCTCTTTCGCCTCGCCTGCTCTGCTGGTCTCTACATACTCCGCCTCTCCCTGCGCGGCGCGGCTGCGCATCAAGGCTCTAAAGTGCTCCATGCGGCCGCGATTGGCGGCGGGATTGAGAATGATGAGAGGTTGATCTGAGGACTCCGCGGATTCCATGCTGCGCCCCCTTGTTGTTATTATTGCCCTGGTGAGAGACGGTAGAAGCGGCGAGCGTTCCCGGCCCACAGTTTATACTTCGCCTGCGGGGAGAGATGTGCGGTGAGCGCATCCAGGGTCTCAACCCAGCGCGCATAGCTCGACGCCTGCAACACCACAGGCCAGTCGCCTCCAAATACCACGCGATCCTCACCGAAGACGGTCAGAACGTGCGAGACATATGGCACGAGATCGGCGGGCGTCCAGTGCGCATGATCTGCCTCAGTGACCAGCCCGCTCACCTTGCACATTACGTTGGGGAACGAGGCCAGTTCTTGCACCTGCTCGCGCCAGGGATCAAGCATATGCTCCTTGATATTCGGCTTGCCGCTGTGGTCGAGGATAAAGGCAGTGTGCGGGCACTGGCGTACCAGCGTAATCGTATTCGCCATATGGCGGTAGTCGATGCAAATATCGAAGGAGAAGCCATATTCCGGCAAGATCTGCACACCCCTGATAAAATCGGGTTGCAGGCAGAAAGCGAGATCAGGTTCGAATTGAATGATGCGGCGCACTCCCTTGATACGCGGATCGAGTTCTTTAAGCGCGGCGAGGAAGGCTCGGGCGCGCTCACCATATTCGAGCGGCGCCCAGGGCACAATACCCTGAATGCGCGGATCGCTTCTGGCTTGCTCTACGGCCCGGCGCGCCTCAAGGAAGGCATACGGCGTCTCGACCTCGGTTTGCAGATAGACCATCGCCTCAACTGCTATATTTTTTGTGTGCTCGCAATACTCGGCCAGTTCGTAACGCTGTTCCAGGACCGGATTATTGTCCAGCCAGGACATACGGAAGCGGGCCGGGTCCCAGAGGTGCAGATGGGCGTCGATGATGGGGAAATCGGGCATGGCTGCATCCTTTCGCGCTTTGATTCGGACATTGCCTCCAGGTGATGGTCATAAGGTACAATGCCCTTCCGCGCGCTGTCAAGCCATGCCCCGGTAGGGGCAGGGTTTACCCGCCCTCTGGGCCATGTCATCCTTCGCTGGCGCTCAAGATGGCATGCTCGCTTCCCACTCAAGCCACGCATCTTGAGAGGTTCGCAGAAGACGCTGCTCTGGCCGAAATGGTTTTCAATTTGCTGTTCAAGATTCATGAAGTTTACCAACCACCAGCGGTAAATGCCTCTCCAGGCCAGCAGGTATGTCATCCTGAGCGGCAGCGAAGGATCCAGCACAAGCGCAGCGAAGTGTGAGTGCCGCCTGGCTTCTGCCGCTCAGCAGAGGGACACGCTGCTGCTTCGCGCAGCCAGATCCTTCCCCTTCGCTGGCGCTCAGGGCTACGGCTCACTGCGCTCAGGATGACATTCGTAAGCCGGCGTAGGATGACGTTCGTAAGCCGGCGTAGGATGACAGGGCTGGACGTGTTCAGTAACTTTTATAAATCCGGCCCCTACCAGTGCCCCGTGAGGTCGCGCAGGTCGCGGATCCGGGGATCGTCGGACCAGAGCGCCTCCATGATGCTGTAGGCCATCAGCGCCTCACCGTAGCGCTGTTCACTGCGCAAATTCCTGGCTCCCTGCATGCCAGCCATCCATAAGGGCACGATCTGTTCTTTGTCTTTGTTCGGGCGCTTCAGGGCCGCCAGCGTCATATGAGTGATGGTCTGAATGCGCGAGCGCTCCGAAGCCACCGACAAGTTGAGCATCTGCGGATCAATAACCTTCTCGAAAGCTGCAAATGCCTTATCATATTGCCCCAGATAGTAATGCGTCATTCCATCACCATAAGCAGGACCGTCGTAGTCCAGATAGACGTAGTTCTCATCGTCCTTTGTCTTAGCAAAGGCAATATACATTTGAGATAGGGCCGCTTGCGCCTCCTGCTGTCGCTGATTTGAGGCAAGACCTTTTGCTATGCCAGAATAGGTCGAACTCAATATCACAGGGGACAGCGGTATGGTAGAATGTTCGATCAGATTTTCTGCCTGCAAAGCGGCATTGAGCGCCTGTACTGGCCGCCTGCTACAGATAGCAATCCATATCTGCCGATGTAAGATCGCAAGTTGCAAAGGTAGATCCTCGCTGGCTTGAGCATAGGTGAGCGCTTGCAGGATATCAGCAGCGGCTTGTTGAGGGCCTTCATAATGCACGGCCAGCGTCCCTTTGAGCAAGAAGCATTGGGCGAGCAGGTGCGCGGCCTCCTGCCGCGAGAGCGAGGATTCCTTGACGATCTTTTGCAAGGCCGGTAGGTAGGCGCTGATGACTTCGGAGGCCAGGGCGATATCTTCGTGCTGCCCCTTCGCCAGATGATAGCAGGCGGTGACGCCCGCCGCGCAGTGCGTCAACACTTCCTGCGCCTTCCAGGAGCACTGCATCCCGGTAGCGATTGCGCCCAGGCCCAATGCCTGGATCGGGATCAGGGCGAGGGTGCGCAGCGCCGCGCGGCGCCCCTCGTCGATCCCCGCGTGGTTGGGGTGATCTTGCTGCTTCATGTTTACACAAGCAGGTCCATCTTCGATGAAAGAAAGATGATAGATGACGATTTTTCGTTCAAGATCGACCTTGCAGGAACGATGCTGGGGATTGCGAGCGCAAGCGCTCGCAATCCCCAGCATCGTCATATCCGGGACACTACATGCCGCCATACAGGTAGCGCCGCCACAGGTCGCTGGCGAGCGCCTGAGCGTCGGCCTCGACGCCGTAGCGCGCAAAGTAGCGGCAGACGCGCTCGATGTCGCGCAAAAGCAGCGCGAAGA
>DATGLE010000255.1:0-2273 GCA_035294325.1 Ktedonobacteraceae bacterium | reverse complement strand
CCTGCTACCACCTTGCCAAAGGCCAGCACGAAGATATTGCTATCGCCTTCGATGCCATCACCGGCTATCTGCCCACCTTGCAAACGATGGTCAAAGAGTCTTCCATCCATCGCAAGGAGGCCGCGCAATTAGCCGCGCAATCTTTGCTCCTCAAAGCGACATTAGCAATGCATCAGCAGGGAATGCAGCAAGCAGCAACGCATGCCCGGCAGGCGCTTACCTACGCTGAAACCAGCGAAGATCTGCCGCTGCAACTTGCAATATTGCATCGACTGACGTGGATTGCTATCTGCGGCAGGCAGCCGAGGCTGGGGCTTGATGCAGCTTCGCAGATGCAGACATTGCTCGAACATCCCACTATGTCACTGCCTTCACTGATCGTGAGTATGGCCTATGCCGGGACGGCGAGAGGGTTGGCACTCAATCATCAGCAGCCGGAGGCCCAGGCCGCGTTGTCCCAGATGTATGATACCTTTGCCAACGCCCGTATAAATGATGAAAATTTCATCTATACGGAATATAATGGCCCTGTTATGTGTCATGGGCAGGCGCTTTATGTGCTGGGACAGTATGACAAGGCATTTGATGCTTTCTCTCAAGTCGTTGATCCAAAGACGCAGGCGCTCAAGCTGCCTGTGACAACGGAACGCTCGCGCATCCAGACCATCAATCATATGACACTGGCGGCCTTGAAGCGCCCGAACAAGGACAAAGAATTGATCGTGTCGCTGTGGATGGCGGGCATGCAGGGCGCGAAGAATTTGCGCAGCGAGCAGCGCTACGAGGAGGCGCTGACGGCCTACGGCATCATGGAGGCGCTCTGGTCCGACGATGCGCGGATCCGCGATTTGCGTGATCTGATGGAGCATTGGTAGTAACATGTCAGCCTGAGCGCAAGCGAAGGATCCGCGCGCTCCCATCGGATCCTTCGCTTGCGCTCAGGCTGACATTCGAGGGTCAGACTTCTACACAAATAGCGGTTCCATGCCCAGTCGCGTCACCATCGCCTGCATTTCCGCATCCGATGGCCCCGTTCCCTGGAAGCGGTTCGCCGCGTCGAGCACTCTGGGCAGTATATGGATGTCGCCGGTAGTGATAAGGAAAATGCCCGGACGGCTGAGCACCCAGTGTACCGCCCTGTCGATATCCTCCTGCTCGGTCAACGGCTGGTACCAGACGCTGCTGGTATGCGTCCGGCCCATCCAGTGGCGGTAGGCCAGCGACTTGATCGTCTGCACGGCGACGTTGCGCTGCTGGCAGGTCTCGACCAGGGCATTGAAGTTTTGAGCGTAGTAAGGCTCCTGCATCGTCAGGTAATTGTAGGGCAGCAGCACCGAGTCGAAATCGTAGCGTTCGAGGCTGCGCCTGTGCGTCCCGACGATCTGGAGGCCGTGACCGGTAATGCCGATGGCGCGCACCAGACCTTGCTTTCTGGCTTCGATGGCTGCATCGAGGACGCCGCCGGGACTGAGCGCGACATCCCACTCGATGGGATCGACGAGATTGTGAAACTGCCACAGGTCGACGTAATCCACACGCATCCGCTCCAGCGAACGCTGAAGCTCCTCTCGCGCCTCGCGGGCTGTGCGCTTCCCGGTTTTGGTAGCCAGGAAGAACTGGTCGCGGTAGCGCTGCAACCAGGGAGCGATACGCAGTTCGGCATCGCCATAGCTGGCCGCTACATCGATATGGTTGACACCGTATTGCAGCAGGACCTCAAGCGTGCGATCCGCCTCCTCCTGTGTGACCGAGGCTAACGCGGCGCCGCCAAAGATTGTGCGCGTGCTCATGTGCCCGCTGCGCCCAAACGCGAGTTTTTCGATAGGCATTATTGACTCTCCTCCAATCCAGTCTTTTTTCACAAGGGTATGCACTTTTATGGTATCACATTCGTATCGCGCCTGCGGCGCTAGCCTGAAGATATTACAGGGCTATTGAATTCTCCCCACGCCACGCCCGAAAGGAAGAGTCTGGGCGGGGACACCCCGCGCCCCGCAAGGCGGCGGCCGCCCCCTTGACCCCCGCTTCGGGCGAGCATTACATAGCCCTGCATTATCGCAGCCTGACCCCTCCCTGGAGGGGTGGTCGCGCGGCTTCAGCGCGCAGGCGCGAGCAAGCGGATGGCACTCCCTGGGAATAGATCGCCAATACCGGGTGTTGAGTTAAGATAGAAGTGCATTATCTTTACAAAAAAGTTCAAGGAGCTACCTGTGCCAGAATCTACGCTGGAAACGCCGAAAACGAGTCAGAAGATCAAAATGTACGCCACCACA
>DATGLE010000254.1:0-12154 GCA_035294325.1 Ktedonobacteraceae bacterium | reverse complement strand
CGGCAGGCCATCGGCAACGAACGCCGCGAATGTGCGGACTGAACGCACCTCCGCCGCCAGCACCTCGCAGACAACGCCCAGCACGAGTTTCTCTTGCTCCTCGCCGCCACGCTCGCCCGGCGTCGTTTGCCAGACTCCGGCAAGCAATGTACAATGTTGAGGCAGCCGCTTCAGAAAAGCCTCCACCTGCTTTTTATCCCAACCATGCCATATGTAAGTGTCGTCCTGCTGATCGAGTCGCAGCGCGGCATCCAGCAGTGGCCGCGTCGCATCCCATAGGGGCGAATCGGTATCAAGGGCCAGCAATTCCCCGGCTAACACACATTGCTCTCCTCTCGTAACATCATTCTCGCCCTTCTCACGCCGCGCGTTCGCACGCCAGGGAGAGATGATGTGGTGTGGTACAGGCGCAAAGCGCCTGTACCACACCACATCATCTCTCCGGCGAGCGCCGCAGGCGCGAGCAAGCGATGGTGCCGGAAATCAGGTATCCTTTCAAGTATACAATAAAGCGAAGATAGAGGCGAGAAAAGCTCGCCAGGTGCCGTTCATACATGTACAGGATATGAGCAAAACAGGTACATCGAGGAGAAGCGTGTGAGCACTATTCCCTGGTACGAAGCCTTTTTTAACGAAGACTATCTGCGCATCTATACTCCCTTTCTGCCCGCCGAGCGGACCGCACGCGAAGTCTCCGGCATCATCAATCTCCTCAATCTTCCGCCGGGAAGTCGTATCCTCGACCTCTGCTGCGGTCACGGACGCCACGCTATCCCCCTCGCGCAACGCGGCTACCAGGTGACGGGACAGGATCTCTCCGCGCCCTTTTTGCAGCGCGCCCGCGAGATGGCCGAAGCCGGGTCTCTCAATATGCGCTGGGTGCAGAGCGACATGAGAACGATCCCCTTCGAGAACGAATTTGACGCCATCATCAACATATTCACCTCTTTCGGCTATTTTGAGCACGAGGAAGAAGATCAACAGGTGCTCCAGCAGGTGCACAAAGCGCTCAAACCCGGCGGACTTTTTCTGCTAGAGACCATCTATCAACCCAGAGTGGTACGCTCTTTCTCGCCTTACGGCATCATTCGCTACGACGATGGATTGATCGTGCTGGAGGAGCGGCGCCTGGATCTCCTGCGCAGCAGGAACGAGATCCGCGTGACCATTCTCTACCCGGACGGGCGCCGCACTGAATACCGGCAATCTATACGTATTTACACGCTGACGGAGCTGGTGCGCATGCTCGCAGAAGCCGGCCTCCAGACGCGGGCGTATTATGGCGGGCTGGATAGCAGCGCCCTGACGCCCGATAGCCGCCTCGCTGTGGTAAGTCAGAAAGCGATCTGAGGCCGGCGCAGGCGCAAAAGCGGCCTCCTGCCTCAGCGGGCCGCCCCTCTGGACTCACCCGCCCAGAATGCGCTATAATTGGCACAGCTACCATCGCCTATCATGTCATAAGCAGAGATAATGGTAGCACATATTTACGGAGCTTATCAATGCGTAAAACAAGGAAGGGTGTATAGCCGTGCCGTGGTGTAGATTTTTTGTACCGAAGATCGCATCGCCTGATGTGGAGCCTGGAGATGTCGACTTCAATGAGCATGTCATGTATGCAAAATGCGTTAAAGGGCATGTGCTAAAAGACGCTAACGACTGGATCCTCTGCGAAAACCTGCCCGACCCTAACTCCCAATGCTGGCAAGAAGGGGGAGATACCATCTTTTCACTGATGGCACGTAAGCGCAGCGAGACCAGAGAGGTAAAAGCTGCGCAGGTCAGCGCTGGTAGTCAGGAAACGCAAAATGTGTCATCATCTTAACGGGGTGGCAATCGGGCGGTATGAGTAAAGCAGCCTCGCCCCTGCCGTTTTCCTGGCCCGCACGCGAGCCTGTCACACATGTACATAGTTATCTCCTCCAGTGGTATGCAGTTGAGCAGCGCGCGCTGCCCTGGCGCGCCACCAGCGATCCATATGCCATCCTTGTGTCAGAGATCATGCTCCAGCAGACACAGGTTGACCGTGTGCTGCCCAAATACCGGCAATTCCTGTCAGCATTTCCCACCCTGGCAGATCTCGCGCGGGCATCTACTGCGGAGGTTATCGCCGTATGGGCACCACTCGGGTACAACAGGCGCGCCGTGAGCCTGCAAGCTATCGCCCGCCAGGTCATGGCCGAATATGACGGGCGCATCCCCGATACCATCGAGGAACTGCTCAAACTCAAGGGCATCGGCCGCTACACCGCCGGGGCGATTGCCTGTTTTGCTTATCACAGGCAGGTCGCCACGGTTGATACCAATATACGGCGTGTGCTGCACCGCATCTTTCTCGGCCTGGAGCATCCAGAGCCAAAGGCCAACGATGCGCAGATGCTCTCGCTGGCGGAACAGATCTTGCCGGAAGGCGAGGCGTACAACTGGAATCAGGCCCTCATGGACCTGGGCGCGACCATCTGCACCAGCGACAATCCGCAATGCTCGCGCTGCCCTGTACAGGAGCTATGCCAGGCTTACATGGATATGAGCCAGCACAGTCTCTTTCCCGGCGGCGCCGTCGTGCGCCAGTTGCGCCGTGTGTCCGAGAAGAAACAGAAGTACCAATCGCAGCCTTTCACCAGCACCAATCGTTATTTTCGTGGACGGATCATTGATCTGCTGCGCTCGCTGCCACGGGATCAGCGTATCACACTGGCACACCTGGGACCGAAGATCAAGCCCGAATTTCGTGACGAAGACCTGCCGTGGCTGCAACAGATCGTCGCCGGGCTGGCACGGGATGGTCTGCTTGACTATACAGAGGACGGTGTACGCCTGCCATAAAGACGCTTTTTCTTGTCTTATCATGCTATAATTTTGTAAGCTGCATAGATACTACCATTATGCATGGAGGAACGAAGAGTTGCAACTCAAGAGTTTTAACGATATTGCCAGAAGTCACCGGCATATCTTTCTATCGCCACACTTTGACGACGTGGTATACTCCTGCGGCGGCACGCTGGGAGTGCAGGTAAGCTGTGGCCTGCGGCCCCTGGTGATTACCATTTTTGCTGGCATACCGTCGCCCGATCTGAAACCCAGCGATTTCGCGGCCGAGATCCACAGGAGGATGGGAGCAGACGCCAGCCAGACACCCGCGAGCATCGTGGAAAACCGCCGCCGCGAGGACGCCGAAGCCCTCGATTATCTAGGAGTTGATTACCTCTGGCTCGATTACCTCGACGCCATTTACCGTGGCGAGCCAGCATACTATCAACAAGAGTCAGAGCTGATTGGCGGAGATGTCCACCCGTCCGACCTGTGGATTGACCGGCAACTCGCTGAGGCCCTGCTCACCTTGCAGGAACGCCTGCCGGATACCGTATGGTATGCGCCCCTGGGCATAGGCCGCCACGTCGATCACCAGCTCGTATGTTCGGCGGCGGACCGTCTCGCCCAGCGCGGTGTCAAAGTCAACTTTTATGAGGACTTCCCCTACGTCTTGCAGGAGGGAGCGCGCGAAGCGCGGCTGAATGAACTGGGTGGTGGTTATGAGCCGCTGCTCGTCGAGATGTCAGAGATGCTTCCACTGCGCCTGGAAGCTGCCGATAGGTACGCTTCCCAGATAACGCTTAATTTTGCCAGCCAGGAAGCCATGCATAGAGCAATGGAGAACTACACGCACGGTATCCGCCCTGTAGAGACCGTGCATCTTGAGCGCTACTGGTCGCAACAGTAATACAGAAGGTGCAGTGACTTCATCCGCCGTGATGGGAGGAGTGTGGATTGATGAAGGGGATAGAAGGCTCGACACTGGGACGCTACGAACTGCGCCGCCGTATTGCTCAGGGAGGGATGTCTGAAGTTTACCTGGCGTATGATCGCCGGGTACGGCGCCGCGTAGCCGTCAAGGTACTCTACGGCAGCGATGAACCGTTTGTACGTCGCTTTGAACGTGAAGCGCTGGCTGTGGGCGCGCTCTCGCATAACCACATCCTTCCGCTTTACGACTTTGGTGAACAGCGCCCGTGGTACTACCTGGTTATGCCCTACGTTGAGGGCAGCACCCTGCGCGATTATTTGCTCAAGCGCGGGCGCCTGACGCTGGAGGAAGCCGGCAGCTTCCTCGACCAGATCGCCTCGGCGCTCCAGCATGCCCACGATCATGGCGTTGTGCATCGCGATGTAAAACCCTCCAACATTCTGCTCCGGTCTGACGGCTATGCCTACCTGGTGGACTTTGGCCTGGCAAAAGCCAAAATGGAGGCCGAGTCGCTGACGCACATCGGTACAATGGTGGGCACGCCCGAATATATGGCCCCGGAGCAGTCCAACGGGGTAAATGACTACCGCAGTGATATTTATTCGCTCGGGATTATCCTCTATCAAATGCTCACAGGCCGCGTGCCCTTCGTAGGAGAATCCCCGGTAGCCGTCACCATCAAGCATATGCAGGCAAAGCCAACGCCGCCCAGCGAGTACAACAGCGATATCCCACAGTCAATCGAGGAGGTAATCCTCAAGGCGCTGGCTAAAAATCCCGATGAACGATACCAGCAGGCGCGCGACTTCGCCCTCGCCTACAAAAAAGCGCTGCTGCGCGAGCTTGTGCGCAGGCAGGCGGAGCAGCCATCACCGGAGGCCGGGAACGAGCCGTGCGAGCCGGCAGCGCGTATGCCGCCCGCTCCAGCAACGCCCGCTATCACGCGCATTATACCGCTCAGCGAGGATGAATTTACCTCGCCACCGGACAAGCAGCAGAGCTTTCCTCCTCCGCCCAAAATACTCTGCTCACCTTTTCTGCTGTATGCGCAGCGGAGAAAGCAGCCCGTTCTATTTTTCATTATCACGCTGCTCTGCATCATCTTATTGTCTTCGGGCCTTCTCATAGGGCTAACGAAGCCAGAGCGCCAGGCGAGACAGCATACTCCAGGGCCGCGCATCACAGATCAACAATGGGCCACCATGACCGCGCTGGCGAGAACCAGCGCTCAGGCCACGCTGGCCGCTCAGGCGCGCGTGCAGGCCACAGCCGGCATCACATCATCCATTGGCGCCGGCAACGTTCTTTACGCGGATGACCTGACAGCCCCCGGCGGCGGCTGGATTGACGACGGCTACCAGTGTTATTTTTCGCTGGAGGGCTATCATGTTGACACGGCCAGAGCGCATACAGTCGCCTGGTGCTACTCCGACCAGCGGCGCTTCTCAGATGCTGCCATCACCGCGCAGGCGCGACTATTGCACGGCGATATCTACGGCCTCATCTTTCGTCTCAGTCCTGGCAGCAAGGCGTTCTATGCTCTGGAGATCAACGCTGCCGGCGAGTACCGCTTCATCCGCGCTCTGGGCAGCAATCCTCTTAACTGGCTGACACTTATAGACTGGACGCCCTCTAGCGCTATCGCCAGCGGTTATGGGCATACGAATACTTTCTTGATTGTAGCCAGAGGCTCGCATTTCCGCTTCTACATCAACAAGCAACTGGTCGTCGCGACGTACTCGGATAGCGCCTACGCTGCTGGCATGATCGGTTTCCTGGTTGGCGCGGATAGCGGAGGAGCCGAAGCCGTTTTCAGCAATTTGTGGGTTTTCCAGAAGTGAATATTGCTGTGCTATGAAACAAATCAACCCTCTATTTTGTTAGCATAATAGGGAAAACCCTAGATTTTTAAGAGGTTAGCTACTTATGAGTATTGATACAACACTCTCGCCTCTGTTTCCACAACAGAATACACCCGTTGCCACACATCACGTCTACCTCGCGCTCGGCTCCAATCTCGGAGACCGGCGGGGCAATCTCACCGCCGCGCTGCAAAAGCTTCGCGATATTGTAGACATCGATATCATTTCTTCCCTCTATGAAACCGAGCCGGTTGGCTATCTCGATCAGCCGCGCTTTCTCAATATTACCTGTAGCGGAAAAACCTGGCTCTCACCGCAAGAACTTTTAAAGCATGCCAAAGCCATCGAAGTAGCCATCGGGCGGCAGCCAACATTTCGCAACGGGCCACGCCCTATAGATATCGATATCCTTTTATATGATGATCTTCATATCATGCATGAGGATCTGATAATACCACATCCACGTATGAACGAGCGTGCATTTGTGCTGGTGCCGCTGGCGGAGATCGCGCCCGATGTGGTTGACCCGGTAAGCGGGCGTACCGTTCAGGAGATGCTGGGGGGGATATCGCAAAACGGAGTTACAAAGCTGGCGCCCGGCCTGCGCATTTCGCTTGATCGGGATATCCAGAACGGGCCGCCTGCGGTCCACGTTCGACTCGGGCGCGCCGGCGTGGTTGGCGTGAGAAAATCCCTGCTGCTATTGCAGCCCCCTCAAAGCGGAGCAAAGAGAGAAGATGAGGACGCTCCCCTACCAACCACGTCGCGGTCGGGGGCAGTAGATCAGCACAACCCGCAGAGATCAGGAGATATTGTCTCAGGAGATGCGCAGCGTCAACAATGGTTTGACGCAACGTTTGACCTCTATGCCGACCTTGATACGACAAGGGCAGGCGTACATATGTCCCGCTTCAGTGATGTGCTGGAAGAAGTTTTGGAGGAGAAGGCCAGCAGTGCATGGCCGAAGGTCGAACTGCTTGCGGAGGCTATTGCGCGCTCTATTGTAGAGCGGCAAAAGGTATCGCGCGCCGAGGTCCATATTCGCACTGCCTATCCGCTGCAAAAATGGACACCCGTCTCGGGACGCCGCACTCAGGAAGTTTACGGGCTGCTGGCACTGGCCGTCGCTACCGAACACGGCAGCCGGCGCATGGTCGGCGTCGAGGTCGAAGGGATGGTAGCCTGCCCCTGCGCACAGGACATGATCCACTCGCTGGCACGCACCCGCTTGCAGGAGGAGGGTTTCCAGGCGCAGGACATAGAAAAAATGCTCAACGTGACGCCCCTTGCCACCCACAACCAGCGCGGACGCGCGGTCTTGATGATCGGCACGGACCACGATATCGATGCCGGCGACCTGGTAGCGCTGGTAGAGAGCGCGATGAGTTCCGAGAACTATGCCCTGCTCAAACGTCCCGACGAGTTGTACATCGTCAATAAGGCCCATGCCAACCCGCGCTTCGTCGAGGATGTGGTACGCGAAGTCCTGGGCGCTGTCGTTGACAGGTACACTGATCTGCCCGATGATACCTTTGTGTGGGTACATCAACGCAACGAAGAGACCATCCACAAGTACGATGTGGAGGCCGAGGGCTGGGGGACATTGGGCGAGCTACGCATGGAGATCCTGCGGAACACTGGACTTGAGCGCCATACCACAAAAGAAGAGTGGCTGGAGCGAGCCTGATGCGAGCAAAAGCGCGGCCTTTTCCTCTTAACAAGACCGGCGCACCATGCTATAATGCGTTTACACATAGTTTCGATGTACTGCTATAGATAGCTTTAACGCATAGCCCGGGCTATGCTATAAGGGAGCGCTTGTGGAGGGAGTTCTGCTAGATCCGGCACCGTTAGCCAGACTTGCGGTAGATACCGCATCGGACAAAAAAGCTTTTGACGTTCTTTTGCTCGATATCAGAGAGGTCACGACCATCGCCGATTACTTTGTCATCTGTAGTGGCAATAACCCCCGGCAGATCCAGACCATCGCTGATACAATTGATGAGGCGTTAGAGAATCAGGGAGCGGCTCTGCTTCACCGCGAAGGCAGCGCCGACACCGGCTGGATACTCCTCGACTTCGGTGATGTTATTGTCCATATCTTCGGGGCAAAAGAAAGGGAGTACTACCGGCTCGAACGGCTCTGGGGGGAAGCAAAGACGGTGGTATACCTGCAATAATATCAGAGAAGGTGACAACGATGACATTTTTTCGTAACCGTATGTTTCTCGAAGGCATTTTCCTGGGAGGCATCTGCGGCATCATTATTGGCTCCATAATCGCTTTTACAATTGGCGAAAGCAGAGTGGAGGCAGTACGCAGGGTCTTTAATGAGCGCTTTCCCAGCAGGCGTAAGGTTCCCTTCCAGTACCTTTCTCAGTAAGAAGCATATCGCGCTCCGCTCGAAGGCGGCAGAACGCCTTTGAGCGCCCTTACAGGCAAGCAGGTTGAGGTTTAGAGTTCGGGTTGTGTGGTCACATCAAACTAAATAAAATGAGTTAAGAGGTGGTCATGTGCGGTTTCTGGTGATAATTTGTGTCTCCTTCGTTGTCCTGAGTATGATCGCTCCGTTGGCTTCCGCTGCCTCGACGCATGGATGCGCCCCATCCACGCCGCCACAGCTGACCGGCACATCCGCCAACGCTCCCGCGACATACCAGAGTCTCTTCATCAATGAGGTATTATCAACGCCCAACTCCACATGGAATTGTTCAGAACTGGGCGCCCTATCAAACGACTACTCTAAGGATGCGTGGATAGAAATATATAACCCGCAAGATCAAGCCTTTGATCTCTACGCAGCTCGGGCCTATCTCGACAGCGGCCCCGGCTCCAGGACCTACTTTTTGCCTCTTGGTTCGGACATCGCCGCTCATGGCTTTCTGGTCATCTTTCCGAACGCTAATCAGTCATTCTACGACAAAACAACAACAACGCTGCGCCTGCTGCTCGGGGGAACCGTCATCGATCAGGTCACGCTGCCACCACAGATCCCACCGGATACATCATACGCCCGCGTTACTGACGGCAGCGTTAACTGGCAAACCTGCGAGCTCCCAACCATTGACGCGAGCAATGCACCGCCTCTTGCCCTGACCCCCTCGCCTGCCCCCACGCAAACACCTGTACCCACATCCACCCCTACGCGCACACCTACCCGCGTCAGCAGCGGCAGTAGCGGCTCCGGAGGATGGGTTGATACTGGCCCGGGGAAAAGTCCTGTCAGCGGGAAACAGCCGCTTTGGAGCGCCTTGCAACTCCCCACCGACACATCATCTCCTCCCGCCGGCGCATCTACACGCACAGCCACCAGAGTAGCGGATCCAGCATCTGCCAGCGACACTACAGACATTCCGCGCAAGTTCCTGCTGACGCTCCTGACAACAGCGCTCGCCCTTGCCCTGCTGTGGTGCTGGCGACTCTTTCGAGCCACCTAGCATGCTCGCTTCATTCTTCACAACCGCACGCCTGCATGATATCATCTTACATGGAAGAGGAAACCGTGAACATAGAAAACCTGCTTATTGCTACTGCCCACCCTGAGTTCTCACAGGTAGCTGTAGCGGAATTGCAGCGGCTGGACAAAGGACTGAGCAGCATCGAGGAGTTGGAGCCAGGAGTCATTCTCTGTAGCGTGCCCGATGCCGCTGCTTTCATGACCAGAGCTGCCAGGCAACAACCCGTTTTTGTGCGCCATCTCGCCCCGGTACAAACGATAGTCGATCTGACCGGCGCAGCGCGGGATACCGGCGTCATTGCGACATCGCTGGCAGCCTTGCCAGCATTCGCGCTCCTGGAACGTGGTATACGCTTTTCGGTGCAGTCGCGCCTTACGCAGCGCGATAAACAATACGGGGAGCGTACCTACAGCAGTGGGCAACTGAACCAGGCGCTTGCGACGGCCATCGCCGAGGAGACCGGCGCGATAGAGGCGATCAGGAAACCGCAGGTCGTGGTCTCGATTCTTTGCACCATGCGCAAAGCCTATCTGGGCATCTCGCCGGTAGAGGAGAACCTGAGCGACTGGCCCGGGGGTAATCGCCATTACGCCCGGCTCCCCGAACAAATCAGCCGCGCCGAATTCAAGCTGTTAGAGGCCCTGGAGGTGTTCGACTTGTCGCTTCCACCTCGGGGACGCGCGCTCGACCTTGGCGCCGCGCCGGGTGGCTGGACACGGCTGCTGCTGGAAGCAGGATTGCAAGTTGTAGCGGTGGATCCAGCCAGCCTTGATCGCCGCCTCGCCGGACGAGAAGGGCTGGAACATTATCGCGGCTATGCTCAGCAATATATCGATGAGGCCATCAAGCGGCATAGTCGCTTTGCCGTGATTGTCAACGATATGCGCATGGACGCGCGTGGGGCAGCGCACCTTCTCGCCAGAGCGGCGCGTTGTCTGACCGGCGATGGCTTTGTGGTCAGTGTATTCAAATTGCCCCATGCCACGGACGAAATTAACCCGCTGACGAACTTCAGAGAAGCGCTGAGCATACTCGACAAAAGCTATGGCACCGTCCAGGCTCGTCAGCTTTTTCATAACCGGCAAGAAGTTACTGTTCTCGCGGCACAACCGCTGTCGCGGCGGGCGTGATAGCGAAGCGCAGGTCGTACCACGAGGGAGTACGGCCCGTTCTATGGAGGTAGCCATGACTTTAGAGTCTCCACAGCGACAAACGTTCACAACAGAGATCACGCCACCCCATCTGGGACCGCTGCGCCGCAACACCCACACCTATGATCTGATGCGCCAGTGTATCCATTGTGGCTTCTGCCTCCCAACCTGCCCGACCTACGCTGTGCTGGGAGTCGAGATGGATTCGCCGCGCGGGCGCATTTATCAGATGCAGGCTGTGGCCGAGGGGCGACTTGCGCTATCGAACGATTTCGTCGAGCATATGTATTGCTGCGTTGGCTGCCGGGCCTGTGAGACGGCCTGCCCCTCGGGGGTGCAATTTGGCAAGCTGATCGAGGCAGCTCGCGAGCAAATACAGCTCACAGGCAGTACGTTATCTACGACAGATGCGACAGATAGCGCAAATATCTTTAGTTCTCGACGAGGCTCTCTGAGCAGGAAGTTGCTGCGCCGTTTTTTCTTCGACCTCATGCTGCCTTCGCGCCTCATCACAACGCTGGTATTCGCAGGTCTGAAAGGGTACCAGCGCAGCGGCCTCCAGACAATTGTGCGCAGATCAGGGCTGCTCGACCTTGCTAACCGCCTGCCCACGCCCTTTCAGGGGAAACTCAAAACGCCGGATGCGCTCATGGATGCGGCCAGAGGAGACCTCATTCCGAAACCCTTACCGGAGTTCACGCCGGCGATAGGGCAGCGGCGCTATCGCGTAGGTTTCGTCAGCGGTTGTATCATGGACCAGGTTTTTCGAGACGTTAACGAGGCCACTATTCGCGTACTGACGGCCAATGGCTGCGATGTGATTACCCCGCCACAGCAGGGCTGCTGCGGCGCACTGCATGTCCATGCTGGAGAAGCTGATCTGGGCCGGGCGCTGGCAAAGCATAATATCGATGTATTTGAAGCCTATAACTGCGATGCCATCATTATCAACTCGGCGGGCTGTGGCTCAACACTCAAAGAATACGATCACTTATTACGCGACGATCCCGTTTATGCCGGGCGTGCCAGGATGTTCAGTGAGAAGGTGAAGGATATCAGTGAGTTCCTGGTTGATATCGATTGGCAGCACAACATGGGCAAGATAGCGCGCAGGGTCGCCTACCACGACGCCTGCCACCTCGCTCACGGGCAGAAGATCAGGCAGCAACCTCGCCACCTGCTGCAAGCCATTCCAGGCATTACGCTTGTCGACATGAAAGAGTCCGACTGGTGCTGCGGCAGCGCCGGCGTCTACAACATCACGAATCAGGAGATGGCGGCTGAATTGCTTGAGCGCAAAATGAATAATATCGCGGAAACAGCAGCCGACACCATTGCTACAGGAAATCCTGGTTGTATAATGCAGATAGCAATGGGCATACGCCAGCGGGGGCTGGAGATGGAAGTGGTACACCCTGTGCAGTTGCTCGATGAGGCTTACCGAGCAGGAGGTCTCTACAGCCTGCCAGAGCACGAAATTGCCCCTGAAAAGCGACACAGGCAAGCCCTGCTCCTCGGCGCCATCATCGGCATGCTGATCGGCATTCTATTTTTGCGCCGTCTCCACAGACGGAAATAACAGCAAGAAGGGCTATGTGGATTAAATTTATCTCCACATAGCCCTTCTTGCGTTCCAGTGGGAATAGCTTTCCTCGAAGAGCTGATCTGCTCAATTTTGCTGTGGTCCGCCGCCTTGCTCGCCTGCCTCCACACCGCCTGCTGCCACACACCCGCTTCCCCATAGCCTCTTTCCCTTCCTGCTTGTCTCTTCTCCCTCTCACACGCTCCGGCACCCGGGCTTCCCTGCCTGGCTCTCCACGCCCTTGCCCTGCACAAGCCGCTCGATCATCAGCCCGGCTCCGCTTCACCTGTTACCAGGCGTCCACGCGCCGTCTGCCTACCAGCTTCTCTGGCTGGGATCTTCCTCCCCCTCCTTAACAG
>DATGLE010000253.1:0-8498 GCA_035294325.1 Ktedonobacteraceae bacterium | reverse complement strand
TCGGCGGTAATAGCCTTCACCAGGCGCTCGATGCGATCCCAGCGCGCCGGATAGCGGTCCGCATAGAATTTCTCCTTGCCCTCGCTATCGTAGACATAGAAGACATAGTTCTGATTGGAGTAGCGATAGTCGACTCTGGTGTACGGGATGCGCACCAGTTCGACCACCTGCAAGGTCGCGCGCGAACTGGCATGCGGATCGTTCCCCGACTTCTCCTGGTTCTGGCTCCCGGCCTGCACCAGATCAACCGTCGCGCGCCAGACATCCAGCGGCACGTTCTCCGGCGGCGCATCGGGATGGAGCGTCTCATTGACCTCGGCATTGTAGATCAGGTCGCCGCTGGCCCTGAGCAATTGCTGTGTGGGGATAGGGCAGTTGCCGACGATGCGCGTCTGCGTCTTCAGATCGAAGCGGCGCACGATCTCGCGATGGCGCACCTGCTTCCCCGTGCCGCCGCATGTGCTACAGAGCGACATCTTTGCTCCCTGGCAGCTTGAACACACGCGTTTGCCGTTGCCGCAGGTGCAATCGATCTCGCCCTTAATGCAGTCGGGGCAGGGGACCGTCGGGCCTTTAGCCGCCGGGTCAGTATCAACCGGGTTGGGGATGGGCACGCCCTGCTGGCGGATAGTGTCGAACACGTCAGAGACCTTGCCCCCTACCGAACTCGCAACGTTCTCGGCCTGGCGCTGGAAGAAGGGCTTCTTTGCTTTCCCCGACCAGTCGGCAACGTAGCCTCGGCCACGACAGGTCGGGCAGCGTTTCTTCGTGCGCCCCTTGCAATCCGGGCAGACCACCCAGCCGCGCCCATTACAGTTGGAGCAGAGCACATGGCCCGTCCCATTGCAGACCGTGCAGCCCACAACCTCGTCATTGCCCTCCAGGCGCGTGCGCGTCTGCGGCGCCTTCAGCCCGCTTACCGGAGGCAGGTCGTAGTCCCAGACGGGGAGGACGGGTTTCGGGATGCCGCCCGCTGGCCGGCCCTTGTACGGCTCCGTCACCGTCTCCATTGCGCGCGTCTCCCAGCGTGTCTCTACCGTCACTTCCCATACCTCATCGGTCCCAAAGGAAACAATATCCATATAAGTGCCAAGTTCGCGCGCAACACGCCAGTTCTCGTTGCTCCACAGGTTGGCAAGCTGGCGGATACGATGCTCCTCAACGCTGGTCGGCTGGCGCGGAGTGGGAGTTGCCTGCGCCTGCTGCCAGTAGTCGCTCGCTTTATCTACAACGCGCTTGATACGCTGCTGCGCCTCGCTGGCGCCCTGCAAGACTACACGCTTGATCTCTTCGATACGCTTATCTATATCATCTTGATTGGGCTGCTTCCCGCCATTGCTGGGATAGCCCTGGTATTCGTCACCCATTCGCTTGTGCCTCTCTTCTGATTACAGTCTCTTGCACCTTCGCGGCAAGCTCACATTGCTTGTTTCGTTACTTTATATACGCCGGATATTAAAAGCGGGTTGTGAGAGTATAATCAATGCCATGTGCAAGCTTTCTGACGGCTCACCGCTGCGCGGTTCTTCCGCGCGCGCCGCCAGCGTACACAAACAAGTACATCAGGTTGACGCATAGCTACGATCCCGAGAGCAGCGCGCGGGCGATGACCAGGCGCTGGATCTGGTTGGTGCCCTCGTAGATCTGCGTGATCTTGGCGTCGCGCATCATGCGTTCAGCGGGATACTCTTTCATATAGCCGTAGCCGCCGAGGATCTGGATCGCGTCGCTGGTGACTTCCATGGCCTTATCGGAGGCGAACATTTTCGCCATTGCCGAATAGTGGCTGAAGTTCTGCTCGCCATTATCGATCATCTCGGCCACGTTATAGACGAGCAGGCGGCTGGCCTCAACCTTCGTCGCCATGTCGGCGAGCATGAACTGGATGCCCTGGTTCTCTGCTATCGGCCTGCCGAACTGGACGCGCTGCTTCGCGTAGCTCACCGCCAGGTCGAGCGCGCCCTGTGCGATCCCCACGGCCTGAGCGCCGATGCCCGGGCGGGTGCGATCCAGCGTCATCATCGCGATTTTGAAGCCATCGCCCTCGCGCCCGATCAAATTTTCAGCGGGCACCTCGCAATCGGTGAAGATCAGTTCGGCGGTCTGCGATCCCTTGATGCCCATCTTATCCTCGATCCGCCCCACGGAAAAGCCGGGAAAGTCCTTCTCGACGATAAAGGCGCTGATACCGCGCGTGCCCTTCTCGCGGTCAGTGATGGCAAATACGGAGGTGACTTGAGCGAGGCCACCATTGGTAATAAAGCGTTTCGCGCCGTTGAGGACGTAAGTATCGCCCCTGCGCACGGCGAAGGTCCGCATCGCCGCCGCGTCCGAGCCGGAACCCGCCTCGGTCAGACCAAAAGCGGTGAGCCATTCACCGCTCGCCAGGCGCGGAAAATATTTGCGCTTCTGCTCCTCGCTTCCCGCCAGCAGGATCGGCATAGAACCCAGCTGCTGCACTGCCAGCAGTAAGCTCGTCGTCACGCAGCAGCGCGCAAGTTCTTCTATCGCCATTACAATCGCCTGCTCGCTCGCCCCGATGCCGCCGTATGCGGCGGGAAAGGGCATCGCCAGGATATCCTGCTGCGCCAGCAGTTCCTTCATATCCCAGGGAAATTCGCCCGTGTGATCGATTTCGGCGGCTCGTGGCGCTACCCGTTCCTGCGCTATCTCGCGAATCGCTGCAATCAGCGCCCGTTCGTCCTCGCTGACATGAAGCACGGCCATACATCTGCTCCTTTGTTCCAGTATGTTGCGGTCTGTATATTTCTACAGGAGTATATCACATGGGTTTCCTCGCGCCTGCGGCGCTCGCTTTAGATCGTTTATGTTGCGGGTAAATGCGCGAAGCGCATTTACCCGCAACATAAACGATCCCTGGTGCGGCGGAGCCGCACGAATATCGGATGTGAGAGGGTGAAAGCGCTGAGAATCAGCCATAGGATGAAAAGCATCTTGAAAGCGCTTCAACTTTTTCTATGCTGTTCCGTAAATGTGGTAAGCTACTCTACAGAGATTCTTTGCAGAGCAGAGACGAGAGGAAGCACTTAGAGGAGACGCGTAATGGCAAGTGCAGATAGCATCGATCCCGCCCCTACCGCCAGACTTTCACCGGAGGAGCCAGCGCAGGATACTCCCCGGCGCAATACCAGGCCGATGAGCGCTGACGAGCAGGCGGACACTTCAGCCGCCGGACCGGAGCAGGAGCCGGCGCAGCAGACGCCCCGCAACGTTGATAGTTTGCAACTGGTCGTGATCGAAGGTTTTCAGGTCGGGCGCGGTGTGGCGCGCATCGATCCCAACGATATAGCGCGCCTGGGCTGCCAGCCGGGCGATATCGTCTTGATTACGGGCGCGCGCACCACGGCGGCCAAGATCGTGCCGAGCGCTCTGGTTGATCGTGGTCAGCAGACGATCCAGATGGATAGCCAGGTGCGCCAGAATAGCGCTTCGGGCCTGGGCGAGCGTGTGACGGTCCGCAAGGCGCAGGTGAGCGTCGCCGAGAAGGTCACGCTCCTGCCCCTGAGCGGCGGCGCGCCGATCCAGGAGAGCGACCTGCAATATATCAGTCGCTACCTGATCGGACTGCCCGTGACGATTGGCGACCTGCTGCGCGTCGGCACGCCTGGCACGGCGCCGCGCGAATTTCTCGTCATCGGCACAACGCCGGCCACCCCCGCCTATACGCTCAACAGGAAGAATACGGGCGACCTGCTGCCGGTGCAGCCGCCGCACTCCGGCGCCGACTGCGATGCCGTGCTGGTGCAGCCGGGGACGATTGTGCGGGCACAGGCGCGCGGTGCGGCCAGTGGCTCGCCGGGCCGCGTGGGCTACGAAGATATCGGCGGGCTGGGCAAGGAACTGCAACGCATTCGCGAGATGATCGAGCTGCCGCTGAAATATCCCGCCGTCTTTGATCGTCTCGGCGTGGAGCCGCCCAAAGGCGTGCTGCTGTATGGCCCGCCCGGAACCGGCAAGACGCTGATCGCGCGCGTGGTGGCGGCGGAGACCAATTCGGCCTTCTTCGTTATCAATGGACCTGAAATTATCAATAAGTTTTATGGAGAGAGCGAGTCGCGCCTGCGCTCGGTCTTCCAGGAGGCTCAGCGGCGCGCGCCGAGCATCATCTTTATCGACGAACTGGACGCCCTGGCTCCCAGGCGCGCCGAGACCGGCGGAGAGGTCGAGCGGCGCATCGTAGGGCAGTTGCTCGCCCTGATGGATGGCCTCGCCTCGCGCGGGCAGATCGTCCTGATCGGCGCGACCAACCAGCCCAACGCGCTCGATCCGGCGCTGCGCCGCCCCGGACGCTTTGACCGCGAGATTGCCCTGCGCGTGCCGGATGTGCGTGGGCGCCTGGAGATCCTGCGCATTCATAGCCGCGATGCTGCCCTTGCCAGCGATGTTGACCTGGCCCGCGTGGCCCAGCTCACGCCCGGCTTCGTCGGCGCAGACCTGGAGGCGCTCTGCCGCGAAGCGGCGATGATCGCGCTGCGCCGCGTCCTGCCCCACATCGACTACCAGCGTGGCTATATCCCCTATGAGACGCTGGTCGCGCTCAATATCACGATGGCCGACTTCCAGGCGGCGCTGCGCGAGGTGGAACCGTCGACGACGCGCGAGGTCTACGTCGAGGTCAGCGAGACATCCTGGGACGACATCGGCGGTCTGGAGCAGGCCAAGGAGACACTGACCGAGGCCGTGGAGTGGCCGCTGCGCTTCCCGGAGGTCTATGCAAACGCGAAGGTAGAGCCGCCCCGGGGTGTGCTGCTCTCAGGCCCGCCCGGATCGGGCAAGACGCTGATCGCGCGCGCGCTGGCGAACCAGTGTGAGGCGAGCTTCATCTCGATCAAGGGACCGGAACTGCTCTCAAAGTGGGTTGGCGAGTCGGAGAAGGGCGTGCGCGAGGTCTTCCGCCGCGCGAAACAGGCGGCGCCCTGCATCGTCTTCTTCGATGAGATCGATGCGCTTGCCCCACGGCGCGGCGGCGGTAACGACGGCAACG
The DNA here is from genome assembly GCA_035294325.1 of Ktedonobacteraceae bacterium. Taxonomy (GTDB): domain Bacteria; phylum Chloroflexota; class Ktedonobacteria; order Ktedonobacterales; family Ktedonobacteraceae; genus DATGLE01. Next base: position 3,493 of record DATGLE010000253.1, on the reverse strand, counting down.
TGGGCGATAGAGTCATTGCCCAGTTGCTCACCGAGATGGACGGCATCGAGGGCCGCGCGGGCGTAATCGTGCTGGCCGCGACTAACCGGCCAGAACTGATCGATACGGCGCTGCTGCGTCCCGGACGCTTCGATATGGTCGTCGAGCTGCACTATCCCGACGAGGCCGAGCGGCAGGCCATTTTCGCCGTACACCTGCGCGGCAGGCCGCTGGCCCCGGATGTGAGCATAGAGCAGCTGGCGCAGATGACCGCTAACGCCAGCGGCGCCGATATCGAGGCCATTTGTCGCCGCGCTGCTCTGCTGGCCCTGCGCGAGTGGATCACACCCAGGCTCGATGTCGGACGCGTACAGATCACCGAAGCGACGGAAACGCCGGAAACGACGGCAGCCGAAGGTGCCGAGACCGCCGGCGAATCCCCACAGGAGCCGCCGGCGCAGGCTCCCCCGGCCCGTTTCCAGATCCGTATGGAGCACTTCACGCAGGCCATGAACGAGCAGCGTGAGCGCTACGCCGTCCAGCAGGAAGCGGAGGCGGCACGCCAGCGCCTTGAGCGCGGGCGTCAGCGCCTCATCGAGATGGCCGCCGACCAGGATGTACAGAAACCGAAACGGGGCTTTTTCCACTGGCTGGCGCGCCTCTTCGGCTTCGCGTAAAAATGAGGGGTTCCGGCATTTTGCCGGAACCCCCTTTCTACCACGTACCACAGGCGGTGCCTATCGGCAAGAGTGTGTTGTGAGAAAAACGCGTGCAGCGCGCGTTTTTCTCACAACACACTCTTTCTTTTGCGCGGCGGGGCCGCGCGAAATCTGGCTAGCCTTCGGGTCATATTTGTAAGAAAATTTGCGTCTTTATTATTAGAAGGATGAAGCAGCAAGCAGGCATAATTAAAATAAGGTAAAGAACTTTTCCCAACAAATGTTTTCCATTGTCGAGATTTTTTAATCAACAACGCACACATCCTGGTACTATCCACTTACAATAGATAGGCAACTATGCTATAATAAATGCGGAGAGCGTATTCAAGAAGAGAAGGGAGCACGAAATGTCACTCATCTTTGACGACTCCTCTTCCGTCTCTCGTGAGCAAGTTATTGAGGCGTACCTGAAGGCTATACGGTTGATTGATGCACGTGTCACGCCGCTGCTTGGCAAGGCCACGACCCGAGTCCTGGTGCAAGGTGCCGCCCGCCGAATTGTTGGTAATTATCCATTTTTGAGTTTCCTTGTCACACGGCCTTATACCGATCTTACCTCATCCGTTATTCATGAACAATTCTGTGGCGTTACCGCTGTAGAGCTTGCGGAAGGGTTGAATATGTTGTTAGATGAATGTTTCGCGGGTTTGCGTGAATTGACCGGAGACCTGATCGCCCCTCCACTTCATGACGAAGTGACGGATCAGTTGAGACAATTGCAGTAGGGGAGCATCATGGAGAGCAGCGTGCAATCGGAGTCCCAGACCACGGATCGCGCGCACCGCTCCTCCAATGGTCCAGGCGGTGAGCGCCTGGCGGCCATTCGCCGTGAAATGGAGTACCTTAACACCATTGGGAAGCGGTTCGTGGCAGCGCTTGACCGTTTTCAGGTCCATCGCGCCCTGCTCGCTGCCCTCCAGGAGCTATACAGCTTCTCCGCCTGCTGCATTCTTCTCAGAGGTGATCCCTACGAACTCTTCATTATACCTTCCTACCCCCTTAGCTCCTCATTCCTGGAAGCTATGATCCAGCGCATCGCCAACGCCGCCAGCGCGATTGATTTCCCCGGCATCGATGTGGCGGAACTGGCACGCACCGCCTACCTTGACGCTCCCGATGAACTCGCCCGGGTACGGGGCGAGGACCGTATGTCGGGTGATGAGATCGGATCGGGCCTCAATATTCCGCTCACCGTTGAGAGCCGCATCATTGGCATGCTCAGCCTGTTCGACGAGCGGCCAGGATCCTTCGATACGCATCTGCTGCAATTGACGACGATGATTGCCGACTATGCCGCCGTCGCGCTGGAGAATGTGCGCCTGCGCGAGAGCGAGACCGCCCTCTGGCGCAAAGCCGAGTTTGACCGGCAGCGTCTGGAGTTGATTATCAGCAGTATGGCGGAGGGCCTTCTGATTACCGATGCCCGGGGCGCTATCAAGTCGCTCAATCAGTCGGCGAAATTACTGCTCTCTCCGGCGCAGGTCGATTTCAGGCGCGATGTCCCGCTGCACGAGCTTGCCGAGTCGAGTGATGCCATCTGGCTGACCAGGCTGGCCGCAATCGTTGACCAGGCGCTGGACGGCAAGACGGTGACAAATCAAGAACTGGTTATCGGCGAGGATGGGGAGACGGTGCCGCTGACATTGAGCGTCAGCGCGGCGCCGCTGCCCGATGCCAGCGGCTCACGCTCGCGTCCTCTGGGCGTGGTAGCGGTGCTCAACGATGTCACGTCGATCAAGCAGGTCGAGCGCTTGAAAGACGAATTTGTCTCCGTGGTTTCGCACGAACTGCGCACTCCGCTAACCGCCATCAAGGGCTACACGCAGCACCTTGTACGGCGCATTGAGCGCCGCCTGCGCAAGCGGCGCGGCACTCCGCAGGAACAGGGCACCTCGTCCGCGGAGCCGCCGGAGAGCTATGACCTGCGCAGCCTCAGCATAATCCAGAGCCAGACCGAGCACCTGGAGCGACTGGTCAACGATCTGCTCGATCTACCGCAGGTGCAGTGGGGGCACCTCGATCTTCATTACGAGAGCTTTTACCTGGCCGATCTGCTGGCCGAGTGCGTGCATTCGGTCCAGGCCAGCGCCGAGCAGCATATGATCTGCCTGGATATTCAGGCCCAGGATACGCGGGTGATGGCGGATCGCGTCCGTGTGGGACAGGTCATCGGCAATATATTAGATAATGCCATAAAGTATTCTCCGCACGGCGGACGCGTGATGGTGAGCCTGGTCGAGCAGGGCAGCGGCTACAAGGTGAGCGTAATGGATCAGGGGATTGGGATCAGCCCTGAGCATTTCGATCATATCTTCGAGCGCTTCTATCGCGTACACAATACCGCCAGCCAGCAGTACGCGGGGATAGGACTGGGCCTCTATGTTGCTAAAGCCATTATCGAGAGGCATGGCGGGCGCATTGGCTTTACAAGCACGCAGAGCACGGGCACGACCTTCTACTTCACGCTCCCCTACAAGCCCACAACTGTCCCGTTGTGAGACGCCCGTTTAGCCTCTGCGCCGTAAGCCCCCTGGCCTTCAGACAGGGGGATATAAGGCGCTCCCACAAGCAATAGATACTTTAGACATATCTATTGCTTGTGGTTTATAATCTCTTGCATGAGATATGATTTAAAGACAAACAACAATGTAGCGTACATCTGCCATTATCATGTGGTGTTTTGTCCGAAGTATCGACGTAAGGTACTCGTACCGCCCATAGATGAACGGTTGAAAGTTATCATCATGGAGACAGTAGAGAAGTGGGGGCAAACACTGATTGAGATGGAAGTCATG
>DATGLE010000252.1:0-8499 GCA_035294325.1 Ktedonobacteraceae bacterium | reverse complement strand
GCATCTCTGGCTGACTGTACGTCCGCTCCTCTCGACATGAAGAACCCTTGCAGATGCGATAGAAACTGACCGAGGGGAGAGGCCGCTGTAACCTGCTCCGCCAGGTGAGCGTAATGTATCTTCGTCTGCGTCTGCACCAGTGTTGCCAGAACCGAGACGCCGAGTGAGGCCGCAACCGCACGCACTACAGTCATCACCGTGGAGGCGTTGTTGATCTGCTCTCCCTCGCGTATCTCCACCATCGCGGCGACGAAGAGCGGCTGTCCCACCAGGCCAACGGCAAAGCCGAGCAGCACCAGAACCATCTGCACCCACCAGAACGGCGAATACAGCGTCATCTGCGTCAGTTGCCAGCTCGCAATCCCCAGCAGGATCAGGCCCGGTATCACGACGGCGCGCACACCGATGCGATCCAGCAGGCGCCCGCCGAGCACGATGCTTACCATCATCGCCAGCGATTGTGGCAGCAGAATCAATCCAGCCTGGAAGGCGCTCTGCCCGCGCAGGACTTGCAGGTAGATCGGGATCAGGAAGAATGCGCCGAACATACTGAAAACGACCAGGATCAGGGCGAGCACACCGATGCTGAACGATGGTATGGCAAAGAGCCGCAAATCTAACAACGGCGTCCCCCCTTGACGCGCGATACTCACTTCGATGAGCGCGAAGATGAGCAGCGCGAGCGCTCCGCTCAGCAGGAAGCCCAGCACCTGTGTCGAACCCCAGCCATACTGGCTCGTCTGTGAGAGTCCGTAGAGCACGGCGCCCAGGCCATAAGCGGAGGTGATGAAGCCCGCCACGTCGAAGCTTACTGGCTGCTCCGCACGCGATTCACGCAGGACTACTGCGGCAAGGATAACAGCGATCACACCGATAGGCACGTTGATGAAGAAGATCGTCTGCCAGGCGGAGAAAGTCACCAGGTAGCCGCCCACGATAGGCCCCAGCGCCGGAGCCAGCAGCGTCGGCACACCCAGCGTCGCCAGCGCTATGCCGCGCTCCCCCGGCGGGAATTCGCGGAAGAGCATCGCCATCGCCAGCGGAAGCAGGATTGCGCCTCCCAGGCCCTGGACGATACGAAAGAAAATGAGCATCGGCAGGCTCCACGAAAGTCCGCAGAGCAGCGAGCCGAGCGTAAACGCTACTAAAGAGAGAATGTAGGACCGTTTGATGCCAACGGTATTTGCCAGGTATGGCGTCGTCGGCGTCATCGCTCCCTGCGTGAGCAGGTAGGCGGTAATCACCCACTGTACTGTGTGGATATCCGCCCCGAAGGCGCTCTGTAGACGCGGGATGGCGATGTTGACTACCGTCTGATCGAGCGCGCTCATAAATGCGCCGAAGATCAGCACTATCGCCATCACCCATTTGTAGGACAGGCCCGGCGCCTGCCGGGTGATCTGCGTTGTTACTTGCACCAGACCACCCTCCTTTCTATGGCTTCGTCTCAACGGGATCAATTACCATCCCGTGGATGACAAAATCAACGATATACTCCCGCGCGCGTGCCAGCGCGGCAGGGGAGGAGACATCCTCGCCCGGCAGTACCATCTTGTAGAGCGGCACAGAGGCGAGATAGCACATGCAAAAAAAGTACGTCGTCATCAAGATCTGTATCATCGTATCGACACCTGGCCGCAGCAGACCCGCGTCCTGCGCCCTTGCGAGCAAGTCCCTGAACTGGTAAACATCCTCGATATCACGTTCCGAGAAGATCTGCGCGAAGGTATGCCAGCCCTCCGCCATCTCCCAGGTCATAATGCGCATAAAACGAGGGTGCGCGACCATGTAGTCGAAAAATGAGCCGATAGCTGTTCTGAGTAATGTCTTGAACTTGTGCGCGTTGGTGACGGTATCCTCATCAAGTAGTGAGGCATAGAGTTGATTCTGGACCACACTCATCTCCGCGTCGGCGCGTCTGACTACCGCCGCGTAGAGATGGAGCTTATCGCCGTAGTACTGAAAGATCAGGCTCTTGTTATAGCCCGCGACCTTCGCGATGGCGTCGATGCGCGCGCCATCAAAGCCGTGCTCCGCGAAAACCTCCTCCGCTGCGTTGAGGATCGCCTCCCGCGCTCCCTCCGCATCATGCACACGTCCTCGTCTACTACCAGGTTCAGACATTCTTCAAATTCCCTCCTTAACTAATACCCTGTGCAAGTGTTTCTGACTGCTCACCGCAGGCGCACCTGAACATACATACCGATCCATCTAACTAACCGATTAGTTTCCTAACTAACTGGTTAGAATATAACAGGAGAAAGGAGGTTTGTCAAGGGGTTCTGGCAAAAAAATCATCAGAGAAATCGGTAGGGGCGCGGCGAGCGCAGCGAGCCAGCCCGATGTCCGGTTGACAGGAACCAGCGGGGGATCGATAGAGGACATGAGCGGGCTTGTTCGCGCTGGAGCGCTCACAGCGCCCTACGGCGCCTTCCCTGGCTGGCAAGAAGGCGAGCCGTGTCAATCAAGCGGGCGCAGCGCGAGCACGACGTTTGCTCCGCCGAGACTGCGGCCACCGATGAGCGCGGCGGTAGCCCGTAGCGGCTGCGCCTCGTCGCGCACGAGGTTCAGTTCATAGCGTGGATCGAGTTGCTCGCAATTGATGGTTGGGGGGACCAGGCGGTGTCGCAGGGCCAGCAGCGTTGTGATCGTGTCCAGGGCGCCGGCGGCTGCGAAGCTGTGCCCGAGCATGGTGCGCGGGACGCTTAAAGGCAGGCGCGCGAGGTGGGCGCCGAAGACGAGATGTAGCGCGTGGGCCTCGCTCTGATCGGATGCGGGTATGGCCCGGCCATCGAGGTTAAAGTATCCGATATCATGCGGGGATAAATGCGCTTCTTGCAGAGCGAGGCGTATCGCGCGGGCGTACTGCGTGCCATCGGGTGCAGGCATCATGTGTGCGCTGGCATCATTTGTCTGCCCATAGCCAGTGATTTCGCCATAAATGACAGCCCCACGCCTCCGCGCATGCTCGTACTCCTCTACGATGCATATGCCTGCGCCCTCCGCCAGCAGCAGGCCGCCGGCGCGCCTGTCAAACGGGCGATACGCGTGTGGATCGTTGCCCCTGGCGCACAGGCCGCTGTGGGCCATCACGAGCAGGATCTCAGGTTGCAGAAAAGCCTCGGCCCCGCCGGCGATGATGACATCCGCCACGCCGCGCCGGATCGCATTGAAGGCTATACCCATAGCATCCAGGCCGCCCGCCGTATCGTTAACGGGCGTTTTGCAGTAACCCTGAATACCATAGCGGATGGAGGTCTGGCCTGCATTCGATACCTGGAGCCATGCTATCGACGTGTGGGGGTTTACATAGCGCGGGCCGCGTGTGTAGAACGCCTGGAACTGCTCCAGGATGTACTCTATTCCGCCGGTGGTATTGGCGATAACCGCTCCTACGGAGCGCGGATCCTCCTCCGCCAGTGCAAGGTTGGCATCCTGTAGCGCTTCCTGAATGGCGGCGAAGGCCAGGTGCGTCATGCGATCCGTGCGGTGCACCAGCTTGCGATCTATATAGTCCTGTGCTACAAAATCGTTGATTTCACCGGCTACTGTAATCGGGAGGTTGTCTTTTGGGATGCGGGCAACGGGCTTTATGCCGGAAATCCCTTTAGTTGTTGCCTGCCAGAATAGCTCTTTTCCGATACCATTGGCCGCCACTACTCCCAGTCCTGTGATGACGGCGCGGCGTGGTTTACTATCGCTCATGGGTGTTGATCCAATCCGGCCTTGCCAGAACCAGGGCGTTATTCACGCCGCCGAAGCCGCTGGCGTGCGTCAGCGCGACATCAACGGCGGCGCGGCGGGCGACGTTGGGCACATAATCCAGGTCGCAGCGTGGATCGGCCTGCTCCTGGTTAATGGTTGGAGGTATGACCTGTTGTTCCAGCACAAGCGCGGTAAGCAGGGCTTCAATAGCACTGGCCGCGCCCTGTGTGTGCCCGATCATCGATTTGGTAGCGCTGATGGGAATGTGGTAGGCGCGCTCACCAAAGGTCGCCTTGTAGGCCGCTGTTTCTATCGGCTCGTTGTAGGGGGTGGAACTGCCGTGCGAGTTGATGTAGCCCAGTTGTTCCGGCGTGATGGATGCTTCATCGAGCGCCTGGCGCAGAAGTTGCTTGAGCGGCTCGCCATTCTCAGGGAGGGCGGTCATATGGTAGGCGTTGCTATTGGAGGCGAAGGCGATCAGTTCGGCATAGATATGCGCGCCTCGCGCCCGCGCCAGTTCGCGCTCCTCCAGCAGCAGCACGCCCGCGCCCTCTGCCATGACGAAGCCATCGCGATCACGGTCATATGGACGCGAGGCGCGTTCTGGCTCGTCGTTGCGTGTGCTCAATGCTTTCATCACACAGAAGACATTGATACCCATAGGGGTGATCGCGGAGTCGGATCCGCCGGCGAGCATGCGATCCGCGCGTCCCTCCTGAATAGTCCAGAGAGCCTGCCCGATGGCATCGGCCCCGGCGGCGCATCCGGTGGAGATGACGGTGCACGGCCCGTGAAGACGGTGATGGGCGGCGACGGCGCTGGCCGGCACAAAGCTATTGAGAAAGGCGGTAACGGGGAGGCTATCATACCTGCCAGCTCCTGGCGCATGCGCCCCACGGTTGGTAAGCTGAACCCATATCTTCTCGCCCTCCTCGCCGCCGGCCATCACTGAACCCAGATACACGCCGAACCGCTCGCGTTCCCCCTTGCTCAAGTGCGCGGGCAGCGCTGCGTCCTGCAATGCAAGGTTGGCCGCCGCGATAGCAAACTGGGTGCCGCGATCCAGGCTGCGCGCCTCCTGCGGAGTGATGCCCAGCAACTCAGGATCAAAGTTTGCCACCTCCCCGGCTATCCGCGTGGCGAGCGGGCTGGCATCGAAGCGGGTGATGCGCCGCACGCCCGATTGACCGGAGACGCAGGCATTCCAGAAGTCCTCTTTGCCTATGCCATTGGGGGCGACAATGCCCAGGCCAGTAATCACTACGCGCCGCTGCTCATTGTCTCTATTCTTCATTGATAATTGTATCCCCTGACCAGGATTTCTCAAAAGCTGCCTCTGGTGCGCACCTGCACGATTCGTCGCGCTCGTTCGGCCTCAGAAGGGCGATGATGGCGCAATACATCGCGCGGCTGCGCACTACGGGATCTTCACCATGCCTTATGAGAATTCCTTATGTGCGAACATCTTTCCGTTTCAATCCTATACAGATTACGATGGTGAAAGCAATAATGAGCACTCCGAGAGCGCCCCATGCGAGCAGCAGGCGGTTTGTGGCCTCTGTGGTAGTAAAGGTAGAGAAGAGCGTCCCGTGAAACGTGGTGTCGCTGCCAAAGAGTCTATCTCCGCCCAGTTTATCGCTATGCAGACCTGTTGACGATCCCAGAGCTGTGATTGCCCAGCGTGTGGGAAAGATCATAGCTATCACCTGCAAAGGCCAGTCCTTGAGCGGGATTATAACACCTGCGAAGATGATTTGTGGAATGAGAATAAACGGCAGGAGGCTATTGGCGCTGTCCTCGTTCGTGGCGAAGGTGGAGACGGCCAGGCCAATCATTAAACCGGCTAAAGCCGTCAGCGCCAGCGTGATGTAGACCTCCAGCAGCACAGGCAGCATAATGCTATTTTGAAAAGGCTCGAACGCGTGCACTATCAGCAGCAGCGCGGCGCTCTGGAACAGCGCGAACAGGCCGAATACAACGACCTTCGATAGCATGTAAGGAATGATGCCGAGATTAACGGCTCGCTCCCGGCGGTAGATCGAAGCCTCCTTGACTATTTCACGCGTCCCATTGATGCCGCCGAGCAGCACTGCGATGATAGCCATGATGAAAAGTGCCTGATCGGCGTTCGCGCCAACGCTGGGAAGAATAAAATCCTGCAAGGCCGGGTTCACGCCGCCCTTAGTATGTGCGTAGGCAATGCCGTTCGCATCGCTCTGGAGGAAACTGACGATGCGACTGCAATCCACCGCCGCGTTTTGCCCCTGCGTGTTAATGCCCAGTACGCCGGTGGGGTTGCTCGCGCTCACCGCCGTTGATGTGAAGATTCGCGGAGTGCATTGCACGACATTGTTCGCATTGAACAGACCGGTCCCGACTTCGAATCTGAGCAGCAGGATCATCAACAATGCCATAATCGGCGCCTGCAAGAGTAGAATAACGAGATTACTTTTATTATTTTTGAGCAACTCGAGGTTACGCTGTGAGAGCAAGAGGAACTGCTTGAGCGGGTTTCCGCGTTTGGGCCGCTGCCGCGCTTTTGCATGTCCGTTGAGGGAGCCGCTTGCCCCGTCTGATACAGCTTTCAGGGGTTCAGCGATATATTCTTGATACTCCTTTGAAAGCTTAAATTTTGCCTCGGCCTCCTCAGGAATATTTGGATTCTCGTCGGTTGGCTCCAGACTGGTGTAGATCTCGGCGAAGTCGGTCTTGCCAAAGTAGCTTTTTGCCCCGTCGGGTGGCCCGAAATAGGCTAAACGCCCTCCCTGAGCGAGAAAGCATACGTAGTCGCAGACGTTGATGTTGTTCGTTGCATGCGTTACCAGCACGATAGTATGGCCGCCGTCCGCCAGTTTGCGCAGCAGATACATCATCTTGCGATCCAGCCCCGGGTCGAGGCCCGATGTTGGCTCATCCAGAAAGAAGATGCCGGGGTTCGCCAGCAATTCCAGCGCAATAGAGACACGCTTGCGCTGGCCGCCTGAGAGTTTCTTGATCAGGAGCGTGCGGCGCGCCGTCATCTCTACATCTTCCAGCACATCCTTGATGCGCTGCTCGATCTGCTCGTCGGTGAAGTCGCTCGGCAAGCGGAATCTGGCGGCATAGTACAGCGCCCGCTCGACGGTCAGATCGTTGTGAACGATATCATTCTGGGGCACATAGCCGAGCAGCGTACAGAATGCGGAAACATTGCGATAGTAATCCTGCCCGTTATAGAAGACTTTTCCTTGCTGTGCAGGGCGCAGGCCGTTAAGCGCGTCCATCAGCGTCGACTTGCCGGCGCCAGAGCCGCCCACCAGCGCGACAAATTTGCGGGGAGGAATAGCTATCGATATGTTATTCAGCAGGGTGACATTGTTGTTGCCCGTTTTTCTCAGGTTCTGTGCATCGATACGGATAAAGTTTGTTTCATCATATTGCGTCAGTTGATTGCCTTCAAAAATCAGGCGATAGGGACCAATACGGATCTCGTCGCCCATCTTCAGGAGATGATTTGCCGTTATCTTAGCGTTGACGTAGACGTGGTTGGTGCTGTTCTGATCGATAACGCGATACGTGCCGCCCTCGCGTACCAGGCGGGCATGATGCGCGGAGACCTGGGGATGAGATAGAACGACGGTGTTATCCGGTTGGCGCCCTATAGTAAGCTCAGGAGAGTCTAACTTGATGGGTTGGATCGCGGGCGTTTTTTCTTGCGCGGTGCCGGTCCCATCGTTATAGGTGAGGGTGACGAGCGTTCCATTCTCATCACCGATGCGGAAAATATCACCCTTCGTCAGTGTCTTGCTGAACTGTTCGTCGCCCCGGATCTTGTGCCCCTGGTAGAGCAGTCCGTTAAGAGTTTTTGACCGCTCTGGATGAGGATGAATGAGGACAAACTCGTTCCCCTGGCGCACGATGTGCAGGTGGAAGCCGGAGACGATACGGTCATTGATGATGACATCGTTGCTGGGATCGCGCCCAACATTGATGACTGGCCTGGCGAGCGCGTAGGTCTTCTTGTCGCTGTGTGAAGAGCTGGTTATCTCTATTGATGGTAGACCTGCGCCTGTGAGCGGGGCGATTTGTGTCGCGTCGGGACGAGCCGAAACCGGGGGCGGAGGCGCAGCCGGAGAAGCCTGCTGCCCGGATGGCAGCAGCGTCCCGCTGCCAACCGGGGGCATAGCCTCCCTCTGAGGTCGCAACCGAATCGCTTCATATTCTGATGGGGCCTGCATGGGAGCCGGGGTCGAGATAAGGAAGACAAAGGAGGAATCTTCACCCAGTCCGATAATGTCATTGTTCGCGATGAGCGCCTGTTGAACCTTTTGCCGGTTGACGGTCAGAAAGGTGGATTGAGAGAGCCTTTCGATGATCCACGCTCCATCCTTCCAGAGCAGGCGAGCGTGAAAGCGCGAAACTTTGCGGTCATTCCTGATAACGATATTGTTGGTGTCATCACGACCAATTGTTGTCGCCGGCTTATAGATAAAAAAGCTCTGTCCTTCCATTGGACCACTGACAAACTTGATCGAAGTTGAGAATGGTGGCTCTTCTTGATTCACAATTAACCCCTGTTCAATTATAAAGTTACCTGAAGGTAGAATATGCCTGCTGGCACTGGGAGTATGCGGGAGGTGTGGAAGTCAGGGAGATATGGGATGTGTATTCATCTGGAGTCTTCTTTCCAGGGTAAATGTATACCCGATCAATCGAAAATAATTGCCATGTTCTTCCCGGTTAATAGAGAAGCGTTTCGAAGTTCTAATTATAACATATCAATTGAGTATACGCTTACTGCGAGCGGTTTTTGTT
>DATGLE010000251.1:0-15378 GCA_035294325.1 Ktedonobacteraceae bacterium | reverse complement strand
CTGGCAGGCGTTCCAACACCTGGGCGTAGTCGCGCCGCTGACGGAGGCAGAGTATGCGGAGGTGGCACGCCGCCTGCCCGCCGGCGCTTTCCAGCTCTTTCAAACGATGTCGCCCGCCGACCAGCGGCACAGCCTGCGCGTATGCCAGGGATTGCTGGCGCGCGGCTACACAGAAGCAGACCTGCTGGCAGCGGCGCTGCTGCATGACGTGGGCAAGGCCGGCGGGCGCGTCCCGTTCTGGACGCGGCCGGCCATCGTCCTCGGCAAGCTCTGCCTGCCGAGGCTGCTTGCCCATCTGGCCCTTCCCCCGGTGCTCCTCGGCGAACGCATCGCGCCCCGCTGGCAGCGCGCGCTCAGCTACGCATGGTGGCACGCCGAGATCGGCGCGGAACTTGCCGGAGCCGCCGGCCTCTCTACGCGCGCCGTACTCTATATCCGCACACATCACCAGCCGCACGGCCCGGCTGCGGCGCTGCACGCGGTAGATGAGGTGTCATAGCGCATGCTAGAGCAGATCAGTAATGACGAGTTAACAGCGATCTCCAATGGGCAGACGCGCTACGTCGTGCATCTTCCCGTCTTCGAGGGGCCGCTCGACCTCCTGCTGCACCTGATCGAGAAGCGGCAGATGGAGATTACGACGATCTCGCTGGTGGCCGTGACGGACCAGTATCTCGCCTACCTGCGGCAGTGGGAGGCCGAGGAGCTGCCCCTGGCGAACATGGCCGCGTTCGTCTCCATCGCCGCGCGCCTGCTCTACATCAAATCGCAGAGCCTGCTGCCACACAGCCCCAAAGAGGAGACGAGCGCCGCCAGCGAGGATGCCGCGCTGATGGCCGAAGAGTTGCAGCGCCACCTGCTCGAATACAAGCTGGCAAAAGAGATCGCGACGGTGCTGCGCCAGCGCGAAGAGGCCGGCCTGCAAACCTATGGTCGCTCCGGGCTGCTCGCCGGCATCGAGGCGCAACTGGCCTGGACGCCGCCCACGCTCGTCGGCCTCGATGCTCAGGCGTTAACGCAGGCATTCCAGCGCCTGCTCGAACTCCAGGCGAAGGAGGCGGAAAACGGCGCGGACCTCCTACCCGCCGCGCGCGTGCGTGTAAGCGAGCGCATCGCGGAAATCGTGAGCCGCCTGGAGGAGCGCGACTCCATCCTGCTCTCTGACGTGCTGGAAAACGAGCGCTCGCGCCTGGTAATCATCGTCACCTTCCTCGCCGTGCTGGAACTGTGGAAGCGGCAGCGCATCAACGTCCTCCAGCAGGAACTATGGGGGCCGATCATTCTCGAACGCGGCGAACGCTGGAACGAGGCGGGGCAGGAGGAAGATCTGGAAGATTAGATCTGAGAAGCAGGAGCGGGGAGCACGGGGCAGTCGCGCCGTGCTCCCCGCTCCTGCTTCCCAGTAAGCTCATCTTCAAAACTTGACATGATAGCACTCAAAGTTTATACTATAGGAGCAATAAAGATTACGCAGCAAACCCGGGATCCGGGTTTGAGCATAGATACCGTTTTAAGGAGCAGAGAATCGTGATGGAAGAATCCCAGGAAAGACCAGCAGAGCAGCCGGCAACCGGCGCGGAGCAAGCAACATCCACGACAAATACGAATGGCAATGGCAACGCGCAGGCGCTTTCGCCAGAGGAGGCGCGCATCGCTGAGCTGGAGGGGCAGCTCGCTCAGGTTTCGGCTCAGCTCGCACAGGCGCGGCAGGAGGCGGCGGACAACTGGAACAAGTATCTGCGCGAACGCGCCGACCTGGAAAACTTTCGCAAGCGCCAGGAGCGTGTGCTGCTAGATCGCGTACAGAATCAGAAAAAGGCGCTCTTCCAGAAATTGCTCGGCGTGATGGATAACGTAGAGCGAGCGCTTGTCTACCAGGATACCCTGGATCGCCAGGGATTACAACAGGCTCTGCGCATGGTGCAGTGGCAGATGAACGAGGTGATGCGCAGCGAGGGGCTTACCCCCGTGCCAACAGTAGGCGAGACCTTCAATCCCTACGTGCACGAAGCAATCGAGGCAGTCGAGAATAGCGATCAGCCGGAAGGCACCATCGTTGAAGAGGTACTCAAGGGCTATACCCTCGGTGATGAAACCTTGCGTCCTGCCCGTGTGAAGGTCAGCATGGGAAATAAATAGCCATGCATAGAGGAGCTGGCATGCGCATAGGAAGCGCGGGCGCGTGCTCCATCGAGAAGAACAAAAGAGGGCTGGGATATGGACTATAAAGATTATTACAAAATACTTGGCGTTGCGCGCGGGGCAAGCGCCGACGATATCAAGAAAGCCTTTCGTAAGCTGGCGCGTAAGTACCATCCCGACGTAAATCCCGGCGACAAGAAGGCGGAAGAGAAGTTCAAGGAGATCAACGAGGCATACGAGGTGCTCTCAGATCCCGAGAAGCGTCGCAAGTATGACACGCTTGGTCCCAACTGGCAGGAACAGTTTGGTTTCTCCGGCGCAGGCACGAGGCGCACCTATCAATATAATCCTCGTGGCGGCGTGCCCTTCGACTTCGATACGATGGGATCGACAGGCTTTTCCGATTTCTTCGAGGCGCTGTTTGGACGCGGGGCCACCGGGCGCACCAGCACTGGAGGCATGCGCAGCGATTTCCGGCGCCGCGCGGGAGAAGATATCGAGCAGCCCGTAGAGGTCACGCTGCAGGAAGCCTATACCGGCAGCACACGCACCTTCAATATTCAGTCAACCGAGGTTTGCCCGACATGTCAGGGCACCGGCGAGGTCGGGAACAGGCTGTGCTCAACCTGTAACGGGCAGGGCGTGGTCCCGCGCAACAAACGCATCCAGGTGAAGATCCCCGCCGGCGTCGATAATGGCTCGCGTATTCGCGTGGCGGGCGAAGGTCAGCCCGGCATCGGCGGCGGGCCGCGCGGCGACCTCTACCTGGTAATCAGCGTGAAGCCCGATCCAACGTTTGAGCGTAAAGGCGACGATCTCTATACCGATGTCGATGTCGAACTGGTCAAGGCCATGCTCGGCGGCGAGGTGCCCGTGCCGACGCCCGATGGCCGCAGGTTGATGCTGACAATTCCGCCAGAGACGCAGAATAACCGCATGTTCCGTCTCGCTGGCAAGGGTATGCCACGCCTGCGCGGCGAGGGGAACGGCAACCTCTATGCTCGTGTCAAGGTTGTCCTGCCTATGCATCTCTCGCATGAGGAACGAGGGCTGTTCGAGAAGCTCGCGCGCAGCCGTGGCGTCGAGGTCCATTCATAGCGCAGCGAAAGGAGTGCCTTATCATGCCTGAGAAAAGTGATGGTGCCTGGTATATCATCAGCGTGGCCGCACAGAAAGCCGCAGTGCATGAACAAACGCTGCGCCACTACGAACGCCTGGGACTGATCTCGCCCGCGCGCAAGGGGAACAGCCCGCACAGCCCCCGGCTCTACTCGGACCGCGATATCGAGCGCGTTGTGCATATCCGCAGCTTGATGCGCGACCTCGGCGTGAATCTTGCCGGCGTCGAAGCTATTCTGCATATGAAGGATCGCATGGAGCAGATGCAGGTGGAGTTGGAAGAGGAGATAGCGCAGTTGCGCAACCAGCACGAGAGCGAGACGCGCCGGCTCAAGGAGATTATCGAGCGCTTGCAGCGCGGCTCGGCCTCATCTTCATAATACTTATAAAGAAACTCATAAAGATGAAAAGATGCAGAAGGGCGTCCTTCTGCATCTTTTCATCTTTATGAGTTTCTTCGGCTTTTCTTGCGAGAGCGCGGCGAGCGCTGTCTATGCGGCGGTTTGCCCGCCGGGAGCAGCGCCCCGGCGGCGTCTCCCGTAGCACTCTCCTCGCTCTCCATGCCATTCATTATGGCATCGGAAGGCGGGGGCACTTCATCCGGCTGTAGCGGCGTTTCCGCAACGCTCGCATTCACCCCGGGTGTTTCAGCAGGCGGCCCGGCAACAGGCGCCTCTATCGCGACGGCTTCGGCATCCGCAGCCTCCTCTGCCGCCGCTTCTGCAACGCTATCTTTCTCCTCAGAGGTTGTTTCAACGATAGACAGCTCGATTTCATCGAGTTCGGCAGCCGGTTCCGCTTCGCTTGCGGCTGCGGCAGCTTCAACGTTGAAAGGGATTGCAGGGACCGCGAAAACAGGCCCTTCCTGTTCCACTGCATTACCCTGCTGCGTCGAGGCCGCCAGCTCCGGCTCCGCTACCTGCATATCATCCCATTGCGTTGAGGCTGCCAGCTCCGGTTCCACTGTCTCCTCCCGCTGCGCGGGGATGGTTGGCTCTGCTTCCACCGTTTCAGAAGGCTGCGCGGGAATGGCTGGCCCCGCTTCCGGCTCCGCATATTCTGGCCGGGCCGGTTTTCGGATGGCCGGCATGGCTACCAGCGTATCCTCCAGGTCGTCGTCTACATCCTCAGACGCAAAGGGAAGATTCTGGTCTTCTGGCGCCGCCTGCATTGGGATAAGCGGATCTGGCTCGAAGAGGGGCAGCGGCGTCACCGGAAGATCAGCCGACTCCGTATACGTATTGCTGCGCAAGAGTGGTCGTGTCGCGCGCTGCGGGGTTACGGCAGCCGGGCGATATGAGCGGGCAGCAGCGGAGGCGCGCACCGTAGGAACTACCGATGCCGGCTGCAAAGCATAGTCAAAGACAACTCTGGTAGCACGGCTATGCCCCTTATTCATCGCGGTCATCAGTGCATTGCGATAATCGGGCAAGGCGAAGTGATGGGTAATCAATTGTTCGGGGTGAAGCTGTCCCGCTGCGATCATCTCCGCTGCAATGCTAAAAGTGGATTGCTGCTCGCTGCTCCCGATGGGCCATACTTCCATGCCCTGGCCCGACGAACCGAGCAGATCGATCTCGCGGTTCCAGACGGGCGTCAGGTCGAGGTGCATCATGTTGGGGCTGACTCCGACGAGCACAACAGTGGCGCGCGCCCGCACCCAGCGCAGGGCGTGATGCAGAGTTTTGCGCTGCCCGATGGTATCGTAAATCAGGTCGTAGCCGCCCAGCAGCGTGCGGTTGCCGAGCGCGCCGTGATAGAGCCGGGCCTGCGTTACGCGCTGTATACCAATATAGCTATCTTGCGGATAAATGATGTGGGCGGCTCCCAGGCGCGTCGCCTGTTCTACCTGAAAGGAATGGCGCGCCAGGACACTGATCTCCGCCTGAGGAACGAGCGCCCGCAGCGTCTGGAGGGTGAGCAGGCCAACGGCACCGGCTCCGATAATCAGTACGCGATCATCCGGCTGCGGCAAACGGCGCAGAACGGCGTGGAGCGCCGCAGCCGCAGGTTCGAGCAGCACCGCCTGCTCATCACTTAACGCGGGAGGGACGCGGAAAAGCTGCTGCTCGTGTACCAGCATCTCCTCGCTCCAGCCGCCGCCGGCGGGCTTTGGTCCCGGCAGCGGACCGTATTCGCAGAGGTTATAGTTACCGGAGGCGCACGAACGGCACAACTGCTGCACACCCGCCGATACGCAGTTGGGATTATATTGGAGCGCTACGCGATCACCAACACCCAGGCGCTTTACCTCATCGCCGATCTCGATGACCTCGCCTACCACCTCACGCCCGACGTAAGCGCTGTGCCGGTAGGGGATAGCTGCCGCAGCAATGCGTGTATCGCCGCGCGCGGCGATCAGGCGCAGATCAGCGGCGCTGATGCCAGCCAGGCGATTGCGCACTCGCACCCAGGTGGGCAGGGGCAGCGATTGACGGGGCAGGTTCTCTATGCGCAGGGGCGCGATATTAGAGTAGTAGACGCCGGGCCAGATCAGCCCGAGGAGCCGCGCGGCCACTACCCGTTTCGGATTGAGATCCAGTGTTGAAGTCCACATAACTACACTACCTTCACTGAGAGAGGGTCTGATGCTCCGCGTCCTCGCCCCACCCCGGCCTGACCTTCGCGCGGCTGTGCCGCGCCAGAAATGTATATTATGTTGTGGAAGATGCGCTTCGCGCATCTTCCACAACATAATATACAGAAGACGAGCGCTGTAGGCGCGAGCAGCCAATTGCATCAGAACTCAGACACACTCTAAAAAAGCCTTGCCCGTTTCGGGTAGTGTATCACAGTGGCAAGAAAAGGTTCAACGACATTAGGAAAGATGATAGGGGATGCTTAAAGCAGGTGTGCAGGAATGTGTCAGGATTTAGTTCACGCCGGGCAGAGCTACTATGAATTCGGTCCTGCCGGGTTCGCTCTGGACAGCAATGCTGCCGTGATGGGCGCGCACAATGGCCTGCGCGATGGTGAGTCCCAGGCCAGCGCCGATGACGGGGGTGCCCTGGGCACCCGGGCGTCCGCGATAGAACGAGTCAAAGATATGGTCGAGATCATCTTTGGCAATGCCATCGCCATTGTCGATGACCTGGATGATGGCCTCCTCGCCGCGCTTATCCAGGCGCAGCGTAACCCTGCCATCGGGCGCGGGACGGCCATGCTTGATGGCGTTATCGAGTAGAATGAAAAGCAACTGCTTGATGCGCTCTTTATCGGCCTGGATGCCCAGGACCTGCTGCGTATTGCGCTCCAGGGTGATCTGGCGATCAACGCCGGCCAGCGCCCTGGCCTGCTCTATCTCCTCCATCGCCACTTCGGCCAGATCGAAGTACTGCGTTTTGAGTAGTTGTCCATCATCAAGGCGGGAGAGCGTCAAAAGAGCGTTGATGAGGACGGTCATGCGCTCGGCCTCGCTTTTCATACGTTTCAATACGCGCAAAGCCGTTTCGGGATCATCCTTCGCTCCGCGCATGAGTACTTCGGTAAAACCGCGTAGCGAGGTGAGCGGCGTGCGCAACTGGTGCGAGGCGTCCGAGAAGAAACGCCTGAAACGCTCCTCAGCGCTGTGTTGCATCTCCTCGGCATGCTCAAGCCGTAAAACCATCTCGTTGAGGCTCCCGGCCAGTCGATCAACCTCGTCCTGGGGGGGCAGGCGCAGGGGAAGCCGCGCGCGCTGCTTGAGATCGCCGACGGCAATGGCCTGGGCCGCGTCGGTAAGGCGCCAGAGCGGGCGCAGCAGCAGTGTAGAAAAGACAAAGGCCAGGACAATGCCCAGCGCGGTTATGCCGCAGGCAAGTAATATGGTGAGGACGAGAGGAAGACCCTGATACGCCAGGGATCCCACCAGGAGCACAACCAGGACCAGGATCAGGCCATAGACAACTATGAGTTGGATACGCAGGCTAAAAAACGGGCGCAGCCAGCGCGGGGCATCCTGCCGCGCACCTTCACCATTGGAGGCTGGCACGGAAGCCATCAGATCCATCGTTGAAATTCTGGCTGCGTGATCCGGTTCTGGAGTTAGAGACGAGCTCTCGGACGCCTGATCCTGGTGAACCTCCTCGGTCGCTGATTGATCCTTTGCTCCACTGCCCTCGGCTTCTGTCATACTGCTGAAACTCCGCTGCACAAACAAACGCTGCTCCTCACTTCTATCCCTTCAAAACATAGCCAACGCTGCGTACCGTTTGAATGAGGCGGGGTGAACTTGGCGAGTCTTCGATTTTCTCACGCAAATAGCGAACATAGACCTCGATAATGTTCGTTTCACCAAGAAAATCATAACCCCAGACGCGATTAAGGATCGTCTGCCGGTCCAGCACCTGTCGGGGATGACTCATGAAAAGGTGGAGCAGATTGTATTCGGTTGCAGTCAATTCGATCTGCCGGTCTCCGCGCGTTACCTCACGCGTCGCCGTATTCAGGCGCAGATCACCGAATTGTAATATCTGACCCCCGCCCTCTCCCTCACCCACGCCTCCCTGCGCTGCCCGTTTCTGGCGACGCAGGATCGCCCGGATACGCTCCAGTAGTTCATCGAAATCGAACGGTTTGGTAAGATAATCATCCGCACCCGTGCGTAATCCGGTAATGCGATCTCGCACTTCATCCTTAGCGGTGAGCATGAGGATGGGGATATCGCGCGTCGTAGGATTAGAGCGCAGGCGCCGGCAGACCTCCAGGCCATCGATGCCTGGCAGCATGATATCAAGGATAATTACATCGGGATCGATACGCTGCGCCGCAACAATTCCTTGCTCGCCGTCGGGAGCCGATTCCACCTGGAATCCTTCGTAGCGCAACCCCAACCGGATAAACTCGATGATGTTTTCCTCGTCGTCGATAACGAGTACCTTTAAAAGCTGCTTCTCCTGGTTCATTGACCCGGAAGCGCCCTGTTGCGTACTGGCTTCCCCCATTAAAGCGATCTCCATTAAAAAAGATAATAAGGGTGCGTTGACAAACAATTTCCAGGTTCTTAAGCTTCATTATAGATTTCTAAGAACCGACCTGCAAGCCCTTTTGCGAAAAGTGCATTATTCTCAGCAGAAATTAATGCTTTTCGCACTCGTCGCCACCTTCGGTGACTCCCTGTGAGGGAAGGAGGGCAGGACGCCGCCTGCCCTCCTTCCCTCACAGGGAGGTTTATCAGGCACAAAGGGAACCCCAAAGGGAACCCATCAAAGACGCCCGCAAGGGGCGTCTCTACATTTCGTATATCATCACACCACAAAAATGTAGAGACGCCCCTTGCGGGCGTCTTCCCCCGGCCGGCGTCTTCCCCCCGGCCGGCGTCTCCCCCCGGCCGGCGTCTCCCCCCCCGGCACGCATTTCCCCTGGCACGCATCTTTCTGACCTTTTAAATAAACAGGTCGGCTTAAATAAACAGGTCGGCTGATCCGAACAGGGCTATGTAATGCTCGCCCGAAGCGGGGGTCAAGGGGGCGGCCGCCCCCTTGCGGGGCGCGGGGTGTCCCCGCCCAAACTCTTCCTTTCGGGCGTGGCGTGGGAGAATTCAATAGCCCTGTGATCCGAAAAGAAAGCCTTGACAGATGCATTATTGGTCAGTATACTATCTGTAACCGATACCGAAATCGGTTCCGTAACCGCTTTCTCATCTATCCAGTGGCTAATCCACACATTGGGGAGGCGTCGATGGTAGGAAAGCATACCATCAACGACATAGCACGCCTGGCCGGGGTATCAAAAGCCACGGTTTCTCGCGTTCTGAACCACAAGCCGGACGTGGACCCGGCTACACGCGAGCGTATCCTGCGCATCATGGAGGAGCAGGGCTTCGTCCCCAGCATCACGGCCTCCGGGCTTGCCAGCGGGCGCAGTCGCTTGATTGGTGTGCTGGTTGCCTCCTTTACCTGGCCGCTTATCCCCGACATCATCCACGGTGTGGCCGAGGTTGTGGAGCGCTCGTCCTATGAGCTGGTGCTTTACAGCATCAACGACTCTTCGCGGGAGAGCGACAAGTGGGAGATGATCGATCATATCCTGGCGACCAAGCTCACGTCCGGTCTGCTGGCGATTATGCCCGGCCAATCGTCGCGGCATATCGCGCGCCTGCACAGCTATGGTTTCCCGGTGGTGATCGTTGATGATGAGGATCCTCCCGCCAGCGCGCCCTGGGTCGGCGTCGATAATCGCGGCGGAGCCTATGCCGCTGTCCGGCACCTGCTGCGCCTCGGGCACCGGCGCATCGCACACATTCAGGGACCAATGCGCCGGCACTGTTCTCGCGAGCGTTATCAGGGATATCTTCAGGCGTTGGAAGAGGAGGGAATAGCGCTCGATCCCGCACTCGTGGTTGAGGGTGAGTTCACAACCGCCAGCGGGCGCGCCGCCGCCTGCAAACTCTTCTCGCTCCCGAAGGAGCAGCGACCAACAGCTATTTTCGCGGGCAACGACGGCACAGCGTATGGCGTGCTGGCCGCCGCCGAAGAACACGGTTTGCGCGTGCCCGGGGATATCGCTCTGGTAGGGTTCGATGATGTGGCTACCTCGGCGCATGTCCGGCCCGCGCTCACAACCGTGCGGCAGCCATTTTATGAGATGGGCCAGCTTGGAGCCGAGCTGCTTTTATCCATGCTGGACAACACCCTTTACGTCCCTGAGCAGTATCTTTCTCCTGAACAAAGAAGCCAATTGAGCCGGGCTGCCCTGGTTTCTTCTTCCAGCGAAAGAGCCGCAGCCCGCAATGGCAACGCCTGCAATCATGTAGAGCCTGTACACATTCAACTTGCCACCAGCCTTGTAGTGCGTGCTTCCTGCGGCTCTCCTCATCGTCTTACAGTTTCACCTGCTGGATAACTTACATCATCACGTGAGGTCGTCATGTAGTCATTATGTTTTTCAGCCTGGATCAATGAATGATCCATAGTAGCTCTTGTAAGGAGGTTTTTCTGTGGCTACCAACACATTCTCTTCACCCTGGAAGAGGAAGGCCGGAGTGGCCGGCATGCTGTTCAGCCTGCTAGCCATCTGCGCCGTTGTGCTTGCGGCCTGCGGCGCGGGCGGTACGGCCCCCGGCACCAGCCAGTCAAGCAGCGCCGGCAATTCAGTGCTCACCGTTGTACCCAGCCCCATCGGTGACTTCACCGATAACTTCAGTCCCTATGCCCCCAATCCCAACTACGGCTCACGTGGGATGATCTACGAAACCCTGCTGTTCTTTAATCAGGAGAATGGGAGCGTCAAGCCCTGGCTGGCCCAGAGCTACCAGTTCTCCAGCGATGCGAAGAGCCTCACTTTCCATCTCCAATCAGGTGTCAAATGGACCGACGGCCAGCCATTTACCGCCGATGATGTAGTATTTACGCTCAATATGCTCCACCAGTACCCGGATGCCGATGGCAACGGACTCTGGCAGTACCTCAGCGGCGTTGCCGCGCCCGATCCCAGCACGGTTACGGTCACGCTCAAGACGCCCTACACGCCTATTACATGGTACCTGGGCGGCCAGACCTGGATCGTGCCGAAGCATCTCTGGTCGAGCGTTGGCGATCCTTCCAAGTACACCGACACCAAACCCGTCGGCACCGGCCCGTTCGTTCTGAAGTCCTTCAGCCCGCAGTTGATCGATCTCGGCAAGAACCCGAATTACTGGCAGCCGGGCAAGCCCGCGATCACAGAGATCCGCTATCCCTCGTTCAACTCGAATACGAGCGCGGAACTGCTGCTCTCGCGCAACGAGGTCGACTGGACCGGCCTCTTTACCCCCAACATTGAAAAGACCTTTGTGGCGCGCGACCCGGAGCATAACCACTACTGGTTCCCGCCCGCGAATGTGGTCATGCTCTACCTGAACCTTACAAAGTCTCCTTTCAACATGCTGCCTGTCCGTAAGGCTATCAGCCTGGCGCTTGACCGCCAGCAGATGTACAAAGTCGCGGAGAGCGGCTACGAGCCGGTAGCCAGCCCGACGGCCCTGGTGCTGCCGGCCAATAAGAGCTTCCTCTCTCCCGACTACGCGAGTACGTCCTTCAACATGGATGTCGCACAGGCGAATCAATTGATGCAGAGCGCGGGCTTTACCAAAGGCCCCGATGGCATCTATGTTGATAAGAATGGCAAGAAGCTCTCCTTCAATCTCAACGTCGTCACCGGCTGGACCGACTGGGTGACTGACTGCCAGATCATGGCGAACGACCTGAAGAACATCGGCATGAATGTCACCGTCAATGCCATTTCGCAAAACAACTACGTCAACGCCTTGCAGACAGGCAACTACGACGCCGCCATCTCCTGGACCAATACTGGCCCGACTCCGTTCTTCCTGTACAACTTCCTGCTGAACAGCCAGTACATAATGCCGCCCGGTCAGATCTCGCCTTCCGACTGGGAGCGCTGGAAGGATCCTACTACCGACCAGTTGCTCAAGCAGTACGCCACGTCATCTGATCCGAGTGTGCAGCAGCAGGCGATAAATGGCCTCCAGAAGATCATGGTTGAGCAGTTGCCCGCTATCCCGCTGGTCTATGGCGCGACCTGGTACGAGTACAACACGTCGCGCTTCACTGGCTGGCCGGATGCGAGCAATCCCTACGCCATGCCCGCGCCCTACGCCGTTCCCGATGCCGCCATCGTCGCACTGAACCTGAAGCCTGCATAGGAGGTAGTTCCGGGGCGCGGCTTTCTAGCCGCGCCCCGCTGTGTGCATCATCCGCATTGTGCACTTATTTAAGGAGTAGTGAAGATGCGTCACTTGCTACGCCGTATTGGCTTCTACCTGGTGGCTCTCTGGGCGGCGCTTACGCTCAATTTTCTCATCCCCCGCCTGGCCCCCGGCGATCCCGTCGCGGCCCTCGTTGGCCGCTTTCAGGGCCGCATTACGCCGCAGGCGCTGCACGCGCTGGAATTAGAGTTTGGGGACACGCACGCCCCGCTCTGGATACAGTATGTCAACTACTTTGATCAGCTTGCGCACGGCAATCTGGGACTTTCGATCACGTACTTCCCCACACCCGTCTCGACGATCATCGGGCAGGAACTTTTCTGGTCGCTGGGACTCTACGGGCTATCGATCATCATTAGCTTCCTGCTGGGATCGCTGATCGGCGTGATCGTCGCCTGGAAACGCGGCTCGCTGCGCGATACGATACTGACACCATTCCTGACCTTCTTCTCGGCCATCCCCTATTTCTGGCTGGCTCTGATATCACTCTACGCGCTTGGCTACACGCTCAACTGGTTCCCCCTCAACGGGGGCTACGACCTCGCGCTCCGGCCCAGTGTGACTCCGGCTTTTATTCTGAGCGTGATCCAGCACGGCATACTGCCGGCCTTCACTATCGTCATTGCCTCGATTGCGGGCTGGCTGCTGGGCATGCGTAACACGATGATACCAATCCTTTCAGAAGACTATGTGTTAATGGCCGAGGCAAAGGGGCTGCCGGAGCGCAGAGTTATGCTTTCCTATGCGGCGCGCAACGCGATCCTGCCCAACGTCACCAACTTCGCCATGTCGCTCGGCTTCGTCGTTGGCGGCGCCCTGCTCACAGAGATCGTCTTCTCATATCCGGGCATTGGTTTCGCGCTTCTGCAAGCCGTCCAGAACCTTGACTACCCGCTCATCGAAGGCATCTTCCTGCTCATAGCTATCGCCGTCATCGGAGCAAACTTCCTGGCCGACTTATGTTACACCGCGCTTGATCCGCGCGTGCGTGTGGGAAGGAGTTAGGCAATGAGTACACCGCTATCGCCACAGCAGTCGCCTTTGCCCGAGGATAGCAACCGCGCAGTGGTCCAGGTTGAGGAAGCCGCCATGAGCACGGGAACAGGCAGTATAGCTATCAGCGCGCCGGTTGCGGAAGCGGGCGCAGGAGCGTACTCGCCCCTGACAGGCCGCCTGACCGACCTGTGGCGCCTGTTCACGGGGAATCCTAAAGCGCTCACCGGTCTGTGCATCGTTCTTTTTTTCGTGCTGGTAGCCATCGTTGGACCATTCTTTGTCCATCATGATCCTAACGCCTTCTCGTCGGATACACTGGTACCGCCCTCGGCTCAACACCTGCTGGGCACTACCCAGACCGGGCAGGACGTTCTGGCGCAGCTGCTGGTCGGAACGCGCGTCTCCATCTTCTGGGGCTTTCTCACCGGGCTGGTGGTCATGGTTCTCGTCGTCGTCATCGGGCTGACCTCTGGCTACTTTGGCGGCATTATCGATGATGCGCTCTCGCTGCTCATCAATATCTTTCTCGTTCTGCCCGGTCTTCCACTGGCTATCGTCCTGGCGGCCTTCATCCACAGCTATAAAGGGCCTGTTACAGTGGCCCTGGTCATTGCCGTCACGAGCTGGGCGTATGGCGCACGCACGCTGCGCGCGCAGACGCTCTCGATGCGCACCCGCGATTTCGTCGATGCGGCCCGCGCCAGCGGCGAGTCAACCTGGCGGATCATCTTTTTCGAGATTTTTCCTAACGAAATATCAATCGTTGCAGCCAGTTTCATTGGAGCAGTTATCTATGTTATTCTTGCTGCGGCGGGCCTGGAATTTCTGGGACTGGGCGATTCTACTACCGTTGACTGGGGAACGATGCTCTACTGGGCGCAGAATAACGATGCGCTCCTGCTGGGCGCATGGTGGTGGTTCGTGCCTCCGGGCCTGTGCATCGCTGTGCTGGGCGCGGGCCTGACGCTTATCAACTTTGGAATGGATGAAGTGGCAAATCCGCGCCTGCGCCGCGAACCGAAACTCAAGGTCATAAAGGAAAAGATTATGAGTGTAAGAAAGGCGGTGGCGTAATTGAGAACAGCCACGGCAACGGATACTCTGCTTGAAGTGCGTAACCTCAGCGTAGATTATTATGCGGCCAGCGGCACTGTGCATGCCGTAGACAATGTGAGCCTTAGCCTGGGGCGCGGCGAGATCCTGGGGCTGGCCGGCGAGAGCGGCAGCGGCAAGTCGACGCTGGCATATGCTATCGCGCGGCTGCTGCGACCACCTGCGATCATTACCGACGGCCAGGTGCTCTATCACCCCCGCCACACGCGGGAACAGGGCGGCATGATGCAGTGGGTATCGCTCAGGGGTGGCCGCGCGAACGGCGCACACCAGCCGGAATCGGACAGCATCGACGTGCTCCAGCTTTCGCCCGCGCAGTTGCGTGCCTTCCGCTGGAGCGAGCTATCCATCGTTTTCCAGAGCGCGATGAACGCGCTCAATCCAGTTATGAATATCGGCGAGCAGATCATGGACGTTCTGCGCACGCATCGCCCGGAGATGGGGCCGGACCGGCGGCGGCAGCGCGCCATCGAACTGCTCAATCTCGTAGGCATCGCGCCGGATCGCCTGAACAGCTATCCACACGAACTCTCCGGCGGCATGCGCCAGCGCGCCGTGATCGCTATCGCCCTGGCGCTGCGACCAGAATTGATTATCATGGATGAGCCGACGACGGCGCTCGACGTGGTGGTGCAGCGCGAGATCCTTGAACTGATCAGCGCGCTGTGCAAAGAGTTCAATACGGCGCTGATCTTTATTACCCACGACCTCTCGCTGCTGCTGGAACTGGCCGATCACATCGCCATCATGTATGCCGGGCGCCTCATGGAGCAGGCTACCCGCCAGCAACTCTATAGCCATCCGCGCCATCCCTATAGCTATGGCCTGCTGCACTCGTTTCCGAGCCTGCATGGCCCGCTCTACAGGATGATCGGCATCCCCGGGTCGCCGCCCGACCTGCGCTCGGTGCCTTCCGGCTGCCCTTTCCATCCGCGCTGCCCCTTCAAGGCCAGCGTCTGCGAGACCGTCATTCCGCCGCTACAGCCCTCCACATCACAGACGCCGGATCAGATGGTAGCCTGTCATCTTTATAATCCCAGGCTGAATCCCGCCGGGGCGCCAACGCAGGCCGAGTTTTCCAGGGGATTTGCAGCGCTGGCCGAAAGGAGCAAGGTGTAATAATGAGCATAGCGAACGAGTCGATCATGTCCCCTTCCCTGGAACAGACGCCCGGCGCCATACTGGAGGCGGAGCATCTGCACAAGGAGTTCCCGCTGCGCCAGGTCAAGCTCTTTGGCCCGCCGCGCGCCGTCCACGCCGTGGAGGACGCCACCTTCTCCCTCTTCCCCGGACGCGCTACCGCCCTCGTCGGCGAGAGCGGC
>DATGLE010000250.1:0-51489 GCA_035294325.1 Ktedonobacteraceae bacterium | reverse complement strand
GTGGTGGAGATGAGGGGGAGTTGAACCCCCTGTCCAGACGATCCAATCGAGGAATATACTACAGGCTTAGTCGATGCTTTGCTTTTCGCTCTGGTCTCCCATCGACAGGATACGCGGAGCGCTGGCCCTCTGGTCTTAGATGACAGCTAGAGGGCGGTCCCCGTCATCGCATCCTGTGTTTATGTCGCCCTGGCCCGGCCCCACAGGAAAAGGCCGGCAGAGCGTCTCGTCGCTACTTCTTAGGCAGCGAGGGCGAGAGCTGGTTCTGCTTTGTTGGCAGTTATTGTTTTGTCGGTTGTTTAACGAGGACGCTTACCGACACCTCGGCCTGCAATTCTTCAACCTGATCGCCTGTCGAAACCCGACATCCCCATGTTTCATTCAACCCTCATCGGTTTCTAAAGGCTGATGCTGCTGAAGAGCGCTTCAAGATCTTTATCCTGACGCATTGACATTGTATCACATTGGTTGACAGATAGCAAGCGTGATATGAAACGGCGTCGATCACGTATTGATGCGGTTCAGGAACCGTTGCAGGTTAACGATGAAGCGTTCGTGCTGCCCCTGGCCTATCTTCTGACGCTCATCATAAGCTTCGACGCGAAAGACCAGGCGGCGCCCGTCAACTTCGATAAGTTCGGCGGTGGCATAGACCTTCTGCCCCACTGGAGTCGCGGCCAGGTGTTCCACATTCACGCGCGTGCCCACTGTCACATAGCCATCGTCCAGTGCATCGATGACGGCCCTCCAGGCAGCGTTCTCCATCAATCCGATCATCATAGGTGTAGCGAATACCTCAACGCCGCCGGCGCCAACCGCCGCTGCGGTATTCTCATGCACAACGGTTGTCGAAGCCTCGCCTTTCAGTCCCGGAGCCAGTGCCATGTGGCTGATCCCCTCTTTCTGCTCAGTCTACTCCTAACTATACAACAAAACAGCAAACTATTATATTCTCTATAAAGGGTATTCCTTGCGCTGCGCCTTTGCCCTCTCCCGCCGGGGGTCACGCGGCGCGGGCGCAAGCAGGCGACAAAACAATTATAGAATCTATTTCAGGAAGGCAGGTCACTCTCTATGACCGGAAAATTTCAGCGCGTTGCGCACCGGGGCGGATCTCAACTGGCCCCGCAGAATACGCTCGCGGCTTTTCGCAACGCTCTTGCGCTGCCCATCGATGCTATCGAACTGGATGTACATTTGAGCCGTGACGGCCAGCTCGTCGTGATTCACGATAATACCGTAGAGAAGCTGACCGATGGTGAGGGCAATATCCTCGACCTGGACTTTGCTTACCTGCGCTCTCTCAAGGCCGCCGCACATTTTCCGGGCGGCTGGCCCCAGGCCCAGCAGATTCCGACGCTGCGCGAGGTGCTCGATCTGGCGAAGGGACGCGTTCAGGTGTGCATTGAGATCAAGTCGAGCAAACGCGATGGACAACATGGGCGCTATCCCGGCATCGCAAAAAAAGTGATGGATGAGGTGCGCGCCGCCGGTATGCTTAATAATGTCCTGATTATATCCTTTGACTGGCTGATACTTCCCTCGATCAAGGCGCTGGAGCCGCATGTGCAGACAGGCGCGCTCGTCTCCCGCGACGTGTGGACGCCGGATGCCGAGCACGCTCTGGATAACCTCTTCACGCAGGTTGCCGCCCTGCGCTGCGAATGGCTGGATATGGATCACAGGCTCTATACCCCTGGTCTGGCCGACCTGGTGCATGCGAATGGCTTCAAGCTGGGCCTCTGGACCGTGAATAGCCTGGATGAACTGCGTATGCTAACCGCTGCGGGCGTGGATTCCCTCACAACTGATCGGCCAGATCTCTTTGCCCGGGTCTGAATGCAGCGCGCTGTCAGCTTCACTGGCCGCCTGCCCTTTGCCCGATCTGGCCGAAGATGTGTCCCTTTGAGCCGGTTATCCGTTCTATTAAACGAGGGTTAAAGGTACCACTTCTATAGTGTTGGAAGGGCGCTATGTTATAATGTGCGCCAGCCAGAGGCAATGAGCAGATCGATATATCGGTTGTGAGCGGAGAAGACTACGTATGCAACAAATGGAAATCCCGGTAAAAGTCACAGAACCGGAAGCGCGCACTTCAGGGCTTCCGGCGCAGAAGATTGCCCTGTCAATCGTCGTGCCCGTAATGAACGAGCAGGAGAGTGTGCGCCCGCTATTTGAGAAGTTATCGGCCCAGATCGAGCAGCTCGGGCTGAGCTACGAGGTCATTTTTGTGGATGATGGCAGCACCGATAAGACCTTTGTAGAGCTGCAAAAGCTGCATGAGGATCATCGAGGTATTGTGCGTGTCATTCGCTTCCGGCGCAATTTTGGCAAGACGCCTGCCCTCGTGGCTGGCTTCAACCATAGTCGCGGCGAGACGGTCTTTACGATGGACGGCGATTTGCAGGATGATCCTGAGGAGATCCCGAATTTTCTAGAGAAGCTGGATGAAGGCTACGATCTGGTCACGGGCTGGAAATTCCCGCGCCTTGATCCTCTTTCTAAAACTTTTCCTTCGCGCATTTTTAACTGGCTGGTCAGCGTTATGACCGGAGTACATCTTCATGATATCAATAATGGTTTTAAAGCCTATCGACATGAAGTTATCGAAGATCCACATCTGAAATTGTATGGCGAATTTCACCGTTTTATTCCGGTGATGGCCCATTGGCGCGGCTACCGTGTGGCGGAGATCAAGGTGCGCCACCATCCCCGCAAGTTCGGCGTATCGAAATTTGGTGCGCGCCGCTTTGTGCGCGGCCTGATCGACCTGCTCAATGTTCTGTTCCTTACCTCTTTCCTGCGCACGCCGCTGCGTCTCTTTGGTCCGCTGGGCTTCTGGACGTTGCTACTGGGCTTTCTGGTGGACGCGTTTGTGGTCGTCCGCAGGATTGTTTTGAACCAGCCCATTCACGATCAGCCGCTGCTCTTTGTTGGCATCTTGCTGATGATTTTTGGCATTCAATTCATTCTGACGGGCCTGCAAAGTGAGATGATTCGTCACTATGCGTTCCAGTCTGATGAAGAGTATAGTATCAGGCAGGAACTCGATTGATGCAGATGGCAGCACTCAAAAAAGCAGGCAAGCGCGTGCTCCAGATAGGCTTGCCGCTGGTAATCCTGGCCGTTGTCTTCTACTATGTGAGAAGCGACTGGACGAAATTAACGTCCTACCGGTTTCAGTTGAATCTCTGGCTCCTGGGGCTGTCCTTCCTGGGGTTCGTGCTCCAGGAAATATCATTCGGACTGATCTGGCGCACGGTCCTGATGCGCCTGGGCTACCGGCTGGACCTGCGCGCATGCCTGCGTATCTATCTGGCCTCGGAGTTCGTGCGCTATATTCCGGGCAACGTGTGGCATGTGATTACGCGTATTTTGTGGGTGGGCAAGTATGGTGTGCCGCGCCCCGTGGCGTTTGCCAGTATGACCGTCGAGCTGATTACGAAGCTCGCGGCCGGCGCGCTTGTCTTCGCGGTCAGCCTGCTATTCTGGAGCGACATGGGAACCGTGACGACGTTGCTGCGTGATACTCCGGTCCTGATGGGGCTGGGAATAAGTACGATAGTGGGCCTCCTGGTTGTCCTGCATCCCCGCATCCTTAATAGCCTTTTAAATGTTGCATTACGTATATTGAAGCGTGAGCCAGTGACGCTCGCGCTGCGCTACCGCGATATTTTGCTGGTGACGCTGGCATGGTCGGTGAGCTGGCTGATTGCTGGCTGCGCCTTCTATGTGCTGCTGCTGGCGCTCTGGCCGGCGGCTCCGCTGGCTATGCTGCCCGTTTGCGTTGGTATTTACGCGATTGTATGGGATATCGGCTTTGTCAGCTTTATCACGCCAAGCGGGCTGGGTGTACGCGAAGGGGCAATGGTCGCGCTCTTTGCGCTGGCCCTGCCGGTGATCCCTGTGGCGCTGGCAACCATCGTTGCCGTCCTTTCGCGCATTGTTTCCACTATTGCCGAGTTGATGTGTGTGAGTATCGCCTATCTGGCCGGGGGAAGACAGATGCGTCAGGTACAACAGGAACAGGCAAATCAGTCTTCCTCGGTCGCAGATGGCATAGAGAAAAAAAGGAACGACTATGTTCGTAGCTGAGACTCCTGCACGGGTTGCTGTTGTTAAGGAGGCGTAAGAAGTGATGAATGCAACCTGGCGTAAGCGCTTTTCTGTTATAAGCAGTCGTCTTTATTTGTATCCGACCCCTGAACCATTGCCACGTAAACGCCTGTTCTGGATAGCGCTGGGGCTTGTTACTCTTGCCGTCATTGTGTTCTGTGCCTATTTCATCATATTTCTGACTACCAGGCATGATGCCCTGCTCACGAATGCCGAAGATCTTGGCATTATGGATCAGGCCATCTGGAATACTATACATGGCAATATGCTGCATCAGACGATTTGTAATATTATCTCCGATGCGAACTGCTATGGTCCCGATGGCATCACCCGTTTTGCTATCCACTTCGAGCCGATACTGTTTCCGGTTTCGCTGCTGTATCTCTTCTGGGCTGATCCCAAAGCCTTGCTCGTACTACAGACGCTTGTGGTGGCGACGGGCGCGTATCCGGCTTTCCTGCTTGCCCGTCTCAGGCTGCGCAATGACCTGGCTGCCGCTGGCATCGCGGTGCTCTACCTGCTCTATCCGGCTCAGGAGCAGGCAACGGTGTATGATTTCCATGCTGTGACTTTTACCGCTGCGCTCCTTCTCTTTACGCTGTATTTTATGTATACGCGGCGCACGATCTTGCTCTTTGTCTTTGCTGTACTGGCGATGGCCTGCAAAGAGGAGATACCGCTGGTTATCATCATGTTCGGCCTCTGGTCGATGCTCTTTCAACGTCGCTGGCGCAGCGGCCTGGCCCTGGCGCTGCTTGGTGCGGTGTGGTTCGCGCTGACAATGCTGGTGATTATGCCGCATTTCAGCCCTACAGGTCAGCCGATGCTCATCGGACGCTACGGCGCACTGGGCAAGGGGCCGGTGCAGATCATTACCAATATTGTGCTGCATCCGGGAGCCTTTCTTCACCAGTATGTGCTGGAGAGCAGCCATATTTTTTATCTGCGTCTGCTGCTCACTCCGGCGGGATACTTGCCGGTGCTCGCTCCGTGGGTGCTTGTGCTGGCGCTGCCCTCGCTGGCTGTAAATATGCTCAGCTCGAATGTTCAGATGTATACTGGCCTCTACCAGTACAATGCTGAGATTGTGCCGGTGCTCATCTTCGCGGCCATCGAGGCTATTGTGCTCGTTTTGTGGCTGGTCCAGTTCATGCTGGCCCGTTTGAGAATGAGGATGTTGCGGCAGCAGGGGTTGTCCGCAGATGATATCCCGGCGCCAGTGCGTACTCGCTGGTCTTTTATGCGCATCTTGCATACGGGCCTCCTTGCCTTCATGGTATGCTGGACAATCTTCTATGCTGTGCGTGCCGATTCCGCCTTTCATGGGCAACTGCCATTTTCTGCGGGTTTTCAATGGCCGGTGGTTACGCCCCATGATGCCCTGGCGCAGCGCTTCATTGCTATGATCCCGCCCACGGCATCTGTTGCGGCGCAATCGAGGCTTGTTCCGCACCTGAGCCATCGCGATAAGATCTATCAATTCCCCTACGGGGACGGCATCACTACGCCATCTATCGCCGCGGACTACATTTTTCTTGATGTGACCACCGATATCTATCCCTTCTTTGCTTACCCTACGTACACGCTGGAGGTGAAGAAACTGCTGTTCGGCGGCAGCTATGGAGTGGTGGCCGCGCAGGATGGCTATTTGCTGCTCAAGCGGGGCGCGCCTTCTCCTGGCCTCTCGCCAGCTTCTGTCGTGCAGCCCGATAGCGACTTTGATACGATCCGCGCCATGCCCAATCTGCCCGATAACTTCTGCTCGAATATCTATGTCTCACCGCAGGTGATAGATAATCCCTTGCGTGTGATCTTCACGGCTCCGGGCGGCGATCTGAAGCTGGTTGGGGCTGATGTTGGTGCCCCCAGCAGCTTCAGTCATACCGCCGGCTATATGACCATTACGACATACTGGCAGGTGACGGCCCCCATCACTTCCGCATTCCAGATTCTTTTCCTGGCAACCGCGGGCGATGGTAAAGAATACATGGCTACCACGAATGTCCCCGCACTGCTGTGGTGCCAGACGAACACCTGGAAACCGGGGGCAGTCATACGGCTGACGAGCGGGCTGTTCGGTTTCCAGAATTCGCACATCCCAAATGGGCTAGTCCATATATCTATGGCCCTTTTACCGTTAACACAACCATCGAGTAAAATAATGGATGTCAGCGCCCGGCTTCCATTGCATGTTGTGAAGGTGCCGAAGTCGGTCTCGCCTACTCGGGGCACCAATGCGCTGCAACTGAAGCCTATAAAGCTCACGCCGTGAGCGCCGGGCAACTTCAGGTATATTCAGATGTCTGATACCTGTACTTAAGGAAAGAGGATGTAGCGATGGGCGTTTATCTGGGACAACTGCCGCCGGCTGAGATTGCGCGATTGAAGGCCGAGTTAGCGGAGACGCTGATTGCCAATTTTTGCTATCCGCGATTCTTTGATGCTCGTACTCAATCGCTGCGCATGCGCCCGGTTGATCGTGCTAAACGCCAGGAGGTCTGGCTGTATCTGAGAGCGGTGGATTTTACGCAATGGAGCCGTATAGATCTGATGTCTCCTGAGTTTCAGCATCAGATAGAGCGTCTCTTCATTCAGTTTGTGCAGCGCAATCGCAGTTTCTTTGGTGAGCAGGGACGCAGGAGAATGTCCGATATCAGGATGCTGCTCAGCACTTCCTCCGGGGCGGTGGCCCAGGGCTTGCGTAACCATATTATGGGACAGAAACAGGGGAATTCGTCCTTTGGCAGCCCGCGCCCCGTCGTCTCCTGGTCGTCGATGCGGCCGGATGCGAAGGCTGAACCGACCTGGGAACAGATCGCTGCGTCAACGATGCTCTTGCAGCAGCAGTTGCAAGAGTTGCGCGGCGAGATCAAGTCCGGGGCTTCTCCTGATGGACGCACATCGCATGCAGCCCCGCGCCGCCATGCGCAATCCGTGCCTCCTGCTGCTTCACTGCAAGGCAATAGCGCCGGAACAGCGCCGGCGACCGGCTCCAGGAATGGCGCTGCCACCCGTCTCCCCGAGGCTCCTGCCAACGCGGCCCCGCAGAAGCGCAGGTCGGAGCCGCTGGTGGCGCACATAGACCCTCCAACGCTCTCTTTGCCGGCGCAGGGACGCGCAGCGGAGCCGGCGGCCCCGCCGGCTCCGCTGCGCGCGCGTAAGCCCGAAGCCCCAGGCGCTGTGGGGGAAGCTCCGGCTGCCGCGTCGCTTCCCGCGAAACCGGTGAACGCGGGCGCGATCAATGGGCAACCCCTGCCATCCCGTGATGTGGGAGCGCCTCCCGGCCTGGCCGCCCCGGGCGCACCATCTCAGCAGCGCGGCCTGTCGCCGGCGGCACAGCCCCCGGTAACAACGACAGGCATGACTCCCGGCCAGCGCGAGGCATCAATGATGCGTGTCGGCGAGGATGACCTCGCTATCTTCGAGCAAATGCGCCACCAGCTTTTGCTCTGGCTGCGTATTGAGGCTGTGAGCGCAGGTATAGAAATCTCCGGCCTGTCGCCTTCACAGTTGCTTGAACACCTGAGCCAGAGCAGCGGCCTCGATGAGACGCGCTTGCAGGTCGTCTCGACACTGCTGAACCTTTCAAATCAGGTCATTAAAACCGGGCTGGTCAGCATTCTTGACTATAAACAGGCATTGCTGTTTCATCTCATGCACACCAAACGTTGAGCGTATGCCCTGATAAAATTCCCGGCGCTTGCATGTTTTTCTCCGTCCCTGTTTGCTGACAGGGACGTTTGCTTTTCCTGCATCTATCGTTGCACCTTATTAAGAATGCGTTAAAAATGTCAGAGCAGTAACAAAAATCGGCATTTATTACTTCCATCTTCGTCTCTATGTATGATACATTACGCTCGTGCTATAAATAGAGATACATCTGGGTATCGCGCTGCCAGACTTCTTAAAGAAGAGCCTGGTACTTAGCCTCCTCGCTCGCTCTTGCCGGCCGTCCGCGCGGCTCCGCCGCACCGGGGTTGGAGTTTGCGGTGTGAGACAGACGCTTCGCGTCTGTCTCACACCGCAAACTCCAACGACGAGCGCCGCAGGCGCTCGCAAGCGCGTGTGTTGGAAAACAGACATAATCAAAAACAGGGAATATACATAAGCGGTATGCCCGTTGCTGTAGAGCCATGCGGGCAAAGAGGGGAGATGCACAATGCGATGACAAGGGGCAAAGATAATGTTGCAGAGAGTTTAGGTGATCTACTGGAGCCACTCCGTTCCCGTAGGAGTAGTGGCTTATTGAGTCTGGAACGCATGGAGAATGGACGTTTCGAGGAAGGAGAGGTCTATTTCCATCTGGGGCAGCCGACGTATGCCCGCGCCGGTAATGTAGTGGGTCAGGAGGCGTTTACACGCTTGTTAAGCTGGCGCCGGTTCTACTTTAACTTTTCAGCAAATGCTTCGCCTGCTCATTATACAACTGAGGATGCGGCTCCTGTCACACCGCCGGGTGATGCTCCTGCTGCCCCTGTTACGCGCCCTTTGCCACCGCCGCCCGAGCCACTTCAGACGGCCGGTACTGCTTCGCCTGCATCGCAGCCTATGAGGATTTCGCCAGCGAACTGGCGCGTGCTGGGGACAGGCGACCTTGAACTGCTGCGTACCTCTCTACGCGATGGCCTGGATATTCCCGGCATCGAAATGCTTGTCCCACGCAAGAGCAGCACCGATAGGAACGTGCTGGCCCTGCCTCTTACGCGTCCACAGCGCTCGCTGTATCTGTTGATCGATGGGCGCAGAACAATTGCTGACCTTGCACGTACCATGCGCAAAGGCATTCAGGAGATCGAGCGTTTGCTTAGCGAACTTCAGGAGAAGGACCTGATCGCCTTCTAATTCCACTGCGTCGGAAGGCATTTGCGCGGCTCCGCTGCGCGGGGGAGAGTGTGTGTTGAGACCCGAACGCGAAGCGTTCGGGTCTCAACACACACTCTTAAAGCGAGCGCCGCGGGCGCGAGCAAGTAATGAGCGAGGGAACCAGAAGTCAGGCGGTGGAGGAGGCCGGAGCGGCGATGGCTGGCAGCAGGTCGCGCAACTGGCTCAGCCAGTCCGAGCCGAGGAGCCGGCGCGGGATGCGAATCACTCCTTGCTGTACGAGCGCTTCGTTGCGGAAACGCCGGTAGAGCACGATGCGATTGGGAATAATGTTGCGCCTGACCGTGAGGATAAACGCGTTATCCTTCATGGCAATAGCCTCGTAGCCCAGTTGCGCGGCCTCGACTTTCAGGCGTACCATTGCCAGCAGGTTCTGCGCGGAGGTGGGCAGGGCGCCGAAGCGGTCGCTCATCTCCGCTGCCATCGCCTCTACTTGCTCTGGCTGAGTCAGGTTGGCGAGGCGCTGGTAGAAGTTGACCTTGAGCGTGCGATCTCCGATGTACTCGTCGGGCAGATAGGCGTCCAGGGGTAGATCGACGCTGGTCGTGGGCACACCCGTCTCGACCTGCTTCCCCTGCATCTCCTGCACTGCTTCAGCCAGGAGCTTGCAGTAGAGATCGAAGCCAACCGAGTTCATAAAGCCCGACTGTTCGGCGCCAAGCAGGTTGCCCGCACCACGGATCTCCAGATCCTTCATCGCGATGCGGAATCCGGCGCCCAGCTCGGTAGCCTCGAAGATGGCGCGCAGCCGTTTCTCCTGAATGGGTGTAAGCCGGGCATCCTTGTTATAGAAAAAGTAGGCATACGCCTGGTGAGTCGCGCGCCCGACGCGCCCTCTGAGTTGATAGAGCTGCGACAGGCCAAAGAAGGCCGCGTTATTCACAATGATCGTGTTGGCGTTGGGAATATCCAGGCCGTTTTCGATGATCGTCGTCGAGACCAGCACGTCGTATTCGCCGTTGGAGAAGCCGATCATCACCCGCTCAAGCTGCTCTTCGTTCATCTGCCCGTGACCGACGGCGATGCGCGCTTCAGGGATGAGGTTCTGGAGCTTATGCGCTATCGTCTGAATGCCCTGCACGCGATTATGCACGAAGAAGACCTGGCCCCCGCGATCAATTTCGCGCAGGATCGCCTCGCGCACCAGGTTGTCATCGTACTCGCGAATGGTGGTGCGAATGGGCAGGCGCTCCTGCGGCGGCGTCTCGATCACGCTCATGTCGCGTAGATTGACGAGCGACATGTGCAGTGTGCGCGGGATAGGCGTCGCCGTCATGGTGAGCACGTCGACCTCGGTGCGCATCTGTTTCAGGCGCTCTTTATGCGCAACACCGAAGCGCTGCTCCTCGTCGATGACCAGCAGGCCCAGATTGAAGAAAACCACGTCCTTTTGCAGCAGGCGATGCGTGCCGATAACGATATCTACCTTGCCAAAGGCGAGATCCTCCAGAATCTGCTTCTGCTCTTTTTCGGAGCGGAAACGACTCAGAAGTTCCACGCGCACGGGGAAGGGTTTGAGCCGATCTTTGAAGGTGTTGTAGTGCTGGAGGGCCAGTACGGTAGTTGGCACCAGGATCGCTACCTGGCGCTGATCGAGGACGGCTTTGAAGGCGGCCCGCAGGGCAACTTCCGTCTTGCCATAACCAACGTCGCCGCAGACGAGGCGATCCATTGGCCGGGGACGCTCCATATCGGCCTTCACCTCTTCGATGGCGCGTTTTTGATCGGGCGTTTCCTCATAAGGGAAGCCATCTTCCAGTTCTTGCAGCCAGGGCTGTTCTGAGTCCGGCGGAAAGGCATGCCCCTGCGCGGCCTCGCGCACGCTGTAGAGCCGCAGGAGATCGCGGGCAATATCCTGTACGTTCTCCTTCACCCTGGATTTCGCGCGCGTCCATTCGCTGGTGCCCAGCTTGCTGAGGGCCGGAACCGCTTCGCCCATGCCGATGTAGCGTGTCACGCGATCCAACTGGTCCGTAGGGATATAGAGCTTATCGGTGCCCGCGTAGTGGATCAGCAGATATTCGCGCTCGACGCCCGTCATATTCATTCTGACAAGGCCCTCGAAGCGCCCGATACCGTGCTCCTGGTGTACTACATAATCGCCGGGATTGACCTCGGCCAGAAATGAGGCCGGGGTGATAGGTTTGCGGCGCTGCACGCTGCGTCGTTTCGACCAGCCGAAGATCTCGGTATCGGTATAGATATACAGAGCCAGCGGGCGCGATTGCCAGCCCTCTACCATCTGCCCCTGAATGAGCGTAAGTGTTCCCGGCTCCGGCATCTGGTTGATGCTGGTGCCGGGGCTGACGTGAATGGTTGCCTCCTGGAGAATGCTCTCATCGCTGAGCACTTCGGCCATGCGCCGTGCCTGCGCGGTCACAATCACCACGCGCTCCCGATTGTCGAGCGCCTTGCGGCAATCCAGGACAAAGGCACGCAGCCTGCCCCCATAGGAGTTGGCGCTGCTGTACGAGGGCATGAGATGCTGCGTACCGCCCTGCTGGCGTACCTCGAACTCTCCTTCGGCGCTGGAGAGAATGTCGGCGAAACGAAGCTGGCGTCGCTGCTGAATTTGCAGTTCTACTTGCGACCAGGTGACATGAGCGTCGCGCAGGCGCGGGGGATTCGCGCGTTCGCCTTCAAGCTTCTCCCTCATCTCCTGCGCCTGAGCGTCCAGTT
Organism: Ktedonobacteraceae bacterium; assembly: GCA_035294325.1. Taxonomy (GTDB): domain Bacteria; phylum Chloroflexota; class Ktedonobacteria; order Ktedonobacterales; family Ktedonobacteraceae; genus DATGLE01. The sequence continues at coordinate 39,813 of DATGLE010000250.1, read as the reverse complement.
CGCCGATATGGTTCTGGATACTGGCCGGGTTGTCGAGGATGAGCAGTCCATTGCGCGGCAGGTAGTCAAGGATGGTTGCCGGACTGTGCAGGTAGGGCAGGTAGAAAGCGATGTCATCGAAGGAATGACGCTGCCTGAGTTCTTCCAGGTCGTGCTGCCAGCGCTCCGCGGCGTCGCGGTGCAGCATGCTGATGTCAAGTCTCGCCAGCTCCGCAGCGGCCTCCGGCCCCCTGACGGGCAGGCTCTCGCGCGCTGGCCCAACCGTGCAGGTGGCGACGGGGTTCAGCGAGCGCTGCGTTTCCTGATCGAATGTGCGCAGAGATTCGATTTCGTCGCCGAAGAATTCGACGCGAACAGGTCGTGGCAGCGTCGGCGGAAAGAGGTCGACGATACCGCCGCGATGGCTGAACTGTCCCGGCTCCTCCACTTCCGCTACCGGCTCGTAGCCAAGATTGTAGAGCTGCTCCAGCATGCTCGTCAGATCAATCTCCTGGCCCGGTTGCAGTGTGAACGTGGCCGCCGCCAGTTCTGAGGGCGGAATTACCAGTTGCGTCAGGGCGCGGGCGGAGCAGATGACGATGGGCGTGCGCTCGCGTTCCACGAGAGCAATCAATGCCTGCATGCGCTGCTGGGTGGTCAGCGCGTCCCCGATGAGCCGCTCGTAGGGAAGGGCGTCGCGGTCAGGCAGGTAGAATACGTCACTCGGATTTGGCAAAAACAGCTTCAATGTCTCTGCCATCTGGGCAGCCTGCGCTTCATCGGTGGCAACGACCAGCAGTGGCTGCTTGAGCGCCGCGCTTATGGCGGCGACCACAAACGGGCGTGCCGCCTCTGTAATGCCCGTAAGCGCCGGTATGCCCTCGGCGTCACGCAGTTGCTCTATCAGACGGCGAAATTCTGGTCTGCGCGTCAATATTGCGATTAAGCCGTGTAATGTCACATCATCCTCCAGTTAGAGGCAACAACAAACGCCCCTACGAGCGTCTACGTAGGGGTGTGGTCATTGCATCTCTTTTATACCAACCTCACCCATTATATCCCATCAAGTGTATTCTATGCAATGCTTCTTTAAGGGGCGTCTGACGGTCGGTGTCTGGCCCTCTTGCGCCGAGCACGCGCGCGGCTGCGCCGTGCTCGCAAAGGATGGCGCCGGCGATCAGACACACGCTTACGGCTCTTCGGCCTCGCGGCGCCGGCGCTCCTGCTCGCGCCGCTCCAATTGTTGTCGGCGCCTCTCCTCGGCTCTGCGCTGCGCTTCTGGATCGGCGTTGACGATATTCATGGTCGCGCTTAAGCCTTGAAGGATGACCATCGGTATCGCCTCGACTGCTCGCGCTTCCGCTGCTGCCAGCTGGATGCGCTCATCCAGTGAGGGCGTAGTCAGGAGATAATCCATTGTTTCCATGCGATGGTTTGTGGGACGCCCGATGCCAACGCGCAGGCGGGGAAATTGATTGGTATGCAGGTGACGAACGATGCTCTCCATGCCGTGGTGCCCGGCGGCACTGCCGCTGCTGCGCAGGCGTATCTGACCGACCTGGAGATCAAGTTCATCATAGACGACCAGTATATCCTCTGGTGTCACTTTATACCAGCGGACAAGTTCGCCCACGGCCTCTCCGCTATTGTTCATGTAAGTCAGGGGTTTGACCAGAACCACTTTTTCGGAGCCAATTGTACCGCTGGCAAGCATCGCTCTGCCACGCCGCTCCCAGCGCCAGCCATACTGTCGCGCCAGCGCGTCGACAACGCGAAAGCCAACGTTGTGCCTGGTCTGCTCATATTGAAGGCCGGGATTGCCCAGGCCGATGATCAGTTTCATGAAAGGTTAGCTAACGACCAAAAGCCAGGCGCGTTGCCAGGTATTGCGGCAGCCCTGCCTTGATGATCTTCTCCTGCGTCTTCTCGATGTCATAGCCGATGCGGTAGAACGTAAAGCCGCGCTCGGTATCATAGATCATAAATGCGGCGCGAGGATCGCCATCGCGTGGCTGACCGACGCCACCAGGATTAATAATGGCGCGATGACCTTCGGCGGGCTGCCATAAACCCTCCGGCGGGACAATCATCTCGTTCGTTACCTGAATCATACTCTGGCTCAGTCCCAGCAACGCCAGCAGTTCTTCGATTTCCTGGTTGAGCCGGTCTTCGGCGCTGATGATAATCTCCTCGGGGCTGGTCTCGCCGGTAAAGTCGGATTGTCTCTCTGACCCCTGCGCCTCTTCGGACGAGGGTGTATGCGTCTCCGCTACAGGAACGGCGGGAGCGATTTCAGGCGTCTCATCTGGCTCACCGGTGCCAGTGCTGCCTGCCTCTGCCATGCCCTCCTCTTGCTGATTGGCTTGACTTTCCGTGGAGGTTGTGCCGCTGGATGTGGGAGAGGCTGCATCTTTGTGAGCGCTCTCGTTGTGCGCCGTTGTCTGTATTGCCTGCCTTCGTACCGCGACCATCTCTACCGTTTCGTCATCGTCATCTTCATCAGCATCGCTATCCAGCGTTCCGTTACCGGGATGTTCTGACTCGTCCTCCCTGTTGTGTGGATCGCCAGCAGGTGCGCTCTGTTCCCCGGACTCGAGTGGGACCGTAGGAATGTCGGCGGTGCTATAGGGCTGCTGGAAGATAATGGGGACGTGAGTATGCCCGACAAGACAGAAGCGAGTGTTAAAGTATTGGAAGCTGCGTTCCGCCAGCACTTCAGAGGTCAGATATTCCCAGAGAGGGCCGTAGGGGCTGCCATGAACGAGGGTACACTCGCCAATTTCCAGGCGCTCTGGCAGGTCGGCCAGGAACGCGCGATGCTCCTCGGTGAGCTGCTCAGCCGTCCATTCCGCCGAGATGCGGGCTGCCTCACTGAAATCATCTAAATCAATTTTGCCAACCGCTGCCCAGTCATGGTTGCCCGCGATGATGACATCCGTCCGCTCACGCAGTTTCACAATGCATTCGTTCGGATTGGGGCCGTAGCCAACCAGGTCTCCCAGAAACCAGATCTGGTCAACAGGCTCCTGCTGTGCCAGCTCGTCGATTTTTGCCAGCACGGCCTCCAGCGCTTCAAGATTCGCGTGTATATCAGTAAAAATGGCGTAACGCATTCAGTATACTCTATTCAAATTGGCATGGCACACATAGGTGTGATTATTCTATCATGTTTGGCGCTAGCTTACTAGTACCCTGCTGATATTGGGCGGAAGGGGCTAGGAAGCGGGCGGTAAAAGTGGCAGGCTAAAGCCCCAGTTGAGCAGCGCGGTGACATCCTTGACGCGCTGCTCCTCTGTCGGGCTGTCGAGCACAACGCCGATGAGATGGTAGTTTGCGCGTGTGGCGGCAAAAACCAGGCAGTAGCCGGCGGCAAAGGTGAAGCCAGTTTTGATGCCGATATCGCCTTTATAGGTTCCGAGCAGCGGATTGGTGTTGGTCCAGGTATAGGCATGGTGCCGCGCCGTGGCCGACACATGATACTTTTGTGTGCGCACGATCTGCGCGAAGAGGGGAATGCTCATAGCGTAGCGTGCCAGGCGCGTGAGATCGGCGGCCGTCGTATAGTGCTCGGCGTCTTCCTGAGGCGTCAGGCTAAGACCATCGGGGTTGGCGTAGTGGGTCTGGAAGAGCCGCAGGCGATAGGCAAAAAGGTTCATGCGCTGCACAAACTTCGCGGATGAGCCATCGCCCAGGGCATCGGCGATAGCGGTAGCCGCGTCGTCCCCGGAGGGCAGGAGCAAGGCGTAGAGCAGGTCTTTCAGCGGCAGCGTATCGCCGACGACCAGCTGGGCGCTGCTGCCTCCATCCAGATGGACGCGGTTGTAGGCATCCTGTTTGACAGTGATGGGCATGTCGAGGTCCGCCGTCTGTATGGCGATGAGCGCGGTCATGATCTTGGTGGTGCTCGCCATTGGCATAGGTTTCTCGCCATTGATATCATCCAGAACATTGCCCGTCTCCATATCGACCACGTAGACAGCCCTGGCGCCAACCGCTGGCGGCTTTTTTGTGACGGTGATGATCGGTTGGGGCGGCGGGGGAGGCGTTGGCCGGGGGATTGGCGTCGGTGTGGGCGCGATCAGCCCCAGCCTGCTGAGAGAATGCGCGCCAAGAGGGGTAAAAGCGAGGACTGGCGCTGCGATCAACAGAACGAGTGCCAGGAGTAACAGAACAATAGCAAGAATACGGCGTCCCATCAAAGTCATCCCTGATTTTTCGGCAAAAGAAGGTGGAGATGGGCAAGGCCAGCTCTACCCCTACATGTAGAGATGGGGCTTGCCCCCATCGGCTTGCCCCCATCGGCTTGCCCTCATCGGCTTGCTTGCCCCCATCGGCTTGCTTGCCCCCATCGGCTTGCCCTGACCCATCTTGCCCTGATCCCTTCATTATCACAAATCTTGAGGCCAGCGAGTGTGATAATCTGTCACGCGCTCGAAGGCATCGGCGACGCGCAGGATAGTATCCTCGGCGAAAACATTGCCGAGTAGTTGCAGCCCTACCGGCAGGCCATCGCTAAAGCCGCCGGGAATAGAAACGCCGCAGATGCCCGCCAGGTTAGCCGGGAGAGTAAACATATCGTTAAGATACATCTGATAGGGATCGGAGATCTCGCCGATCTTGAAGGCCACGGTTGGCGCCGTCGGGCTGACCAGCACATCGCACTGCGCGAAGGCTTCCTCGAAATCACGCATAATCAGCGAGCGCACTTTCTCGGCTTGTTTGTAGTAGGCATCGTAGTAGCCTGCTGAGAGCGCGTAGGTGCCGAGCATGATGCGGCGTTTCACCTCCGCCCCGAAGCCGTACTGGCGCGTCTTTTCCATCGCCTCCCACATATCGCCGGTGTCGCGGTAGGAGTAGCCATACTTGACGCCATCGTAGCGTGCCAGGTTAGCGCTTGCCTCCGCCGGGGCGATGATATAGTAGGCGGCGATGCCGTATTTTGTGTGCGGTAGGGAGACCTCGCTTATCTCGGCTCCCAGTTCGCGCAGGCGCTCGACACTCTCGCGTACAGCTTTGACCACGCCGGGCTGCGCGCCCTCCACCCAGTATTCCCTGGGCATGCCGATACGCATTCCTTTAATACTGCCCGTCAATGCCGCGCTATAATCAGGCACCGGGCGGGGCGAGCAGGTCGAATCGCAGGCGTCGGGACCGGCGATGGCTTGCAGCAGGAGGGCCGCGTCACGGGCGTCGCGTGCGAAAGGACCGATTTGATCGAGCGAAGATGCGAATGCTACCAGGCCAAAGCGCGAGACGCGCCCGTAGGTTGGCTTCAAGCCCACAACGTTGCAAAGCGCGGCCGGTTGACGGATGGAGCCGCCCGTATCGCTGCCGTAAGCGCCCATCGCCATGCCCGCGGCTACCGCCGCCGCCGAGCCGCCGCTGCTCCCGCCTGGCACGCGCTCAAGATCCCAGGGATTGTGCGTGGGAAAGAACGCCGAGTGTTCAGTGGAGGAACCCATTGCGAACTCGTCCATGTTGGTCTTGCCCAGCATCACGATGCCCGCCGCGTTGAGTCGCTCCATCACCGTTGCGTCGAATGGCGGCACGAAATGCTCCAGCATGCGAGAGCTGCAAGTCGTCGTAACGCCTTTTGTGCAGATCACATCCTTAATCGCGAGCGGAATGCCGGTGAGCGGGGAGAGCGTCGCGCCGCTGGCGAAGCGCCGGTCAGCCTCTTTTGCTTGTTTGAGCGCGAGATCGTCAGTGACCAGCGTGAAAGCCTTCACCTTCGGTTCCACGGCGCGAATGCGGTCCAGATGAGCCTGTGTCAGCTCAACCGAAGAGATTTTACGCTGGCGCAGCAGTTCGCCCGCCTCGTGAATGCTCAACTCGTGTAGTGCTGTCATCGTCGCTTATGCTCCTTCCAGTACCGCGTTGACCTTTAAACAATTATCCTCCTGGTCGGGAGCATTCGCCAGCAATACCTCCGGGGGGTAGGATGGCCGTGGGGTATCCTGGCGCATAACATCGGTGAGGCGCGAGGCGTGGGCAGTTGGTGAGACGCCGCTTACATCGGCCTCTTGCAGCACGCGTATATGCTCCAGAATGCCGGAGAGCTGGCTGCTAAAAAGCTCGATCTCCTCCTCGCTCAACCCCAGCCTGGCGAGCGTGGCAACGTGTTTTACCGTTTCGCGATCAATCATGATATATGACCTCTTCTATTCGTAGCTGTGTGATAACAGTTGTTGTATTTCCTCGTCGCGCCCGCCCTTCGCGCGGCTCCGCCGCGCCTGGGCGATAGTGTGTTGTGTGGCAAAATGCGCCAGGAGCATTTTGCCACACAACACACTATCTCATGAAAGCGCCGCAGGCGCGAGCCGGATCTGGTGTTCGGAAATCAGACATATGCTAATAGCGGATATGGAAGCCGCTGATATGCAGCGTTGGCTTGCGCCACTCTGTCCGCACCTCATATACGCGCGCCGCCGATGGTCCCCGGCGCAGCAGCATCAGAAGGCGTTCGAGGGCCGGGCGCGGCCCCTGCGCGAGCACCTCCACGTCGCCATTATCGTCGTTGCGCACGTAGCCACGCAGGCGGAGAACCTGAGCCTCCTCGACCACAAAATAGCGGAACCCCACTCCCTGGACGCGCCCGCGCACTACTGCGTACAGTTCCTCGTTCTGCTGCTCATCGCTCTGGTTCATGTCCCCAATAATAGCATAAACTTCGTTGCAGGCATAGAGGGTCATCAAAGACGCCCCTTGCGGGCGTCTTCGGTCTTCAGTGTGGTCATCTCCCCTGAGATATGAAAACGCGCAACGAGAATATCTCTGGTAACGTAGATACGTATGTAGTAATATATAAGCGCCTGAGTATTTTCAGCATACGCGTTCCTGCCTGCGCGTCTATGTGATAAGATGAGGTACGTTGGCGTAATACACATAACTACCATAAAAGTATCCATCGATATGTCAGCCTCAAGCAAAACCTCATTGGGGAGATAGAAATGCAGTCAGTTCAGGATCTGGCGAGCGCAGTGCAACGCGTTGTTGCCAATGTGGAGCGAGTGATCGTCGGTAAGGCTGAGCCGGTGGCGTTCAGCCTGATCGCTGTAATTTGTCGTGGGCATGTGCTGATCGAAGACGTGCCCGGCGTGGGCAAGACCGTGCTTACCAAAGCTATCGCTCGCTCTATCGGGTGTACCTTCAAGCGTATCCAGTTTACCCCCGATCTCCTGCCCAGCGATGTGACCGGCGTTTCCGTCTATAATCAGAAGACGGCCAACTTTGAATTTCGCCCCGGCCCGATCATGTCACAGATCGTGCTTGCCGATGAAGTCAACCGCGCGACGCCCAAAACGCAGTCCGCGCTGCTGGAAGCGATGGAGGAGTCGCAGATTACCGTGGATGGCGTGACTTATCGCCTGCCGGAGCCGTTCATGGTCATGGCAACCCAGAACCCCATCGAGTACGAAGGTACATTCCCCCTGCCGGAAGCGCAGCTTGACCGCTTCATGATGAATATTAAACTGGGCTATCCCAGGGCACAGGATGAAATGAATATCCTGGATAGTCACCAGCACCATCATCCGCTGGACGACCTGGCGCAGATCATGACCGCGGAAGAACTGGTGGTGATTCAGCAAAGAGTGCGCACCATACATGTCGACCCATCTATCCGCGAGTATATTGTGGCGATTGCGAACGCGACGCGCAATCATCAGAATATCTACCTGGGAGCCAGCCCGCGCGGCTCGCTGGCGCTGTTCCGCGCGGTTCAGGCGCTGGCAGCGATGCAGGGACGCGGCTACGTTATACCCGATGATGTCAAACTGCTAGTGAAGCCAACGCTTGCGCATCGCATCATTGTCACGCCGGCTGCGCGTGTTCGTGCGATAACTCCTACGGCGATCCTGGATGAGATTCTGCAAACCGTTCCGGTGCCGAATGCATGGGTTGGTGGCGGGAAGGGGCGCTAGCTATGCGACCCTGGCAGGCATTGTTGCTCATCGCCATTCTGGCCTTCTTTTCGATCAGCAGCGGGTGGAAGGACCTCTATCTGCTGACCTACGTGCTGCTCACGCTGTTTGTGCTCTCCTGGTTGTGGGCGCGCTACAGTCTGAGCAAGCTCGTTTTCCGCCGCACGGCGACCAGCGGACGCGTGCAGGTCGGCGAGAACTTCGATGAGCGCTTGATGCTGGACAACCTGGGGGTGATACCCAAACTCTGGGTGCAGATCACCGACGGCTCAACGCTGCCGGGCCATCGCGCGGGCTACGTCGCCAGCATGGGGGGACGCAAGCGCGCGATGTGGCGGGCGCGAACCGTCTGCCGGCAGCGCGGGCGCTTCCAGCTTGGCCCGGTGACGGCCGCCAGCGGTGATCCCTTCGGCCTCTTTCGGCGTCGTATTTTCCTCTCCTCTTCGCAGGAGGTGCTGGTGTTGCCGCGCGTGCTACCAATCAGCAATTTCGCCCTGTTTACCGGTGGCCTGCCGGGCAGAGGGCGCAGTTCGCAGCGCGCTTTGCACACCACAACCAACGCTACCACTATTCGCGAGTATATGACGGGCGACGCGCTCAGCCGCATTCACTGGCGTTCCAGTGCGCACTATAATAAACTAATGGTAAAAGAGTTCGACCTGGATCCGGCGGTAGACGCGTGGATTCTGCTCGACCTGCATGATACGGTGCAGGCGGGCGAAGGCGAACACTCGACGGAGGAATACGGGGTGACGCTCGCCGCGTCCGTCGCCATCTATCTGCTGCGCCAGGATCTCTCGGTAGGAGTGATCGTCAATGGCGAGCAGCGCGAATTCCTCTCGCTGGATCGCGGTGATCGGCAGGTAGAGCGCGTCCTTGAATTGCTGGCTGTGGTGAGAGCAGGGCCAGGACCGGAACTGAAAGAGGCGCTGGCGTTGGATGCATTCCATTTTGGGCGCAATACCGTCGCTATTGTGATTACTCCTTCAAGCTCACGCGATTGGCACGAGGGAGTGCGTCATCTCCAGCGCCGGGGCGTGCAGGTAGCCGTCATCGGACTCGACGCAGCCTCTTTCGAGAACAAACCTCCCGACGAAGATACACTGGCCCTGCTGGAAGGCGCTGGTATCCCTGTAATGCGTATCAAATGTGGGGATCCTCTCGCTCAAATCCTGGAGAGTGGCAGTCCCGATGCCCGTTATGCACACGGAGGTAGTAACTATGCGCGACGCAGCGGTTGAGCGACTGGCAAAGCTTATCTCCGATAGATCGGATAACGACGACTCTGGCGGAAAGGGATTGCGGTCACACAGGCCGTTAGAAATCCACATCGGGCTGGCCGAGGGCTGGTTCTCGCTGTTCCTTGTCGCTACCGTCGTCTATAGTACAATCTGGTCCGTACAGGCCGTCGGCTGGGTGGATCACCTCAATATCCTCACGCTGACCACCGCGCTCGGTCTGATCGGCGGCGTGCTGGCCGCGAAACAACAGCTCTTTCCCCGCATCCCTGTGCATGTTGTGGCTATCGGGTTCGGGCTGCTGCTCGCCTTCTGGCAGACGGCGGGCGCCTTCTATGGCGGAGACCTGGCGGCGCTTGCGCATGGCATACACAACTGGTTCGTGACGGTCCAGAACGGGGGAACCGGGGATGACGATTCGATCTTTCTCTTCTTCATCGTCGCGCTGAGCTTTATCCTGGCCTATACCAGCGCGTGGCTCGTCTATCATACGCGCAGCCCCTGGCTGATGATCGTCGCCAACGCCGTCGTGCTGCTTATCAACCTCAGCAACGTAGACTCGGGCTTTGTCATCTTTCTTATAGTCTTCTTGATGGCTTCATTGCTGCTGCTGCTGCGCTTCAATCTGTACGAGTCGGTACGGCGCTGGCGCCGGCAGGGACTGCGCTATGCCGACGACCTGGGCTGGGATGTGATGCAGGCGGGGGCGCTCATCTCCATTGGTATCCTGCTCCTTTCCTGGCTCCTGCCGTATGGCTATGTGCAGGCGCAGGCCGCGCAGCTCTGGACGGTGAGTGCTAACCCGTGGGTGCAGCTTCAGAATACGTGGGATCGCGTGATCTCGGTAAGCGGCGGCATAAATCCCTCCAACCGGGGTAACTTCCGTGAAACACTGGTCATGGGGGGCAATCCTAACCTCAATCATGACCTGGTGTTCACAGTGCAGAGCGATGATGCAAGCCAGTACCTGGCCTCCCTGAGCTACGATACCTATACCGATCACGGTTGGATCGTCGGGCCGGCAAGCTCGCTGCCCATCAAGACGAATCAGCCGTTTCCATCATCGGCGATGTTGACACATACCATTAACCAGAAGATTACGGTTGTGGAGCCGCCTGGCGAGCAGTACCCGTTCCTTTTCGGCGCCACCGATATCATCTCGGCGAACCTGCCGGCCAGCCTGCTCATCAATCAGGCGTCGGGCGTCACTATGGCATGGTTGAGCCGCAACGGCGCTCTGAACGGCGGCACAAGCTACAACCTCGTTTCCGCCGTCTCTTCCGCCGATGTGGGTACGCTGCGCACGGTGCCGCTGCCCAAAGACGCCCCCCGTACTTTGCCGCCGAATGACGAACCGGTGCCGCCCAATTATTACAATCCGGCGATACTCAATACCTATCTGCAATTGCCGAAGGACCTTGACCCGGCCATCGGCGCGCTCGCGACGAGGATCACCGCCAAGGCTCCAACCATGTACGATAAGGCGGTGGCGCTGGAAAGCTATCTGCGCGACAATTTCACGTATAGCGTGAATGTCCACCGCCCTTCTAATGAAGAAGGGGTTGAATGGCTCCTTTTCCATAGTGACAAGAAAGCGTATTGTAACTATTTTGCCTCGGCGATGGCGATTATGGCGCGCACGCTGGGGATCCCGGCCCGTGTGGTGGCGGGCTATACCAACGGCCAGCCCGATTCGAAACACGCGCATCAAAGGTTGGTCTATGGGACTGACGCCCATGCCTGGACGCAGATCTACTTCGCCGGCTATGGCTGGATCAATTTTGAGCCGTCGCCGAGCTTCCAGCCCTTCGCCCGGCCTGAGAAGAATCAGTTCCCTATAAGTTCGACGGGTGGCGGCAGCAGCGCAGGCGTTCCCGGCCTGGGATTGCAGGCCGGCAAGTTCCGCCATTCCCCGGAACTGAATGATAGCGGCGCTGGCAATCTGGGCACGCAGAGCGACGGAGCGCAGCAACTGCGCCAGCATATCGGGATGGCTTTCGGCGGCCTCGTCCTGCTGATCCTCTTCGCCTGTGTCGTCTTCGGTATCTGGTGGATGCGTCTCTTCCGGCGCTACAGCCTGTCAATGCAATTGTATGGGCGCGTTTGCCTGCTGGCAAGCTGGGCCGGCATCAACCTGCGGCCCGCGCAGACTCCCTATGAGTATATGCGCGAACTGGCTCGCTCCACGCCGGGGGATGCCGAACTGCTGGAGCAATTAGGGGATATCTATGTGCGCGACCAGTGGGCCGATCCAGAGAGTATAGATCACCCGCGTCGCAGCGGGGAGATCAACAAACTGCCCATGTTGTGGAAGCGTCTCCAGCCACACCTTTTCCTCTATCTCCTGCGGCATCCCTACTTCCTGCGCTGGCTGCCGCAGCGCGCCGCGAGTTTCCTGCGCTCCAGGTTACAGAGCCGGCGGGCGCAGCATCTCTCTATTGAGGATGAAGTCGAAGATGGGGAGTTTTAGCAAACTGGCTTGACCAAATGCTAAGACTTGCGTACACTAGAGTTTACAGCCTGCGTTTGCGCAAAGTTGCAGGCTGTAAACTCTCTGCTTGTATCCGAGGAGTGCTCATTCATGGTTCAAAATGAAGTGGTGGACGGTGAGCAATCACCTTTTCCGGCCTCGACCAGCGCCCCCCGCGCGGTCGAAATTCCCGGCGCTCTCCCTGTGCGCCTGCAAACGTTAGACCTGGCGCGACATGTCGCTATTGCCCCGGATGGAAAGCGCTATGTCGTGGCCTCCTTTGATGATAGACTCCTGGGCCGCGATTATGTGACTGCCATCTATCCCCAGCAGTACGGCTATCTTACCATGGTGCGCCTGGTCGTCTATGAGGTGAGCAGCGCGACGCCGCAGCAAGCCATCGAGCAGCATATCGCGCTGGTGCGGGCTATCCAGCAGGGCAGGCTCGATGAAGTAATCCACGCACAGCGGGATCATCCAGGCTCGTCAAACGCTGCTTGATATGGTTGCGTAGAATGTATCTGCTTCCTTGAAGCGTCGCTTGCGCGCGCCTGCGCCGCTCGCTTTATATATTGCGCGGCTAGCCGCGCAAACGCCCGCTAGAGGGTGTGGCTGCCGGGCAGCAGGCACCCTCTTAAAGACCGCTGATACCCGGCAGGGCTATGTAATGCTCGCCCGAAGCGGGGGTCAAGGGGGCGGCCGCCCCCTTGCGGGGCGCGGGGGTGTCCCCGCCCAGACTCTTCCTTTCGGGCGTGGGGTGGGGAGCATTACATAGCCCTGGATACCCGGTTTGTCCTCTTGACAGAGTAGCAAACAGTCCGTATACTTGAAGTAACGTTGATTACTCGTGCAGAAATTCGCAATGGCCCTGAACAGGGCCTTTAGTTATCCCTATCAAAGAAATCTCACGAAAGGAGATGGCGAGCATGTATAGCAATGCACAGAAGCTCTTCTATGTGCGGCGCCCGCATGATCTGCTGGTCGCTTACGGCCATGCTATGCCCATCTTCCTTACCGCTGCGCTTATTGAGGTGTGCGAGGAGTTTCTGACTGGTGGCAACCAGGGGCGTAGTGTGTCCATGTCTGGAGGAGGACCGCCTGATTGACAGGCGCGTATTAAGAAGCAACCCCTTCAACCGTGGGCACAGGTCAAAATGAAAATCTGTCCCACGGTTTTTTGTCGTTATTTTCAGGCGTGCTCTGGCGACATTTCTTAAAGAAGGAGAAAAAATTGGCCGTTCATAATCTGATAGCTATTCAAAACATTATGACCGTTGACACTACAAAGGATGCAGTGGTGATCGATGGTGTCTCTAAAGTCTTCAAGAAATCACGCCCCTGGCTGCCCTGGCCCGGACGGAGGCGGGGAGAGCTGAATAAAGAGCGCGCGGTGCGCGCTGTCGATAACGTCAGTATCACTGTCCGGCGCCGCGAGATCGTTGGCATCCTCGGCGCGAATGGCTCCGGTAAATCGACGCTCATTCGCATGCTCTCCACGCTGCTCATCCCCGATACCGGCCATATCAGCGTCTTCGGCTACGATGTTGAGAAGGACGCATTGATGGTACAGCAGCTTATCAATCGTGTGAGCGTAGAAGCCTCCTTCTTCAAGAAGCTCTCGCCGATGGAGAATCTGATCTATGCCGCCAGGCTCTACAACATGCCGGGCGACGAGGCGCGCGCGAAGATCAAGAGCATTCTGGCGCGACTGGGCATCAAGCCTGATCGCATCAACGCACCTCTGGAGAATATGTCGCGTGGTATGCAGCAGAAGGTCGCCATTGCCCGCGCCTTTCTGACGGCTCCGGTGCTGCTGCTGCTCGATGAGCCGACGACGGGACTGGATCCCCGCTCCAAGCTCGATGTGCAGAGCTTCGTAAAAGAGCTACGCGAGCAGCATGACGCGACTATCCTGATCACTACGCATGACATGGATGAGGCCGAGATCCTCTGTGACCGCGTGGCGATCATCGATCAGGGACGCATCATGGCCCTGGGCGAAACAGCGGAGTTGCAACGCTCGGTAGGCGAACTGATGGGGCAGCAGTCGCCGGCGACGATGAATGAAGTCTTCATGTACTATACGGCTTCGCGCCTGATCACGGAAGAGGACGTGAAGCGCTACGGAAGCTGGGAAAAGGCTTTCGAGGCACTGGAGGCGCAGCGAGAAGAAGAGGAAGAGGAATAAAGGGATATATAGATGTCAACATTGATGCATCAAGGGCGAGCGGGCTACGCGTTTTTTGAACGCAACTGGAATCTTGCCAAACGTTACTGGGGCTGGGAGCTGGTCTGGCTCGTCTACAACGTGATTAACGCGCTGAGTGTCACGCTGATAAGCAAAAATACCCAGCTATTGGGGAACGTGAGCCAGGCCCAGGTCAACTCGCTCACGCTCTACCTGGTGATTGGCACATCGGTCTGGTCATACCTGAGTGTAACCTTCGATGGTATTACCGATGTAATCAACTTCGAACGCTGGGAAGGCACGATAGAGCACACGTTTATGGCGCCTATTTCCCGCTTCACGCATATGATCGGGAGCTGCTGGTACGCCATTGTACACGGTATGCTCTTCACCTTTGTCCAGTTGCTCGTTATCGCGGCATTCTTCCGCCTGGACTTGAGCCAGGCCAATTACGGGACGGCGATCTTTATATTACTGCTGGGCAGCGTCTCGTTTATCGGTTTCGGGATCGGGGCCTCTGTTCTGCCTCTGCTCTTCACGGAGCGCGGCTCGCAGATGTCCTATATCGTGAAGGCGGTAATCTTGCTGGTTTCGGGCGTCTACTATCCAATCAGCGTATTGCCAGGTTGGATGCAGCCGGCGGCACGGATCTCACCGGCTACCTACGTGCTGGATGGCCTGCGCGCTGCTTTGCAGCATAATGCGGCCATCTGGTCGCCCACCATCTGGGCGAGCACCTGGCCGCTGCTCATCAGCGGTGTGCTGAGCGTTCCGCTGGGTCTCTGGATTTTTGGCCTTGCCGAGCGCTATGCCAAGCGTACAGGCAAGCTGAAGAGGAATGGATAACGTTGTGCGCTCCGCCTCGCGCAGAATGCCGGTTGTTGAATGAAAAATGCGCGCAGCGCATTTTTCATTCAACAACCGGTCAGAGGTGAGCGCCGCAGGCACTCGCAGGTGAAGGAGCCAGAGAGCAGGTGCCCTCTGAAGCTTTACTGGATAAAGCGTTGACAAAAAGAATAAGTAATCAGGAGAGAGAACAATGATGAAAGGACTTACAACCCACGGTCCGCGAGGACCTCTCATGATGGCAGGCAGTCCGCAAGCCATTAAGCAACCGACGAAAACAGGAGCATATCGTAATCGACGCTTTAACAGATACAGATACGAGAAGGAACTGTAAGCAGGGAGAGAAGCCAGGGTGTAGCTGGTCGAAGTTTGTAAAAGGGAAACTTGTCCCTGTCGGTCTCTTTCTCCACAACACTAGCGAGGGTGTTATGCACTACCCCGTAATACCTTCTAGAAGAATGGAGAAACCAATGGTTGTACGTCTACATAATCTATCCGCGCGGCGTCCTATCATGTCCGACTTGAAATCCGTGACAGAGTTGATGAGAGCATGCGATATCGCCGAAGAGGGCCTGGCCGATCCAACCGAGGACGACTTACGCAGGGCCTGGGAATCATCGAACTTTCACATGCAGACCGACGCCTGGGTGATCGTTACGCACAGGGGACAGATCGTTGGCTATGCAGAGGTGCGCCAGGAGCGAGACGCACAATTTGCCTCGGTCACGCGTGTACATCCCGACTATCGTGGGCGAGGAATCGGTACGCTGCTGACCTGGCTGGTGGAGGAGCGGGCACGCGAGATGATGAGCACGATCTCCCCCGATATAGAGGTGACGCTGACCAATACGGTAAGCAGCCTCAACCCGGCGGCACACGAACTGCTGGAGCGAGAGGGCTATACGCTGGCCCGCCATTTCTGGCGCCTGGTCATTGATATGGATGAGTTGCCAGCACTGATAGGCGAAGAGGCCGCGCAGAATAGCAGGATCAAAGTAGACCTGGTGCTGGATGTGCGCAATCTGATGGGGACAATGCAGTTGCCCAGACGTACCGGCATCTATGTTATTCGCCAGTACGATGTCTATGAAAAGATTTTGCGGGCGAGGCAAGAAATAGCGGTGGACAGCGCGCAGACTATGCAGTGTGCCACGGCATAGCCCGCGCGCGATTAGCAAGGGTAGACAACAGGGGCGTGATGAATTTTACTCATCACGCCCTTCCTTTTGTTATAGTTGTGTTACTTTTTCGCACATGCCGGGTCCTATGTAATGAATGAACATAAAAGCTAGAGGTAATTATTCAGTGCCTCTCTTTCCTGGACCGCGAAGCGCCTCCGGCGCTTCGCAGCGGTGAGAGCTGATGGCGTGCCGGGCGAGCGCCATCTGCCCGGCACGCCATCAGCTCTCACAACATACTGCCGGCAGGCGGCGAGGAGACCTGAATAGTTATGCGAGAGGATAGACTATGTTGTTGCTGGTACTCGGTGCGGCGGATGCCGGGGGAATGCGCGTTGTCCTGTTGCTGCTCCTGATAGTAGCGATCTTGCTTATAATCGCAGGTGCAGGCGTCGCAGTATATACATATTATAATGCCAGGAAAGGGCAGACGGGACATATTACTGGCAATGCCAGCAGGTCGCAGTAGAAGCGGCGCCCCTCATCTTCTGCCCCGCGTGGAATAGTAATCTGAGCGTGATGCAGGCCAACAATGCTCATTTAGCGCTCTTCTCCTCCTGTGAGGGTGTATAGCGTGAATTAAAGATCTTGAATGTTCCCAGCGCCCGCGCGATGGCCCGGCGCTCATCGCCGTCGTTGTTATAGATGGTTGCCTCCATCACCGCCGTTGAGCGGCCTCGATGTACGAGGGCGGCCTCGGCCACCAGCTCGCCGGAGAGCACCGGCAGCAGGTAATTGATTTTGGCCTCGATAGTACTGAGGCGCGTGTAGGGCGGCAGGACCGACATGAGCGCCATCGACATAGCAGTATCGGCCAGCGTGAAGATCACGCCGCCGTGTACCACCTGGTGCGGATGCATCAGCCTGCTATCGACACGGATGCTCACGACGCCTCTACCGTCCTGCGCCTCATCGATATGCAGGCCGAGCAGTTGAAAATAGCCGGCTTTACCAATAAAATCCCAATAATTATCTACAGACTTATGCTTTTCTGACAACTTTTACTCTTCATCTTCGTCTTCATTATCAGAATCAGGCATGCCACGACGAGATGCAAATAATCTACGCAACTCTTCAAGATCAACGAGGCGTACCCGTGCATCTATAGGGTCGTCTTTTGTTTGTATTATGCCTCGGTTAGCTAGGCGTGAAATAGTATTAGGGCTGACCTTGTAACCTTCTGCCTTTAAGATCTCCGCAGCCTGTCTCATAGGCACCCACTTCTGTATCATTGCCGATACCGCCTAATCGTAAGAATTTCCTCAATGGTAGCATACTTACTTCATTCAGGCAAGAGCCTGTTAGACGGCTTGACACGATAAGGTACAATTGAGTATTATATTAATATAACTATGATATTAATCAGTTGAATATGTTTGTCATTGATAGTATATAATATCTTTGGGCGACAACATGAGGAGAGGGGGTGACGATAAAAAGGCTAGCTTGCCATGCGTAAAGAAGTAGCAAGCTAGCAACAGTGAGAACATCCGCAACACCGTTTGGTTACTTCGTTCTCGTGTGTATTGTGACACTCTCCCTTTGGAGTGTCAGGGAAGGTGTGTTATGGAGATGCCCAGCACTGGACAGCCGCTCGTTCCAATCCGACGTGCTAGTGCCTCGCGAGTTAGCGGCGGCGCTGATGTGGCGACTGCATACCGGAAATGCGTTCTAGGCACAAACCAGCTAGCTTTAGGAGGAGTACCGACCATGACAGAGCAAGCCCTCTCTCAACAGGTCCAATGGGGCAGCCTGACGCTCCTGCTGGATAACGAGGAGTTTCGCAAAGGCTATACCTGGGGCCGGCGCTACTACTTTGAGGATATCAACTACGAGTATCCTGAGCGCGCCCACACGATGACCGCTCTTGAGGCGGCGCAAGTGATCGTGGTTGGTACTGACTCTGAGCACCCGCACTTTGATGCAGAAGAGCTTGCCCATCCGATAGAGACCGTAGGCGTCTTCTTGGGCTACATGAGCGGTGCGCTTATCCCTGAAACGGCGGAGGAGCGACAGGCACGCCTCAAGGAAGAGGAAGAGATGCTGGCACGCGCCCAGGTGATAGCAGAAGAGGCACCGTGTGCAAACGCGGTTTCGCAAGCAATGATCGTTAGGTGAGTGTGTTGGGCAACCGGGGAGTCTCATCCCTGGTTGCCTCTCTCATCAACCAGGGACAAGAGCAATGAGTATCAAAGCGTACAAATATCGTATCTATACGAACACAGCGACAACGGAAAAGCTGCAATGCGTGCTAGATCGCTGTCGAGAACTCTACAATGCAGCGCTCTCTGAACGCAAAGATGCCTACAAGCTCCATTCACGTCAGACGATCTATCAGAATGAGCAGGGGCAGTGCATTGTTGCAATAATGGAAGCTCCCATTCGCTTGAAGTTCATCTGCTACTACGATCAGCAAAATGATTTGCCCCAGATCAAGGAGATGCGCCCGGAGTACAAGGAGATCGCTGCTCATGTGCTGCAAGATGTTATTCGGCGTGTAGAGAAAGCGTTCGACGCCTTTTTTCGACGGGTGAGGAATGGCGAGAAGCCGGGCTATCCCCGCTTCAAAGGTAAAAACTGGTACGATAGTTTCACTTATCCCGATCACGCTGGCTGGAAGCTGGAAGGGAACCGGCTCCGTCTCAGTAAGATCGGAACGGCCAAGGTAAAATTGCATCGGGAAATGCAAGGCACGATTAAGACACTCTCCATCAAAAGAGAGGGCCAGCACTGGTATGCTGTCTTTAGCTGTGAAGTGAAAACGGTAAGGCTTCCGCTCTCCTATGAAGATGTGGGCATTGATTTAGGTGTCACCCACTTTGCGGCATTCTCCAATGGAGAGTTCGTCGATCATCCGCGCTATTTTCGACGTGCTGAGAAAAAGCTAGCAAAGCTTCAGCAGGCACTTTCACGGAAGAAGCGCGGGAGCCATCGACGTGCAAAAGCCGTTCAGCGCGTGGCAAAGCAGCACCGCAAGATCAAAAACCAGCGCCGGGACTTTCAGCACAAAGTCTCTCGCATGCTGGTCAATCGCTATCAGCTCATCGCGTTTGAAGACTTGCACGCAGCAAATATGGTGAAAAGACCACATCCTAAACAAGATGAAAGCGGGAAGTATCTCCCCAATGGGGCATCGGCGAAGGCAGGACTCAATAAGTCGATCTTAGATGCCGGATGGAGCACATTTACCGAGATGGTGAGCGTCAAGGCTGCAAGTGCTGGGCGCACGGTCGTCTTTGTGAATCCATCCATGACATCACAACTCTGCTCAGGATGCGGCGCGGTGGTCAGAAAAGACCTATCGGAACGGTGGCATTCGTGCGAATGCGGTACCGCACTGGATAGAGATACCAATTCGGCCAAGCTTGTCCTGCAACGTGGTTACGAACAACTTTCGGGCGGGACGCGTCCAACGTCAGCAATGGCGTAGAAGCTCTCAGCTAGAAACTGAGGGTACGTTCACAATAGCCGGCCTGCTCGTTCAGGATGAAACAAAAAAGATCAAAGAAAAGCCTGGTATTTTTTTGTCAGCGGCCACGTGTAACGCGCTCTATATTACGCTTTGTCTCGCGCTCCGCGATAGCCTCGCGCTTGTCATAGAGCTTCTTACCGCGACAGAGACCAAGCTCGATCTTGGCGCGCCCGCCCTTGAGATAGAGTTTGAGCGGGATCAACGTCAGGCCCTTCGTAGCTACTCTGGCTGCCAGTTGCGCGATCTCGCGTTTGTGCAGCAGCAATTTGCGCGCGCGCATAGGATCGTGGTTGTAGCGATTGCCATGCTCGTAGACGGCGATGTGTGCGTTTTCCAGCCATAACTCTCCATTGCGGGCTATGGCGTAGGCGCCGCGCAGGTTCACGCGGCCCTCGCGGATAGATTTGATCTCGGTGCCTGCCAGCGCGATGCCAGCCTCTACCGTTCTTTCAACAGTGTAATCATGATAGGCTTGCCGGTTTACGGTAATGACCTTGATGGTTCCCTGATTGCCAGCCCGCGCCTGCTCTTTCTGTGCTGCCGTTTTTTTTGCCATAGCATTCCTTAGCCCCCCTTCTTCCTTGACATTGTATGCCGGGAGGACCTACGATTTGATAAGAAAAAATGATGCTAGCATAATACAACAACTGTAGGCGTGAGTCGAGAGGGGATGTGTAAGGGCCTGGTGCTGGCCCTCTCTCGCCAGCAGGCGCGAGCACGCGAGTGTATTGGGAATCAGACGCATTATCTTAGAAGGGAAAAGCAATTTCATGTTCTACCGTCTGGGCAGAATAGCCACCCGCTTTCGCTGGTTGATTGTGGGCCTGTGGATGGTAGCCGCGGTCATCGCATTGCCGTTTGCACCCCAGGCCAGCCAGGTCCTGCACTCTGGCGGCTTTGCCAGCCCCGATGCCGAATCGGTGCGGGCTGTGGCTGTGCTGACGCAAAAACTGCATCTGGATGAGACCATCGTCCAGGTGATCTTTACCAGCCGGCGCTACACCGTCGATGATCCACAGTTCGTGCAGCAGTCACAGCAGGCGCTCGCGCGCCTGCGCAACTGGTCGGAGGTCGCGCAGATCGTCACTTTTGCCGATAACCCGCGCCAGATCGCTCTGGATCGCAAGGCTGCCTATGTGAATGTAATGCTCAAGTCCGATCCCGATAGCGCGCCGAAGCTGCTGCCCGAATTGCAGCGCCGCTTGCAGCCGGTCCCCGACCTGCACGCCAGCATCGGTGGTGGGCCGGTCTTTTATGAAGATATCCAGACGGTCAGCGAGCGCGATCTACGGCGCGCGGAGGAACTGGCCTTTCCCTTCGCGATCATAGCGCTGCTATTCGTATTTCGCTCGGTTGTTGCGGCTGCCCTTCCCGCGCTCGTCGGCGGCTGCGCCGTGGTTATCGCGCTCGCGCTTATCTTCGGCATCGGTCATTTCACCGACCTCTCCATTTTTGTGCTCAACATTACAACGCTCTTCGGGCTGGGGCTTGGCGTGGATTACTCGCTCTTCATGGTGAGCCGCTTTCGCGAGGAGATCACGCACGGGCGCGGCGTGGAGGAAGCCGTGGCGCTTACTGTGGCGACGGCGGGGCGGGCAGTGGCCTTTTCTGGCCTCACCGTCTCGATAGGTCTCTTCGGGCTGACCTTCATCAATATCAACATGCTGCGCTCGGTAGGCATGGGGGGCGTGCTGGTGGTGATTCTCGCGGTCCTGGCGGCATTGACGCTGCTGCCGGCGGCCCTGGCGATCATCGGCCTGCGCGTCAATGCCCTGCCGGTGCGTCTCCCGCGCCTGTGGCGACGCCGCGCCGGCGATCAAGCGGCCAGTGTTGAAGTGCAGCATGGCTTCTGGTACCGGCTCTCGCACTTCGTCATGCGTTATCCGGTGCGCGTGCTGGTGCCGGTTCTGCTGCTGCTGGTCGGCTTCGGCCTGCCTTTTCTCGGCGTGCGCTTCTCGGCGCCGGATGCATCGATCCTGCCGACTAACGTGCCATCGCGCGAAGCCTTCGATCTGCTCTCGACGCGCTTCAACGCCAGCGACACCGAGCCTATCCTGCTGGCTGTACAGACAAGGGGCGATGTCATGACGCCGGCCAATATCCGTAACCTCTATTATTATGTCAGGCGCATCGAGGCCGATCCGCGCGTCGAGCGTGTAGATAGCATTGTCAGTGCCGACCCGCGCCTGACGCTGGAGCAGTACGAACTGCTCTATACACATCCGCAACTGATCGGCGATCCGTATCTCGCCCCGTTTCTTAAATCGTCCGTGGCCGGCAATACGACGCTGGTGCAGGTGATTAGCAAATACGGCATGGTCGATCCGCGCTCGCAGGCGCTGGTACAGACCATTCGCAATACGCCGCCCGGCAACGGCATCACGGTCCTGGTTGATGGCAGCACCGCCGGCGATATCGATTACGTAGAATCGCTCTACGGTGATTTCCCGCTCGCTGTGCTGGTGGTTGCGCTCACGACCTATATTGTTCTGCTCTTTCTGTTTCGCTCGGTCATCCTGCCCCTCAAGGCCCTGGTGATGAACACCTTATCGATCCTGGCAAGCTACGGAGCGCTGGTTGTCATCTTCCAGGATGGCTTCCTGCATCAATTGCTCGGCTTTACGCCGCTTGGCTTTGTCGAGGCGTCCAGCCCCATTCTATTGTTCTGCTCGCTTTTTGGCCTATCGATGGATTACGAGGTTTTTCTGCTCTCACGCGTGCAGGAAGCGTTCTGGCAGACCGGTGATAATACGCAGTCGGTGGCGCTTGGCTTGCAGCGCAGCGGCGGGATCATTACCAGCGCGGCGGTGATCGTCGTGGTGGTAAGCGCCTGCTTTGCCACCGCCGATATGATTCTGGTCAAGGCGCTGGGCCTGGGTATGGCGCTGGCCGTTATCATCGATGCAACGCTCGTGCGCGGGCTGCTGGTTCCGGCTACCATGCGTCTGCTCGGTGACTGGAACTGGTGGCTGCCCTTCGCGGGCGTGCAGCGCCATCCGCCAGTGTTAGCGGAATATCTGAGGCCGCATGCATCCGTGGCTTCCGCCGGGCCAGATAAAACGCTCTCGGCGAGCGATGCCGGAAGGGGAGGGCAGCAATGAAGATAAGGCTCTGCGCCGCACTGATGCTCTTGATGTTCACACTGGCCGGCTGTAGCTTTCCCGGCGTGGTCTCCACTACGCAGCAGTTGCCTGAAGTGAGCGAGGTAGAGCAGCCGTTGAAATTGCCGCCCGTGCGTTTCCCCCAGGACGAGGCAGCGCATAAGGATCTCACCGAGTGGTGGTACTATACCGGACATCTACAGGCAGTGGATCCCTCCGGCAAGGTGCGGCGTTATGGCTTTGAACTGGTCATCTTTCAAGCCCTGCGCAGCGACTACGCGCCCGTCTATGCTGCTCATTTCGCCATTAGCGACATCACGCGCGGCGAATTTCATTACGATCAGCGCAGCCAGCCCGAACCGCATGCTGTCATCCCCAACGGCGCATCGACGCAGGGCATCGATGTGCATGTGGGAGATTGGAGCATTCGCGGGCTAAATGGAGAAGATCGCCTGGTGGCCGCGATGAAAGATTATGCGGTAGAGCTGGTTCTGTCGGCGCGCAAGCCTCCAATACTGCACAACGGCAGCGGCATAATTACCTATGGGCTAGCTGGCTTCTCCTACTATTACTCGCGCACGCGTATGGCTGTAACCGGGACGATCACCGATCATGGTCAATCGCTGCAAGTCAGTGGTCTGGCCTGGATGGATCACCAGTGGGGCAACTTTCTCACGCTCTCCGGCAGCGGCTGGGACTGGTTCAGCATTCAGTTGAACAACGATACCGAGCTGATGATCTACTTTATCCGCGACGCAAATGGCAGGGTCATCTCGACCTATGCCAGCTATATCGATGCCGGGGCAAAGGATCACCTGCTTTCTGCGAATAGCGTGCACACGACGGTGCTGGACCACTGGACCAGTCCAGCTACAAAGATCACCTATCCCTCCGGCTGGCGGCTTGAGATCGCTGATCCCCAACTACAGGCCACGCTGACCCTGACGCCTCTGCTCAGGGATCAGGAACTGGTTGTTTACTCCTCGACGGGCAACACCTACTGGGAGGGTGCGGTAAGTATCCAGGGGCAGAGCGGCGGCAGGCCCGTATCCGGTGAAGGCTATGTAGAATTAACGGGCTACGGCGTCAGATGATGTCTTCCTCGCGCCTGCGGCTCCGCCGCGCGAAGGCTTGTGCAGAAAGAGCATGCAGATAAAAGAGCAAAGAAGGGAAAGTTTGTGATGATCCGGTATGCATTGCCATATTTTAGAAAGATTTTCATGCTAAAAATAGAGTAGAATAATAGAAGCCGTAACTATGCTCTTTCCTGTGCGAGCGTGCCATAGCCAGAGTTTGCTAAAGTAGGGAAGAGCTTGAGAAGCCGGGTGAGGGTGTAGCAAAAGTGGGGATGTTACGCTCATATTAAGTCAGGAGTTCCTATTCATAGCGGGAATTTTGTCCGGGGGGCAGGGAATGATAGCGGCTCACGCGATTATTGACGGGCATACACATGAGTATGGTATACTTTGTTGCGACGTTTATGCGAGTTGTCTGCATGTATATAGTTAATCGTAGGTGATACGTCGTAACATTTGCAAATAAAATGTTATACAATGTCACCTGGATGTTGTGAGGGAGCGGAAGACACTCCAGCGGGGGAATGGAGTGTCAGAGTGCGAGCGCTATCGAATTGTAAGGCCGTCAGTAAGGCAATGCGCGAGTGTGGAGAAGAGGTGACTTACTGAGGTCGTTGCCCTGAAAGTGTCAGCGGAGACTGGCAAGGAAGCAATGGAAGCGAGAAGATATACAGACGCACGAGAAGAATCCGCCATTATTGAGCGTGTTGTACGCATAGTTTCCAGTGTGCGTGGAGCGAAGCCCGATTATACACGCCTGGCCGCCGAACTGGAGCAGGCTATACCCTTTGATGTCTTCGGGGTGGTCCTGCTGCGGCATGATCGCCAGGCCGTGCGTGTCACCATCTGTCAGCGCGAGGCCGGCATGTGGGCAGCATCCTATCACCAGCATCCCTGCGCCGACTCGAAGTTAGAGTTGATGATGCAATCTCCTCGGCTTATCATCAAAGATTACCCTGATGGCCTGGATGGTCCCCCTGCTGAGAGCGGCGACGCGCTCAGCGGCCAGCATCAATTACGCGCCACGCTCATAGTGCCCCTGGTGGTGGAGGATCGCATGCTGGGGACGCTGGAGCTTGGCAGCACTGTCCCTCATATTTATGACAATCCCACTTTGCAGCGCCTCATCGACGCCGTTGCCCATGTGCTGGCGACGGCTATTGAGGGTGCGCAGCAAGGCGGAAGCGCCGCTATTCAGGATCGCCAGCGGCGGGCGCTCAAGGATGTTTCCAGCGCCCTGACCTCGAAGATGGACCTTGCCAGCATCCTCGATCAGATCGTGACCGGCATCGCGCAGACGCTCGACGTGGCTTCGGCCATCATTATGTATGACCGGCGCGAAGAGAGATTACGCCTGCAAGCGCAGTCGGGATTTGATCAGGAAGTGGCGAACAGGGTATTTAACTACGGTCCGGGCATAGGTAATGGCTGTATCGTCGGTCTGACCATAGTATCCGGCAGCCCTTATATTTCACAGGATATCGCTAACGATACGCGCTTTCCTGCCAGCACATATTTTTTCAGTGAACTTGGTGTGCGCTCCGTCTATAGCTATCCGCTGGGTGCCGGGAATGTTGTCTATGGCACCCTGCTGCTCTGCTCGCCCGAGCCTGGCGGATTTACGCCGCTCAAGGGCGACATTCTCGCGCTTTTTGCCGACCAGGCAACGGTTGCCATCCATAACGGTATGCTGCTCGAAGCCGTTCACCGGCGTCGTCGTTTCCAGGAGAGCGTAGAACAGTTTGAGCGCCTGCATGCGCAGCAGAGCAATGTTGTAAGCGACTCGTCGCAGGACGAGTTGCGCCGCGAATATGAGTATTTTGTGCGGATGCGCGAGGAGGCGAAGCGCACCTTTAACATTAGCCTGAGCAGCCTTCTGCATTTTATCGGCAATAATTTACTGACTCGCAGTGAACGCGATTTGCAGGACATCCTTTATGCCGGTCAGGATCAATGTGTTCACGAACTGGGAGAGAGCTATCTTCCTCAGCTTGCCCCCACCAGCGCGTCCGGTAGACAACTGGCGCTGTCGGAAAGTGCGCTCCAGGTACAGAATGGTGGCGCTCTTACGCATATCCTCTCGCTGCTGACGCAGACAACAGAGACTACTCTGGAGCGAACCGGCATGCTGGGCGCACTGGGCAAGTTAATCATGGACCTGGGGCAGACCGCCGTCGATGGCGTAAAGGACGCATGGTTCATTGTGAATCACCAGGGCACCTGTGTGTATATGAGTCCGGCGGCTGAGGCGCTATGTGATGTACGCATGGAGGGGAGAACGACGCTCTATGATACGCAGTTCTTTGGCACGCCGCGCTCACAGGAAGCCCATCTCTCAATCGAGGATGTCTTTGCCCGGCTGCTGCCGCGTGTGCGCAACGTCGAAGAAGTGCGTGCGTACCTGCGAGCGTTTGCGCGGGGAGAGAGCTATCAGCAGGCATTGCGCTGCGTGGTGGCCGTAGAACCGGTGCATGCTCTGGCGAAGCCGGGGCCAGGCACAGAAGGGAATAGGGCTTCCTCCGCCGAGGGAGCATCCTCCGACTATCACTATCAATTCACGCATCACTTGCTCACCGATCAGCAGGGGGTGTCAATCGGCTATGCCCTGCGCGTCTCCGATGTTACCGAGCAGGTGCGAGACGAGAAGAACAGGTCTGCGCTGCTTTCGGCGGTATCGCACGATCTACGCACACCGCTGACGACTATCAAGGCCGCCGTCACGGGGCTGCTGGAGGAGAATGTTGCCTGGAGCGAGCAAGACCGCCGTGCCATGCTTGAGGATATCAATACCGAGGCCGATCATCTTACGGTGCTGGTGAATGCTCTGGTCGAGTTGTCGCGCATAGAGATGGGGGCATTGATATTGGAAAGAGAGTGGTGCGATGTGATAGAGGTGTTCTATGGAGCAGTCGAGCAATTTGAGCGTGAGCAGGGGGAGCCGCCCATCCATGTCGACTATCCAGCGCATCTTCCCCTCGTCTATGCTGACCATAAGCAACTGGGGCGTATCTTTTACAACCTCATCGAGAATGCGATCCATCGTAGTGCGGCCAATACAGAGATTTTCGTCAGGTTGAATGCTGCCGGTAATACCCTGCGCGCTCAGATTATCGATCATGGGGAGAGTATTCCTGAAAGCGAACGCGAGCGCATCTTCACCTCTTTTCATAGCCTGCGTTCGTATGGGGATGGCCTGGGGCTGGCTATCTGTAGAGGGATTGTGGAGGCACATGGAGGAAATATCGCAGTAGAGGCGGCGCCGGATGGCGGTACCTGCTTTACCTTCGCCCTTCCTATCCATCCCCAGGCTGCCGGCCAGGACCAACCGGCGCGGGAAGCCTTTGCGGCTGTGGATGGAGGCGTGTCAGGCGAAGAGGATATTTCATCGCTGCGGGCGCACCAGTCGGCAGAAGAGGGACAGCAATGAAGACGAAAGGGAAACGCATTCTAGTTGTTGATGATGAATTATCCATTCAGCGCACCCTGCGCCGCACGCTGACGATGGGTGGCTATGAAGTGCTGGTGGCGAGTAATGGGCACGAGGCGATAGAGATGGTGCGCCAGTACCAGCCAGATCTGATCCTGCTGGATCTCTATATGCCGGGGAGCATAGACGGACTGGCTGTGTGCGAATGGGTACGCGCGTCGCTGCAAACGCCGATCATCGTGCTCTCGGCCGTTACCGAGGAGAAGAAAAAGGTGCGGGCGCTGGATACGGGAGCCGACGATTATCTGACCAAGCCTTTTAGCAATGAAGAACTGCAAGCGCGGGTGCGGGCCTGCCTGCGCCGCGCCAGCGCCAGAGAGACCGACGCCAGGAGCCAGCCCGAGATCTTAACCAGCGAGGATGGGTACCTCTATATGGATGTTGCGCGTCGCCTGGTGCGCGCCGGAGACCAGGAGGTCCGCCTGACGCCAACGGAGTTCGAGTTGCTGCGGCAATTGATGCTTTATGCTGGAAAAGTGCTCACACATCGTTCTTTATTACGAGCGGTATGGGGACCGGAGTATGGGGAGGAAGCCGACTACCTGCGCGTCTATGTGCGGCAGCTCAGGCGCAAGGTAGAGGTCGAGCCGTCGCGACCAAAATATATTTTGACCGAGCCTGGTATTGGCTATGTTTTCCGCTCGCGCGTCGAAGCGCGGCATCCTTAATAAAAATTTAATGCCTTAAACCGATTTTTTTATAGATACTTTATTCTGTTTACGATAAACTACACATTAGTATGCTTTTTTCCTCCCGGGGGCAAAGCGTTTTTAATAGGCCAGGGATGGCAGACAACATGGCCCTTGAGGGGAGCAGGGGGGTGTGGAACGTGGGTAGGCAGGTTGCGAACTATGCCTGTGTTCAGAGCGATGAACGTCCTGGCTCAAGTGGAGTGAGGCCAGTGGGGGGTCGTTGTATCTGGGAGGGGAGGTGGTAGTTTGCGTGGATAAGCCATCCTGTAGTGACACTTTGCTGACCGCTGTTCAAGCAGGTGAGCGCGGGATACTCGGTGCCGGTAAACCGTGGCGAGCTTCGCTTGTGTCATTGGGAGTGCTGTGCAGGCTAGTCTGATAAAGGAACTGAGAAGGAATGGAGCAGCAAGACCGCATCATGGATGGAGATTTACAGACACTGGGTCTCCAATCTATTTTAAAAATGCTCGCGTTGAGTGAGAAGACCGGCAAGTTGTTTGTGTCTTCGGGGCCGGAGACGCTCTCTGTTAGCTTGCGTAAGGGTCAGATTGTGGGGTTGCATGAGGAGGGAGTAGCGCAGGCGGACCTGCTGGCGATGCTTTGCCTGGTCGGGAAGCTTGATCCTCCGCGCGCACAAATGATTCGTGAGCTGGCTCAAGGAAATATGCAGATCGCGCTGGCGATGCTGGTTGAGCGTGGCTGGATGAGCGCCGATGAGATGCAGCATCGCCTTGAGTTCGCCGTCACACAATCGATCAGCCACGCGCTGCGCTGGGTGAATGGACGTTTTGCCTTCCATCGCCAGCTCATCCCTCTGGATAGCAAGATGCGACCTCTCGATGTTGACTCGGTTTTGTTGGAGGCATTGCGCCAGGCCGATGAGTGGGAAGAGATCGTCGCGGGTGGAGTAACGCAGCTCACGCGTACAACGGTGGCGCGCTGGCTGCCGGAGGTGAGCAAAGATGTGGGCAGTCTTGGCTTGAGTCAGGATTGTATCGAGGTGCTCTGTCTCTCCAACGGAGAACTCCCGCTGCAAGCCGTGTCACTGGTGTTGATGACGCCGGAGGCGCGTGTCGCGCGCAACATGGCGCGCCTGCTGGAGCTAAAGCTCATCGAGGTGGTCGATACCGCCCTGGAAACAGAGTTACAGGGGGACCTCTCCAATATCATCATCAAGGGTCAACACATACTGGCGCAGCGCCGCAACTCACCAACCCCCGAACAACACCTGCTTGGTCTGATTACCACGCTTTCCGAATGTATCAACGGATTGCTTATCCATCATGGTCGCTATGCAAGGCATCTACGCGGACGCGGCCATGTGCCTCAGGACGATATCGTGCGCTACCTGGATCGTCGTTTCGCCCAGAAGTTACACATGCTGACAAAGCAGCACTACCCTATTCTGGATACGGCGACCTTTGCCTATGGTCAGCTTGATTGCAATGATATTCTCACCTTGAATAAAGTGGTGAAGGGGGAGCAGTTGGAAGAGTTCTACTGGGAGGCGGTCCAGGGGCTGGCGGCGTTTCTGCGCATGATCTTTGCCGAGTTGTTGCAGGATGAGGTAGGAACGTCGCATACAGGCCGGCAGCTGGGCGTCGCCTGGAAAATCTTCCTCTCGGAGATCGATCACGAGATCCAGCAGTATCAAATCTACCGTGCACGCCGCAATGTGCAGCAGGCGCGAGGTCGCGAAAGCATGATGCCATCGTCGCCCATGAGCATTGTGCAGAACTGGCATGGGGTCCCTGAAAATAATGGAGATTACCTGTCGCCCGGAACGGGAAGGAGGTCAATTTAGATGGAACCGACAGTGCTGGTGGTGGACGACAGTCCCACCGTGCGTAAAATCGTGCAAATGACCTTGCAACGAGAGCACATCAGAGTAATTACCGCAGGAGATGGCCTGAGCGCCCTTACATCGGTAGCCGATGAAATGCCTGCCCTCATCCTGCTGGACATTCAATTGCCACGCATGGATGGGTACCATATTTGCCAGGTAATACGGAAAAACTTGCAGTTTCGGCAGATTCCCATTATTATGCTCAGTGGAAAAGATGGTTTGTTTGATAAGATGCGTGGGCGCCTGGCCGGTTCAACCGAATACCTGACAAAGCCGTTTGATTCGGGCGAACTGGTGCGCACCGTGAAAAAGCATCTTGTCAACTGGCAAGAGCGTGTGCCCGTGCGTCAGGAAAGCATGGGAATGCGCCCACGGCTGCGCTATCGGACCTGAGGGGCATTCGCATTCTTCCTCTACGTGCCTGTTCCCGTAGGGAGAAATGATGAGCGAATAGCCCTTATCTCCCATCCGCTGGTGCAGCATGTTTAGAAAGGGTATAATTGGATGCCTGGGCAGAAGATACTCGTCGTGGATGATAGCTGGACAGAATTGACAATGATGGTGGCGCCACTGCGCGATAGCGGCTTTGAAGTTGTAACCGCCGTCGATGGCGAGGAAGCGATTGAAAAAGTCTTCAAAGAACGCCCGCAATGTATCGTCCTGGATGTCGTTTTGCCAAAGCAGAACGGTTTTCAGGTGTGCCGCAGACTCAAGAATCTGGAGGCAAGCAGGCATATCCCGATCATTTTACTGACCAGTAAAAATACCCCTGTCGACAGGGCCTGGGGCTTGAGGCAGGGAGCCGATCTCTACATGACCAAGCCATTTAATAGTGATGAACTGGTAGCGAGTGTACGGCGCCTCGTATGAGGCGTTGATTTGTAGCCGAGTTTGGAGGAGACCTGGATGGCAGAGCGGCGCAGGGCGCCGGCTGCCTGCCTGGAAGTTCGAAGATCACGATGCCAGCGAAGGCAAACGACAAGCCCTGCCTCTACACGGGAAATGGTGGATCCGCCACCATCTGTGCTGTCGGGCATCGCGATCAGGAGTAGTTTGTGTCCAGCGAAGAGAAGAGCATGTTGCAACGTAATGCATTTGTCGCGGCCCAACAATTGAAAATACCATCAGCGCAGGCTGCTTTGCAGATGCAGAGGATGCAGGATGGGCAACTCCAGAGGGAGAGCGCCCTTACCGCGGAGGGCCAGCCGGCTGTCATCGGTGAACAGTACCTGGTCTTCTCCCTGGCTGATCGTGAACTGGCCGTTAAAGCCGAACTGGTGCAAGGCGTAGAGCGCCTTACCGACCTCACTCCTGTACCTAACGTGGTCCCCTGGGTGCGAGGAGTGATTAATCTGCGCGGCTCTATTGTCTCTGTTGTAGATCTGCGCATGTTTCTCGACCTGGAGCCACTTCCTCATACCTCGCGGACGCGCCTATTATCGTTGCAGCACAATGATATGGTCATTTGCTTGATTGTGGATAGCGTGAGTGAGATGTTGCCGATCCCTGCGGCGGCCATCATCAGTGGAAATGTGCGCCAGGCCAGTATTCCGCCCTGGGTTTCGCCCTACGCTGCGGGTTGTGCCTTATTCCCGAATCGTCTGCTGGTCTTATTGGATGCCGCACGGCTCCTTTTCTCAGAGAAAATGCAGCGTTATGAGGCCCTGGGGTGATAGCGGGACAGCTTATATCGTCCATCCACATGATATAGATATTCTTGAAACAACAGGAGGTCTGGCGGATGAGTCCTGATCGCAATACAGGCGCATGGACAGTTGATGCGCTGATGCAGGTGGGCCTGGTGCTGTCAATTGTTTTTCCTATCCTGGCCCTTATCTTTCTTGGCCTGCTTGCCTCGCCTCAGATGGATCACAATACATGGGTGCTGCTGATCGCCTTTTTCGCGATAGCTGTGCTCATTCTTGTATTTTTCACTAATTATCTTGTGCAGCGGAGGATCAAGGGCCGCATAGCGGGGCTTACCGAGGTGTGCTTTGAATATAGCGGGGGCAACCGTGAGGCGCGTGCTGTAGTAAACGGCGACGACGAATTCGCAAGGCTGGCTATGGCTATTAACGCCCTCCTCGATAATCAGAACCATACCATCGGCGCTCCCTTGAGCAGCGGCGGCAGCGATGCGGCGGCCTTGCAGGCGCAGATCGAAAAACTCTTGCAAGAAGTCAGCGCCGTGGGCGATGGCGACCTGCGTGTGCAGGCGGAGGTTACGCCCGATACTCTGGGCGTGCTCGCCGATTCCTTCAACTATATGATTGAAGAGCTTGCCAAGGTGGTCGGGCGCGTACAGTCAACGGCGGTGCAGGTGACGAATGCCACGCGCCGCATCCTTGACGGCTCGGCGGAACTGGCGCAGGCTTCCGAGACGCAGGTGGCCCAGATCTCACAGACCACCGAGGCGGTAGAGGCGCTGGCGAACTTCATCCAGAACGTGGCGCGTGACGCCCAGTTGAGCGCCGAGGTGGCGCAGGAAGCCTTGAACAGCGCGCAGAGCGGCCAGCAAGCCGTGCGTCAAACAATTGAGGGCATGCTGCTGATCCGCGAAAACGTGCAGGAGACGGCCAAGAAAATCAAGCGTCTCGGCGAGCGCTCCAATGAGATCGGCGAAATCGTGCGCATCATCGAAGATATCGCCGATCAGACAAACCTCCTCGCGTTGAATGCCGCCATTCAGTCCGCGATGGCCGGTGAGCACGGGCGTGGTTTCGCCGTCGTTGCCGACGAAATCCGCCTCCTTGCGGAACGTTCGACTGAATCCACAAAGCGCATTGCCACACTGGTCAAGAGTATTCAGGGCGATACCTATGAAGCCGTGGTAGCTATGGAAGACAGCACACAGGAAGTGGTGAAGGGATCGCAACTGGCGGATGAGGCCGGACGCTCTTTGAACTCTATCTACAGCGCTGTGGAGCGACAGGCGCAGATGATCGAAGGCATTGCCCGCGCTGCTAATGAACAGACCTCGGTCTCGGAGGCTGTGGCCGTAGCGATGGGCCGCATATCCGAGATTACGCGACAGACGGATGCCAGCACGCAGGAAGCAGCCGTGAGTGTAAGCTATCTGGCTGAACTTGCTGAACAACTGCGCGCCTCGGTCTCAACATTCCGCTTGCCCGAGCGTGGTAATGAGATGCTTGACTCGTTCTCTCAGATGCCCTCCGTCAGCGAGGCGGGGAATAGCGGCATAGATCAGAGATTTGCTTCTCCGATGCTCCAGGGGGCAGGCAACTCGTGGGATCAGGGGTTCGTGGGGAATTTCCCACCTCTACCGGAGCCGGGCAATACCGGTGGCTCGCTGGTCGCTCTGGGATCACGCGGGCAGTATGGCATGAACAATCAACAGGACTTTGGCGCTCTGTCCGGCTTTGGAGCGCAGCAGTTCGGGGGCCAGGCGGCCTATAACAGCCAGCAGTTCAATGCTCCCTCGGGTTTTAATGAGCCGCCGTTTGCCGGTCAACAGCCCGATTATGGCGATCTGGAGAATCTGGACAATCAGTCGAACTTTGGAAACAACGGCTTTGGAGCGCAGCCTATGGGCAGCCAGAATCAATCCTTCTTCTCAGCGCCCGATCAGGCGCAGGGAATGCCTGCCCGGCAGCGCTGGCAGGGAGGGCCGCAAGCGCCCCAGCAGGGCCAGGGCCAGTTCTCATTCAATCAGGACCAGCTGCCCTATCAGAACAATGGGTAGACTGTGTGTAGCATGATGGTGTCACGTTGCTTTCTGATGAAGATAGTGCCTGTGGCGCTAAAATAGTGAAGTGGGTACGCGCAACATGTCGAATACATTTGATAAACTATCAGTCCTCGATTCGTTTATCGAAGAGGTGAATAGCTATTTGCCGGAAATCGAGGCGAACCTTGAGCGGCTGGCACAGTCACCTGGCGACATGGATGCTCTTGAAGAAACATACCGCCGCACTCACACGATAGGCGGTTCCGCTTCCATGATGGAATTCCCGGGCCTGGCGCATATAGCTCACGGGATGGAAGATATTCTGGGCGATGCGTTGGAGGGGTTAACGACGCTCGACGAGCCAACCCTTGCCCTTTTGCGGCGTTCGTTGGGCCGTCTGCGCCAGCTCCTGGCGGGTATTCGTGGTGGAGTCAACGAGGAAGCTGTGATTGCGGAGGACG
Organism: Ktedonobacteraceae bacterium; assembly: GCA_035294325.1. Classification (GTDB taxonomy): domain Bacteria; phylum Chloroflexota; class Ktedonobacteria; order Ktedonobacterales; family Ktedonobacteraceae; genus DATGLE01. The sequence continues at coordinate 6,169 of DATGLE010000250.1, read as the reverse complement.
ATGCTGACTACTCACAGTATCGCGCTAGATTGGCTGCCGCAGAGCAAGGAGCAGGCGCTGCCGGGGTCGCGGATGTCGAGCAGGCGGCCAGCATAAGCGCTTATGCCGGTCCCGCCTCTTCCGCCCAATCGCCGTCGGCCTCCACGATGCCATCTTTCGATGAGGTCCTGGCATCCTTCCGGGCACCATCCGTGATGCCTGGTGAGGATGTGGCATGGCCGGAGGAGCCGGCTCCCGCGCCCCGCTTCGAGGATTCCTTGCCACCCCCGCCGCTTGAAGTGCAGGCGCCCGAGCCTGTACAGCCTGTACAGGCTTCATCAAGCGCCCTGGACGAACTGGTGGCCTCGATACGCCAGTCACCTTCACAGCCGCTGCCGCCAACCCCGGCTTACAACGGGCCAGCGCCGTCTTACCCGGTCCCATCTTTCAATGAGGGCGAGCGTGTCCTACCCGCCGTTGAGATACCGGAGAGGCCGGGTGCGCAGAGCAGCGAGTACACGCCCGCTCTCTCCTGGGGTGCTCAACCCGAGGTCGGCGGCGAAACGCTGCCCCCGGCCTATCGAGATGCGCAGCAGAGGACCAGCGTTTTAGCGGCGCAGGCTGCTTCGTTGAAAGATATCGCGGCCCGGTTGCGTGCAGCGATGGCTGTCATTGAAAGGCAGCGCAGCGAGTTCAAGGGCTTCCTCGATGGTTCTAAAGATGCTCTGGACCGCATGGAAGACTGGGCAGGACAGGCAATGGGCCTGGATCTGCGCAATAGCCCCGAACAGGTACGCCGTTATCTCCCGCTCTCAGTAATGTGGGTGGCGAACAGCAAGCTCAAGAAGGTGCTCGACCTGCTCGATCCTCTTACGAACGGGATGGAGGTGAGCAGCGAGCAAATGGAGATGATGCTCCAGCAATTGCATGTCTCCCTGGATGCTTGCGGCGAAGCTTTTAAAAATATACAGACCGAGTTCGCCCGCCTGTTGACACAGGAACCCGGCTGGACCCCCTGGGACATGCAGGTCTCGCGCGATGCTGGCAATGTGCGTGAGCGTGTGACGTTCGAACGGCAGGGAGATCCTATTGCTCTGCGTAAGGAGATCGAAGCCGCTGTCCGCGAAGAGGTCCGCCGAGAATATGAGTCGCGCCCAATCACGGCGGCAATGCGAGCCGAACTGGAGCAACAGATCCGCGAAGAGCTGCGTCAGGAATTTGAAGAGCGACGCCGCTTGCTTGATCGCGTTACCGGTCCAGAGAACAACGAGACACTGCACGATCTGGAGATGCGGCTCCGCAATGAGATAGAGATACAGGTGCGCCAGGAATTCTTGCAGCAGATCGGTGGGGATGCCTCCGGCACAACACGGCCAGCGTCGCTGTGGGAGACGCCGGCTCCTGTTACCTCGAACTTTGTAGATCGCGCCAGCGAGTTCACGGGTCTTGGCTCCGTAGCGCCAATGCCACCATTCCAGCCGCAGTCTGCTGCGCCGGTGGCTCCGCGCACTCCTCCTGCTATGCCGATGGCTCCTTTACCGCCACCGGAGGCGAAGCCTTCCACGGTATCCACCTTCGGCGGCGATATCGGTGAAGAGGCTGCGGAGATCTTCCGCCAGGAGGCAGAGGAACATCTTCAGACTATCAGCATGCATGTGGCCGCTCTGGAAAAGGCGCCTACAAACCGCGATCTCATTCAGGGCATCCGCCGCGCCACACATACCTTGAAGGGTGCAGCCGGCATGATGGGCTTCAAGGCCATCGCCGATCTCTGCCATATCTCCGAAGACCTGCTCGATAGCATCATGGAGGGGACAACCGCCATCTCCCCCGCTGTGCTGAGCCTCATTCTGGATACCGCTGAGATCCTCGATGTACTGATTACCGGGCGGGGTTCAGATCCCGATGCCGATGAGGCCAGGATCCAGTCGCTCAGAAGCCGCTACACAGAGTTGCTTGGTGAGCAGAACATCGCCGTGAGTGCTGTAGATGAGGATATCGATGATGTGGAGGAGGTGGATGATGCTGCAACTGATAGCAACATGGTAACGAGCGTGGTTGCCGCCGGCCAGCAGCCGGAAACGATGGCGCAGCGCGGCTCTCGCGGCGATCTGAGTGTGCGTGTGCGTCTGCAAAAACTGGATGAGCTGGTCAATCTCTTCGGTGAACTGCTGGTGAACCGCAGTGTGCTGGAGGAGCGCATTCAGCGCCTTGTGCGTCTCGTTGCCGATGTCAGCGTCAGTAGCAACCGTCTCCATGATGTGGGTCAGAAACTGGAGAGCCGCTTTGAGGCTGCCACATTGCCCAGCGGACGTTCTGTGACGGTCATGCCCGGGGAGGGCAATCAGAGCGTTTCCTCGGTCAATAATGGCATCAGAAATGGCAGGGATAACGGCGAGCCAGCGCACCTCGCGGAATTTGATGAACTGGAACTGGACCGCTACACGGAGTTCCATCAGCTTGCCCGTGGTCTGAGTGAGGGTATCTCTGATATGACCACGCTCAGCACCGAGATGGAGGCTGTGATTCGCGAATGTGAAGGGGTCTTCGCTCGCGAGAATCGCCTGAGCACAACTTTCCAGGATCGGCTGATGAAGGTGCGCCTGGTCCCGCTCTCAACGATGACGCCGCGCCTCTATCGTGCCGCGCGCGCGGTAGCCTTAAAGCAGGGGAAAGAGTTCGAGTTCTTGCTGGAAGGTGAGGAGACGGAGGTTGATCGTACCGTCTACGAGGAGATTGCCGGGCCTCTGCTGCATATCATGCGTAATGCCGTTAACCACGCTATCGAGACTCCCGATGTGCGTATGCAGAAAGGGAAGTCTCCCGCGGGCCAGATCAAGCTCTCGGCCTCCTACGAGGGGAATCAGGTGGTTATTACCGTTCGCGATGATGGCACGGGTATTGATCCAGAACATGTGCGCAATTCAGCCATCGCACGCGGCTTCATCCGCCCCGATCAGCAGTTAAGTGATAGCGATGTTATTGATCTGATCTTCCGCCCCGGTTTCTCAACTGCCGAGGTGCTGAGCGAGGAGAGCGGGCGTGGCGTGGGTCTCGATGTGGTACGTGATAGCGTGTCGCGTCTCAGGGGAACGCTGGAGGTGGAGTCGATGCCGGGCCAGGGGACGGCATTCACTATGAAGTTCCCGACCAGCCTGGCTATCCAGAACGCTATGATGGTCGCCGTCGCCGGGCAGCAGTTCGCCATTCCTACAGTGAGCGTCGAGACGGTAGGGCGCCTTGATAGCTTCAAGCGCGCGACGGTAGGCGGGCAGCCGGCGGTGATGGTGCACAACGATCCCTATCCTCTGACTGTGCTCGCGCAGTACCTGGCGCTCCCTGCGAGTATGATCGATGATAAGGCGCCTCTACTGCTCGTAAATGCGGGCGGCCAGCGTATGGCGCTGGTGGTTGATGAGGTTAAGGGAAGATACGACATCGTAATGAAAAATCTTGGGCCGCACCTGCGCCATGTCCACGGCGTGGCCGGCGCAACCGTCCTCGGTAACGGGCACGTTGTCCTGATCCTGGAATTGACGGACCTGCTCTCGACGCGCTCCAGGATGGGAGCGAATGTCTCTGGCGCGATTACGTCCGCTATGCATCGCGATGCCGATGCCGTGCCGGGGCAGGCCGCATTCAGGCAGAACGTCGATCTTTCACAGAGCAGGCAGAGCATGGCTGCGATGCGTCCGCGCAGCGGAAGCGGGGCTACCCCCGAACGCGGCAAGCATATCCTGGTGGTGGATGATAGCCCCAGTGTGCGCCGTGTGGTGAGCAACATGCTCAAGCAGCATAACTGGGAAGTCCAGATGGCCCGCGATGGCGTGGAAGCTCTGGAAATGATATCCGCCGAGACCCCCGCCGCTGTGCTGCTGGATATCGAGATGCCGCGTATGGACGGCTATGAGTTGATCGCGACTGTACGCGCGCAGGAGCAGTATCGCACACTGCCGCTGGTCGTGCTTACCTCGCGTGCGGCTGCCAAGCACCAGCAGCGCGCTGTGCAGTTAGGCGCGAGCGCCTATGTTGTCAAGCCATACCAGGATGAGGAACTGCTGAATACGCTGAACGCGCTGGTTTACGGCGCTGCCGTCCGCTAGGGATACTTGTATGGGTGTTGAACGCGCTGTGACGCGCTGGTATGTGCAGCGCCAGGCTCTGCTTGAGGAAATAGCCTCGTTGGAGGCGCAGCTAGCCGCTGCCAGCAATGCGCCGGGCAGCGCCTCTTCGTTAGCTCAGGAGAGCACTGATAGAGCGCTGCAACTGGCAAGAGCGAGAGAGAAACTGCGTGTCCTCGGCTCGTGTCCAAAACCGATGATGGGCTAGCTTCAATCCCTGATGGTAGTTCCTGCGGTATGTCTGCGAATTTAGAAGGGTACATTTTCATTAGATAACAGCAACAATACGATGGGAAATAAACTCGACTCCCAGATCATCAGCTTTTTCGGATCAGCACTATCGCCTGTGCCAGCGTCGCTACTGCACGATGTGGAACTGCCGCAGGAAACAAAGGACTTCCTGCTCTCAGTCGGGTTGCCGCCGGGAGGAAGTTTGCTCCTGACGTTTTATCATAGCGAGATCACCGTTGTAGGAGAGAGGCCATCTCGTTTCCTTATCATTGGTGATGATTATGGCACAAGACTGGGGTTGCAGGAGCCAACAGGAGCGTTATATTCCCTTACCTGGAGAAGCGCTTCAGTGGTAGGGTTTATCAATACCAGTATTTTGACAATGCTGCTGTTTCTGGGGATCTACATGACGCAACAGCCAGCGCTGCGAGAGGCAACCGATGAAGAGGCGGTGGCGATTGTTGAGCGCATGAGGATCACCTTTAATGACATCGATGGCAGTGCGCTTGCTAATCCTGACAACTGGTGGTATTCGATTCTGGAGCAGACCGAGCTGGGGCAATTGTAGCGACTGCATCTACCAGAGGCTCACTCCTGAATGAATTACTTGCGACCCTCAGAGCCATCTGAGGGTCGCTTGCCCCTCCATCCAGGAGGGGGTCCGCGCAAGTTGGATTAGACGGCGATGCGCGCGACTGCCTCGGCGATACGCCTGCCCATCTCTTGCGTCCCGATCACCTGCGCGCCAGCCCCGCGCAGATCCTCCGTGCGATACCCTGCGTTGATACACTGCTCTACCGCTTCCTGCACAGCGTCAGCCTCTCGTTTGAGATTGAAAGAGTAGCGCAGCAGCAGCGAGGCGGAGAGAATAGCGGCGATGGGGTTGGCCTTCTCCTGGCCCGCGATATCAGGTGCGGAACCATGAATCGGCTCATAGAGGCCAAACAGCCCGTAGGCCGTGCGACGCGTTCCCAGGCTTGCTGAAGGCAGCATCCCCATCGAGCCTGCCAGCATCGAAGCCTCGTCGGTGAGGATGTCACCGAACATGTTCTCGGTGACGATGACATCAAAGCTGGAGGGCTGCCGGATAAGATGCATGGCACAGGCATCCACCAGCAGGTGCTCAAAGGCAACGTCGGGGTAATCGGCGGCAACGCGCTCCGCAACCCTCCGCCAGAGCCGCGATGAGCTGAGCACGTTCGCCTTATCAACCGAGGTGACTTTTTTACGCCGCTGCCGCGCCAGTTCAAAGGCTGTACGTACAATACGCTCTATTTCTGCCTCTGTGTAAATAAGCGTGTCGATGGCCTCGGTGCCATGTGCCGTCTCGCGGATCTCGCTGGGTTTACCGAAGTAGAGGCCGCCGGTTAATTCACGCACAACGAGCAGGTCGGTGCCCTGTAGCACTTCGGGTTTGATGGTGGAAGCGTTCAGCAATGCCTGGAAGGGGCGCACCGGGCGCAGGTTGGCATAGAGTTCGAACTCTTTGCGCAGGCGGAAGAGGGCATGTTCGGGCTGGACCTTCGAGTTCGGCCCGGCGTAGCCTGCCACCCCGCCGACGGCGCCAAATAGGATAGCATCGCTGTTTTTGCATAACTCCATCGTGGCGTCAGAGATGGCGGCGCCCTCGGACTGAATGGCGGCAACGCCGACGAGGGCGCGATGAAAGTTAAAGTTGTGGCCGTAACGCTCGGCAACAGCCTGGAGCACGCGCACTGCTTGCTCTGTGACCTCCGGGCCGATGCCATCACCGGCCAGCACGGTGATCGTATATGTTCCCATGTTTACAAGACTCCTTGTATAAAGTGAGGCTGTATACCCCCTATCATACGCGCTTC
>DATGLE010000249.1:0-15010 GCA_035294325.1 Ktedonobacteraceae bacterium | reverse complement strand
AGCGTTAAATAGTTACCCCACCTCTACCGGTGTCTATGATTGGCAGAATTGGAGATTTCTTTAGTGGAAACAATCGCGAAGAGGGAGTTTATTCCGGCGCACTATCCATTGTGAGCGCTGTGCGCTCACAATGGATAGTGCGCCGGAAGAGGTTATCTAGCGTCCCGTGCGCGCCTGGAGGCGTCGCAATATGGCATCCATCGTCACAGCGATTACCAGCACGGAGCCTTCAACCATCTGCGATACGTCGGTGCCCTGGCTCTCCAGAGCGAGGCCGTTTTCCAGGCTGCCGATGATGAGCACGCCGAGCACAATCGACCACACGGAGCCACTGCCGCCGAAGAGGCTGACACCGCCGATAACCGCGGAGGCGATGGCATCGAGCAATAGCGTCGGGCTGACCTGGCTTGCTACCGCCAGGCCATGCGAGGCAATGATAATACCGCCGATGGCCGCGAACAGCGAGCAGAGCGTAAAGACGGCCAGGCGGATGCCCACGATATTGATGCCGGCTCGACGCGCCGCCTCGGCATTACCGCCAACCGCGTAGACGTGCCGGCCAAAGGCTGTCTTCGTCAGCAGCAGCCAGGAGAGAATAATCAGCGCGAAGAGGATCGCCGTCGCATAGGGAATGCCGTGGTAGCTTTCAAATACGGCCACGGCGCCCGCGACGAGCACGAACGAGACCACGATCTGAACAACGAGTCGTCCGGTTCCCACCGTTCTAAGGCCCGCGCGCCGCCGCCTGGTATAATCGACGACCAGCCACACGATATAGAGCAGTACGGCCAGCAAAGGCAGGCCAATGCCCCACACATCGGGCAGGAAACTGACAGGCGTGCCAGCGATAGCGACGATAGTGCTGTTCGTAATGATGAGCGTGCTCTGCCCTGCCAGCAGGTGCAGCAGCAGGCCCGCGTACCCGATGAAGCCGGCCAGTGTCACGATAAACGAAGGCACGCGCAATACCGCGACGAAGATGCCGTTAATAAAGCCGATAATGGCGCCGGAGAGCAATCCGGCCAGGATAGCCGCCCAGCCGGGCACCCCCATGCGCTCCGAAAGCACCGCCATAATCACCGAGCACAGCGTTGCCACCGAGGCAATCGAAAGATCGATCTCGCCCAGCAGGAGCACGAAGATCTCGCCCAGGCCGAGAATGCCAATGGGAACAATCTGGCCGCCTCCTACCAGGTTCGAGAGATTCTCCGGGTGCAGGAATATTCCTCCGCTCACAATCGTAAAGAAGGCCACGATGATAAGCAGGGTAAATAGTACGGGGATAAAGCCAAGATCGGTGCGCAGCAATTGCCCCAGCGTGCGGCGCTGCTGGTAATCCGGTACTTCAACCGAGGCTGCTGCCAGTGTATTCGCGCCGGCGGCGGGCAGCGATGAAGCCTCCGAAGGCTCGGGACTCTGGTTTCTCTCAATAATATCGCCCATAGCTCATCTTCCTCCTGCGCCGTTCTCTGTCGCGCTCTCCGCCGTCAACTGCCCGAATTCAGCGCCGGTGATCGCCGCCACGACCTGCTCGGGCGTGGTGTTCTTTACATCAAAGGTCCCGACTCTCTTGCCGAGGCGCAGGACGATCACTCTATCGACAACCTCGAATACATCGGCCAGGTTATGTGAGATCACAACCACCGCCAGACCGCGCTCGCGCAGGCGCCGGATCAGGTTAAGCACCTGGCGCGTCTGCGCCACGCCGAGGGCAGCGGTTGGTTCGTCGAGCAGGATCACACGGGCATTGCGCAGAATGGTCTTGGATACCGCGATGGATTGACGCTGGCCGCCCGACAGCGTGGAGACGAGGGCGCGTACCGAAGGCAGCTTTACGTCGAGCATGCGCAGGACATTTAACCCTTGCTGCTCCATATCGATCTCTTTGAGCGCGCGAACGGCGTTGCGCTCCTCACGGCCTAAAAAGAGATTGGCAACGACATCCAGGTTATCGCAGAGCGCGAGGTCCTGGTAGACGGTCTCGATGCCCAGGCGCGTAGCATCCTTTGGCGTCGTGATTTTGACCGGCTCGCCCTCGACAAAGATTTCTCCCTCGTCCGCCGGCCCGACGCCCGATATTACCTTGATCAAGGTCGATTTGCCGGCGCCGTTATCGCCGACTAGCCCGACGACTTCGCCGGCGTAGACCTCGAAATCAACGCCGGAAAGCGCCCGCACCGCGCCAAAGGATTTGCTGATGCCGCGCAGCCTCAGTCGTGGCTCACGGCCAGCCAGGCGTTCTGGTTCGGATGATATAAAGCCATCAGGCGAGGGGAGTGCATTGTCAGTCATTTGCCCTCCAATTTATAGAAATATCGCTATATGTCAAATCATGCATAAGTATATCATGTTTGTCCCTGCTCCGACACCTCACGCCTGCGGCGCTCGCTTTTGTCTGGTGTGTTGTGGCAAAATGCGCGAAGCACATTTTGCCACAACACACCATCCCTCCAGCACGGAGCGCAGCCAGGCAGCCACCCAGACCGACGCGTACCGTAGCACTCGTCTTTTATAGTGTAGTTGTGAAAAATATGCTTCGCACATTTTTCACAACTACACTACAACTATTGCGCGGCGCAGCCGCGCGCGTGGTCGGCTGCGCTCTTACACCAACCCCGCGCGGTTACGAACAGATGCCGTTGGTGTTCGTGCCCGGTGGGAGATTCGCGCAGATATCAGACTTGGTGACGAAGCCATCGGCAAGCACCGTCGAGGCAATGTTACTCTTATCCACGGCTACCGGCGTCTCAAGTACCGAAGGGATGCTCGCGCCACCGGTCTGCGGGATCGTCGTCTGACCATTCACTATCGAGGAGGTGTCCGCCCCGTTGCTGATAGCAGCAACAAGCTGGGCCGTCGCGCTCGCCTCTTTCGTGATCGCCTTGTAGACGGTCATGGCCTGATCGCCGGTCAGAATATTCTGGATGCCCGCAACCGTGGCATCCTGCCCGGTGACGAGCACCTTACCGTTGAGCTTCACCGCCTTGAGGGCCGCGATTACCGAGTTCGCCATGCCATCGTTCGCGACATAGGCAATCTGAATGTCGTTCTGATTGGCGGTCAGAGCGGCTTCCATCTCCGTCTGCGCGGTGGGGTTGTCCCAGTTGGGCGTGAATTTCTCGTAGACCTTCTTAAGCGTCCCGTTTGAGAACAGCGGATCGAGCACGCTATGGGCGCCTTTAGAGAAGAGCAGCGCATTGTTATCGGTCTGCGCTCCATCGATCATCACCGTCTTGTTGTGCCCAGGCTTGACATAATCCTTATAGTGATCGGCGATATACTGGCCCTGGAGCTGACCAACTTTGGTGTTGTCGAAGGAGACATAGTACTTGAGATCGTTGCTGTAGATCAGACGGTCATAGGCGATGACCGGCACGCCTTTGGCCTTCGCCGCCTCTACGATGGCCGCCGCTTTGATGCTATCGGACGGAGCCACGACCAGGATGCAGTCGCCCCTGGTCAGGTCGGCCTCGGCCTGCGTCTGTTGCAGGTTCGCGTCGCCCTGGGCATTATTGTAATCGACAGTGGCGCCGGGGAGCTGCTGCTTGATATTACTTATCAATAGCGGCCTGTCTTTGCTATCCCAGCGCGCCGAGGTGGCTGTCTCGGGCAGGAGCACGCCTATCTTCTTGCAGCCCTTGCCATTGCTCACGGCGCTGGAGGATCCGCCGCCGGTGCCTGTCGTGCTGCCATTGTTGGCGCTGCCGCAGGCAGCAATGAGCATGGAGAAGATCAGCATTGCTGATGACAGGACGAGCAGCCTTTGCTTTCGGCCAGATAGGTTCATCTCAGGTCCTTCCTTTCATGCTGCACCTTGTGGAAAGGTGGTCGCAGTAGATAAATCGATGCCATTACGATAATGATTGATCGGCATAAAAACGCGCGTTGATTATGCCTCCTTTCTTTCCGGGGATACCTCGGGAAAATGATGCTAGCGAACAGCCGCGAGTGGCCTGGCCTGCTTTTCTTCTGCCTGGCTGGCCGCCTCTTCGCGCTCCACCAGGACGCGCTCCCAGGCTTTGAAGAATGGATAGTAGATAAGGGCCGAGACGCCCAGATCGAAGAATTGCAAGAGACTCGCTTTGATATCTCCTCCGCTGGCGACGAAGCCGCTGATGCCGACGGGGACCGTAAACGGCTGCATCACAACGGGAACATGTACCAGGCCCACCGCGAATACGAAATAGTTAATGGTTACGATTACCATAGGAACGAGCACAAATGGAACCATCATCAACGGGTTCAGCGCCATCGGCACGCCGAAGGTGACAGGCTCGTTGATGTTGAAAATCGCAGGTCCCAGCGCTACCTTGCCCACTGTGCGCAACTGCGCCGAGCGCGAGCGCAGCATGTAGATCACCAGCGGCCACGTCGCACCGGAGCCGCCGAGGTGGGCGAAGATGTGGAAGAACGGCTCGGTCACGATGCCATGACCGCCGGATGTCGCGTTGGCCGTCAGGGTGCTCAGCCAGAACGGCAGCGCGATAGCCGTCACCACGTTCATGCCATGAATGCCGACCGACCAGAGCAGCATCATCAGGACGATTTCGAGCAGTGCCGCCGGGTAACTATCCTGCACGAAGACCAGTGGCTGAAAGGCTCGCATCAGCAGGATGGGCAGCGTCAACTGGTGGATCTTGCCATCGGTCCCTACAAAGGTGTGGGAACTGACGAACCATTCGATGCTCCAGACCAGCGCGATGAGCAGCACGGCGGGAACCAGCGCCTCAAAGGCGCGCGTCACATTCGGCGGCACGCTTTTCGGCAGCCTGATCGTGAAGCGCGAGCCACGGAAGAAGCGCATCACCTCGGTGGTCAGGATGCCGACCAGGATACCGACCAGCAGGCCCTGCCCTCCCAGATAGGGCAGCACTTCGCCCAGGCTCAGGTTGTTCAGGTCGGTCACAGGCATGCTGGCGACCAGGAAGACCACCATCGCCAGCACGCCGGGCTGGACCGGCTCGGTACGGCGATACTGCGCCAGGCTGTAGGCGACGCCGAACGCCAGAAAGAGTGCCATCAGCCCGAACGAGAGGTTGAATGGCACAAGGATCGCCTGCTGATAGGGCGCGAGCAGATCGGCGAGCGCTTTGATGGGCGGGTTCGCTACGATGAGAAAGAGACTCCCTGCCAGGATCAGCGGCAAGGTAAAAATGATGAAGGCATCACGTACCGCCTGGAGATAAACGCTGCTTGCCAGGGCGCCAAGCGGCGGCACCATGTAGCGCTCAAACCAGGCGCTGCTGCGCTCGATGATTACGCTCATGCTTCACTCTTACCTTCCCGGGCGTCGGCAAGCAGGCGCAACACCTGCTCCAGCACGGCCCGCCCATTCATCGTTGCATAATGAAACGGCTCAATAAGCGCCACCGGTTTATGCTCCGAGGCTGCCAGCTTCTCGATGCTTTTGCGCAGGTGGCGGATCTGCGGCGCGATCAACACCACGTCGCAATCCTCAACCCGGCCCGCGTATTCGCCCGCGCTCAACGCCTCAATGCTCAACTCGATGCCCTCTTTCCCGGCTTCTTCCAGCATGCTCTCTACAAGCAGGCTGGTAGACATGCCCCAGCTACAAACAATCAGTACCCGAATCATGGCAACTCCCACCGGAGGCTTCGAGTTGATTCCTCGCCCCGAAAGCCTTACGGACGCACAATATGTTACTGCAAGAATCATGCCAGAATGTGTGCTACACACATAGCACACTTTGTCATGGGCCGCCCTGGTGGCGGCCCATGAGAATATTCCTCACTGTGCCTGTGCGTTAAAGGTCATAATGTTGAAGATATCAACCTGCCTGAGAATGCCGACAATGTTATATGCCTCTTCGTCGGGCAGAGAACGCGCGATCTGCGAACCGAGGAGGCGCCAGGCGCGGCGGCAAATCCTCAGTTCGCGCGCGTATTGCTGCTCTACCTGCATGCGCACCGTCTCGCTCACCAGGATCTCGCCGGGCGGCACGCCGCGCTCCAGAATGCAGGCAATGTGCAGGATCAACCCGGCCAGCACCTCGATGTCGAAGGTCTCGCCCACCTCGACTTCGATCAGTTCGATCATGCTCTCGATCAGGGGCATGATGCGCGCCGGGTTGAGAAACATGAGGCGCTGCGCGAGCGTTGAGGCGATCTCGCGCAGCAGATCGCTGCGCCGCGTAAAGAACGGCGTCCCGGCGCTGCTCGCCGCAGCCTGCACGGACCGGCTCTCATCTGTGGTCGAGAGGCGGTCGATGAACGGTGGGTAGAGCAGCGTTGGATCGATAAGCGTGCCGCCCAGCAGCGTGCGCAGGCGGGCGATGCCATCGCCAAAGAGAAAATCGGTCAGAGCGATAAAGGGATAGCTCTCAAGGTGAGGATTGATCGTTCCGACGACGGCGACGACGTGACGATTGCCGATCAGGCGCTGCACCTCGCCCTCCGTCTTGCTCGAAAGGCTGATGTCCATGCAGATGATCTCAACCCCCTGCTCGCGCAGTCCTGGCAGTCGTTCCTCAATTAGCTCGGCGATTTTGGACGCGCTGCCGAATCCGGTCAGGCAGATCGAGAGGATGACGCGGCCAGCCTGCTTCTCGCGGCGTCCATTGGACAGGGGGGACCGGCCCGGCGCGGTTCTCTCTTCGACCAGAGCAGGGCCAGCGCCGGATCCGCTGTTGGAGGCTACGGGCGCCAGGCTGGCCGCCAGTTGCTCAAGCGTCAGGTGACGCGAGTGCTGTGCGCGCCGCGCCGCCTCGATCAGCAGCGGCGCGCAGACGCCGGCAACCGTTTGCACCGGGATGCCGGTCTGCCGTGTCACTAACTCGCCGAGTGAGAGCAGCGAGGTAAAATCGACGAGCAGGAGCACGCCGCTGCCCTGATCGGCGGCGCGCACCCAGTGATTTACCTGGGCGAGCAGTTCTTCCGGCGACTGCTCCAGCGTCAGTTCTACCCAGCGCACAAAGTTCGCGCCCACCAGCGTATTCGCCAGTTCCGCGAGACCTGCCGCTACGCCGCGACCATGAGCCGCGACGACCATGCCCACCCGCGACTGCTCGCTGCTCAATAGCGCGTCGGCGTTCGCCAGCAGCACGGCCAGAACATCGATTTCGCTCTGTGGCAGCAAGACGCCCAGCGCCGAACGAATGTGCAACAGGGCTGTGTGTGCGACCTCATACTCTCCAGGATAAGTGTGCCGCACAGACTCGATAGCCAGCCCCACGCTCCGGTCCCCCTGCGCAATATGTTCGAGTGTGCTGGTCAGGTGCATCGCCAGCACCAGGGCCAGCTTCTCCGGTAGAGCACGCCCAAGCTGCTCCTGCGCCATTTGCACAATCTCGCGGCTGACGACGGCAACACGCTCATCGACCAGATTGGCCGTCGAACCTGGCCGTTCACGCGTCACGCTGTCGGCGAAACGCTGGAAGTAGTGATGAATATCGATTTGAAGGAGCCGGTTAATTTCGCTCTCCGACAGGCCGCTCCCGCGCAGCCGATTCAGGTCGGCGCTGATGGTATCATAGAGATCCTGCGCCGATTCGGGCAGGCTATCGAGGCTGAGTCCCATCGGCGTGAAGACATGCGCCGCTTGCAGCAGGTGCATGACCGGTTCGAGATCGCGGTGCAGTTCCGCCGTTCTCAGCAGGCTGCGCCTGATGTGGTCCGGCAGTACGCCCGGATGGACAGTGAGATGAGGCAGGTTCTGGGTGCGATACTCCAGGTAGGCGCGCGCGCAGGTAAGCTGTACATCGGTGCGCAACTGGCCGACATTGCCGGGGCAGTCATAGACCAGCAGCGCCCGCAGCACCTGCGCATCCACATGGATGTTGACTCCTATACTGCTGCATTCGTTCGTGAAAAATGCGCGCAGCAGCGCGTAACGCTCCATGATCGGGCGCTCGTGCAGTCCGGGGAGGTTGATGAGCATGGGGATGCGACGGCGAAAAGTTGGCAGCAGCGCCGCAGCAGGCTCCTCGGTGGTCGCGGCCAGCAGCAGGAGAGACGCATGGCGTTCACGTACATCGCCCAGACGCCGGAAACGCTCGCGGTCCATCAGGTGAAATAGCATCTCCTGGCCCTCCGGCGGGAGGCGGTGTACTTCGTCGAGGAAGAGGATGCCGCGATGCGCCTGCTCGACCAGCCCCTCACGGTCATGATCCGCGCCCGTATAGGCGCCGCGCACGACTCCGAAAAGATGTGCCATCAGGAGCTGCGGCGTGCTGGCGTAATCGGCACAGTTGAAGCTGATGAACGGCGCGTCGGGTGGCAGCGTCTTGAGTTCCAGCGCGTAGGCATGCATCAGTCGCGCGAAGGTGGTCTTGCCTACCCCGCTCGGCCCGCAGAGCAATGTATGCAGGCCGCGCGGAGGGTAAAGTACAGCGGCTTTAGCCTGCTGAACCGCGACCTTTAGCCCATCCTGGGCACCAATCAGCGTATCGAAGCCGGTGACGACAGTGCCGACCTGCACTGACGCGGGAACAGTAAGTTGCGTCTCCGGTTGCCGCGCGCTGGAGAGGGGCGGTCTATACCCATCATTTTGCCATGCAGATTCCGCCCGCGCTTCCGTCAAGGGGAGATTAATGGTGAACAGGACAGGCCGGCCGGGAATACGTATGACTTTTCCTTCGTGAGCCAGGAGATTGAGATCACGGCTGACGTTGGTACGATCTACCTGCGCTCTCTCTGCTACCTCTTCTGCGCTGAAGCCGGCATCACGACGCAAAACACCGCTTTGTGCTGGTCGCTGCATACACAAGGATCGTAACGTCTCATAAATGCGATCTTTGCGGAGCACGCAACGACTCCTTACACTCATCCATCGAGCAAGGTGAAAGATCTCTCCCTGCATCGATTGTAACAGCTATTTTAATAGAATACGGTTGGCTTCCTACTATTATCATTGATGGATCAGTAGACTGACTATACCTGATGTGCTTCTTATTGTCTAGTAGGGACGTGCCTCGCGCAGCAAGCAAGTCCGCTCATACCTCACGCCTGCGGCGCTCGCCTTTATATTATTGTGTTGCGGGAAAGTGCGCGGAGCGCACTTTCCCGCAACACAATAATATACTCACAGCGCGGCTTCGCCACGCGGACCCCCTAAGAGAGGGCACCAGCGCGAGCGCCTGACGAGAGCAGGTAAGGATGCTGAGAAGCAGATACCTTCTAAAAAGTCCCACCCCGTAAATAGCGCTGGCCCCCATCGTGTAGCACCAGTATGAACGGAAAAATCTGTGAAGAAAGGGAAGCAATGCCTATGTTGAGCAAAGATCTCTTTGCAGTCTGGTGCCAGAGCAAGCAGCAAATATCGCGGCGTCGCCTCCTCGCGCTCATGGGAGCCGGCGGGGCAGCGGCCACGGCTACTTTGAGCGGCTGCTCTCTGGGGCCTCTGGATCTGGGAGGAGGGAGCAACTCGGCGACGGGCGGCGGCACGGCAACGACTTCACAGGGAATGCAGGTTGCCACACAGCAGGCGACGCCCGAACAGACGGCAGCGCCTACACAGGCAGCGATGCAGGGCAGCGATGTTCTGGCAAAGGTCGCGCAGGTGCCGGTGAATAGCGCTCGCACCTTCCCGCTTGCCAATCAGAGCAATCCCGGCGTGCTGATCCATCTGCCCGATCAGCGTTTTGTCGCCTACAACTCGACATGCACGCATGAGCAATGCGCGGTTGCTTATAACTCGCAGAGCCACATGCTGGAATGCCCCTGCCACGGTTCGGTCTTCAATCCCGCGCAAAACGGGGCCGTAGTGCAGGGACCGGCGTCAACACCCCTGGCGCCGATAAAAATTGTCGTCAACTCGAACGGAACGATCACAATGGCATAACGCTGCACGTTCTCACTCCATCCCTTGCTTACGCCGGCGGCACGCGCCGGATATGTGTTACGGGGTATGGAGGAGGCGTTTCGCACACCCCCTCCATACCCCATACTATTTCTTGCGCGCCAGGGCCGCGCGAAAGGGGCGTTCCAGCTATTACGGCTGGCGGCGCTGACGACGCATGGTAAAGCTGCTGCGGGCCGTCAGCGGCGGGGCAAAGACAATCCGACTCAGCGCGACCAGCGCCCAGGCGATCAGGGCATAGATTATCATAGCGATCAGCGTCGAGACCTCAAAGACGTGCGCCTTCAGGCCAGGGTTGCCGAAGATGCCAACAAACGGGGCGATGAAGATGTAGCTGAACGAGTACAGCCCGCTGACAAAAGCGTTATAGGAATTCGCGGCCAGCAGCCTGAAGAGGAAGCGCAGCCCCAGAACGATTTCGAGCAGCGTAAGCAAGAACCAGATCAGCGCCGCTACCCAGTAGCGCGCGTTGGCGCGGCGTAGTTCGGGATCCTCGTAGATCTCCTCGCGCCTCTCGACCTGCCTGCCGGACGGATCGACATAGCTTTCGTGAACGCTCTGCCTGTTGATCTCGCCGTCGGCGCTCCCCCGGACATACGTCTGTTCGCTATATGGCATCGGTTCCGTTGGCTCCTGCGCCCGCTGATAACGCGGATCGGGGCCGTATGGTTGATTAACCATGCTGCATCTCTCCTTATCTATCGATAGAGTCCATCATCAAGGCGATATATGGTAATAAAAGCAGTTTCTCACTGTATTACGAAAAACCTCTCCCTCCGGACTCTGGAAGAAGGCTTTCAAATTCTTGTGAGCGCCTCGGTGCACATCTATAGATATTGTATTGAGAAGCAAAATGCGCCGGGCGCATTTTGCTTCTCAATACAATATCTATCATTTTGTATTATGGATAACTCTTTGATAAAAAATACGAAAAATGCATTTTTAACAAAAACTTATCCAGCCATTGCGCGGCGGAGCCGCGCAATGGCTAAGATTGCATCTCTTTCGAAAGAGATGGTATACTATGCCAGTAGTTGATACTGACTTTTATCGCGAGAACTATGCATAAAATCCTCTTATTACTTGGCCTCCTGCGCCGCAGGCCAAAATATGGCTATGAACTGCATCAGGTCATCCAGGCGCACGGAGAACTGTATAGCGATCTGAAAAAGGCCAATCTTTATTACTTGCTGGATCGGCTGGCGAAAGATGGCTACCTGCGCGTACAGGTCGAGCCGGGCACGCGCGGCGCGCGAGGCGAACGGCTCATCTATGAAATCACCGATCAGGGGCGGGAACGTTTCGACGAACTGCTGCGCGAGGTTCTGTTAACCTATGAGCCTGTACATACAGGTGTGGAGACAGCGATCATCTTCCTGGCGCAAGCCGCGCCATCCGAGGCTATCGCCTTGCTCATCAGGCGCCGCCAGATCGTAGCCGAGCGTCGTGCAAAAGTCGCGGCGGAACTGGACGCAATGGAGGATGGCGGGCCGATGGTGCAGATTGCCAGCGATCACCTGCTGAGTCTCATCGATGCCGAGCTTGCCTGGATTGATCGCTCCGTGACGTACCTCTTCAGCCTCGAAGACGCCGGCAAATCTCACAGTCACCGGCGCGTCGCCGAGACGGATTAGCACTGCTTACGCCACAATCTCTTCACAAGGGTTGCGTTTTTTCTGAGGCTATGGTATAGTCTATTCTATAGTCAGTGCTGACTTTTTATAGCAGGTCGCACCGGGCACAGCAGGCGCGAGCAGGCAAGGAAGCCGGAAAACCGCCATATTCTTAGAAACAGGTGATGATAATGAAAACGCAACAGAAGACAAAAAAACAGACAAAGACAACAGGAAAATTTGCTCGCCCGCTCCTGTTTGGACTGCTGATCCTGGGACTCGCAGCTGCGGTCTTCATCCCCATCTATGTGTCGCGCAGCATTGCGACGGCAGGAATGGGAGGAGGAGCTGCGCCGGAGTCGCCCGCGCAGCTTGCCGCATCTGCTCCAGGCGCACACGTCATGATCGCTGTGATCGTGCAGGCGGTATCGGAGCAGAACATTATCCAGGGCGTCCTCTTACAGCCCAACAGGGATGGATCATATTCCCGAACGCAGCAAACAATACGTATTCAATGGGATCCGAATAAAGCTCCGGTGGTCATGGGCAGCAATCAGGATGTTCACCAGGGGGCCGTAATTCAAGTAAGTGGGCAGGTTGAGGCCGGTGGAGTATTTAAGGCCAACCAGGTCATCATTTTGACCGGCTTTATGAACATCCACTGATAAGGAGCAGAGCAATATGCTGGCTTATGAGATCACCAGCGCAACCGGCTGGATCATGATGGTGCTGCTTGTCGCCACCATCATCTATCCCTTCCTGCTGCGTAGCGGCCTGCTCGGTCCTATGCAGCCCTTTCTGAAGCGCATGCGCCTGCACTACTGGATCGGCTATAGCATTGCAGGTATCTTGCTCGTGCATCTCTGGATTCCGATGAGTGCCGGACTCGCGGGTAAGGTCAATTCCGCCGGGCTGGAACTGGCAACGGTGGCGATGCTGCTGATTTTTGGACAGGTCTGGCTGGGCCGCCAGTTGAGCTGGCCGAAGTTGTCCACGCGCCGGACCCTGCGACGCTGGCACTTCTGGATCATGATTGGGATTGCAGCCTTCGTGCTCGGCCACGTCGCGCTCAATAGCGGCACGTTCCAGATGTTGCTGCACATATAATGACTGTTGAGGAGCGGGATTGATGATTACATCGCTACTACATACAATAACAGACTTTTCCTCGTCGCGGCGAGGCAAGTTCGTCGTTATCGTGCTCTGGCTTCTTGCCACCGGAGCGTTAACCGCCATAGCGCCTGAGCTTGCCAGCCTGTATGATAACTCTATTCAGCAGCGCATACCATCCAATGCGGACTCACAGGTAGCGCAAAACCTCCTGCTGCGCGAGTTCCCGTCCAACCGTGGCACGCCAGCGCTGCTGGTCTTCTATGATCCGGCTGGCCTGAACGTGGATGATCGTATCCGCATCAGGCAGATAAACGATTGGCTGGCTGCTCAACAGAAAGCAGTGCCGGTGGCTATCGTTGTCTCCGCGTTTACCGTGCCGCAGGCAACGACGCAGCTCGTCTCGCTCGATGGCACGACCATGACGATGATCGCAACGCTGAACAGCTCCGCCAGCGATCCGGCAACCCTGAGGAGTGTAACAACTATCCGCCACTACCTGCAAGGCGTTACAGCAGGCAGTTCGTTACAGGCGCATCTTACCGGCCCGGCAGGCATCCTCAGCGATGCAACCGCTGTCTTTGGTTCAGTCGATGTGAGATTATTGCTGGTAACAATTGGCCTGGTTTTTGTGCTATTGATCGTGCTTTATCGCTCACCCATTCTCGCCTTGCTCCCGTTGTTTGGCGTGGGGGTAGCTATGCAGGTGGTCAATGCTCTGCTCGGCTTTGGAGCGAGGGCCGGCCTCTTCCCGGTCAGTTCGATGTCGAGCCAGATCGCGACGGTGCTGCTCTTTGGTGCCGGAACCGACTATAGTATCTTCATCGCTTCGCGTTTTCGTGAGGAACTGGCGCGCACACAGGACAAACATCAGGCCATGCGTAAGACCATGCGAGCAGTCGGCGAGGCGATTACGTCGAGCGCGATGACGGTAATTCTCTCCCTGCTAACGCTGCTCTTTGCCGCGCTTGGCCTCTATTCCTCGCTCGGCCCGGTGCTCGCTATCGCTATCGTCGTGATGCTGCTGGCCGGGCTTACGCTGGTGCCCGCGCTGATTACCTGGCTGGGACGCGCCGCTTACTGGCCGTTTGTGCCGCGCTACCAGCCGCAGCAGGAGACGGAAACAGCGTCCGTGCGTGGCTTCTGGGGACGGCTGGGACAGTGGACGGTGAGGCATCGCATCGCGGCTGTAGCATTCAGCGCGCTGCTGCTTGCCGTCCTGGCGCTGGGCAATATCGGCTCCGAACCCAGCTTTAATTTCCTGACGGCCTTCCGCGTCCCGACGGACTCAAGCCGCGGTTACGCGCTCTTGCAGCAGCACTTCCCGGCGGGGACGCTCGCTCCCACGACAGTGCTGATCCACTTCCACGGCGCAGCGTCCGACGCTTATCAGCACCTCGTTCAGCTTGACGCAATCACGGCCACGCTGCAAAAGGCACCCGGCGTCGCCACGGTCAGGGGGCCAACGCGCCCCAATGGGAGCGCGCCCGCTGTTGATCCCGCCACACTCCAGGCGAATATTGCCGCTTTGCCTGCTTCCCTGCGCTCTGCTATTCGCAATGGTCAAGGACTGTCCGTGTGCAGCAGTTCGCCATGCACACCGCATACTCCCGGCTCTTTCACTACTATTGGCGCCTATGCCGCCAGCACCAGCTTTGTCGCGCCCGATGAGACGACGGTGCAGATCTCCATCATCTTCAAGGACGATCCCTATTCTTTGCCTGCCATCCAGCGCATTCCGCTGCTGCGCGACACAATAAACAGGGCGCTGGCCGCGAACGGTCTTGGAGCCGGGGCGGCGACGAGTGCGTCCTTCCATATTGCCGGACAGACGGCGCAGCTCTCCGACCAGCTTGCCTACAATCAGAGGGACACGCTACTGATTGTGCCGGCTGTGCTGGTGCTGGTCGGGCTGGTACTGGCACTACTGTTGCGCAGCCTGGTGGCGCCGGTTTACCTGCTGGGAGCCGTCACGCTCAACTTCCTGGCGGCCATCGGGATATGCTCGTTCTTCTTTCAGCGTGTCCAGGGACAGGACGGTTTCAACTATGCGATCCCGCTCTACACGTTCGTCTTTCTCGTCGCGCTGGGCGCCGACTACACCATCTTCCTGATGTCACGCGTGCGTGAGGAGGTGGAACTGCATGGCCTGGAGGTTGGGGTAGCCTCTGCCGTCTCGCGGACGGGGAGCGTGATTACGTCCGCTGGCCTGATCCTGGCCGGAACCTTCCTCGTGCTTACCACGCTGCCGCTGACCATCCTCTACCAGCTTGGCGTGTGTGTGGCGGTTGGTGTGCTGCTGGATACGTTTATCGTGCGTGGGCTGCTGATACCAGGCATGGTGGTGCTGCTGGGACGCTGGAACTGGTGGCCCCGGCGCAGGCCAACGCAAAGGGCACTGGCCCTGTTGATGCTGCTGGTTCTGTGCGGAACATTCGTAAGCTGTGCCGGGGGCGGGCGGGTGCAATTGA
>DATGLE010000248.1:0-9432 GCA_035294325.1 Ktedonobacteraceae bacterium | reverse complement strand
CGAGCTACCATCAGGTACATTCTTGACTAAGTGTGCTGTACGTCGCAGCAGCGCCGTCGTCATCATGGATTATAAGGAAGCACGTATGTCGTCTTTGGATTATCGTCAGAACAGTAGCGTAGAGAATATGGTCGGTTCTGGGCCGTCGCCGAGCGAGACGGCTGCTCAGGAACCATTTGTAGAGCAACTGCCCTTTCCCGACCAGACTCCCTTACCCGGTGATCCTCCACAGATAGCGCCATCCCAGTTTATACGCGCTCCTGGATTGACACGTCCGCTGGTGCAGCCTACAACAATGTCCGGTGTCACTCAACCTTTTACAGCTCCGCCCAACGAGAAATCGCCCATCGCGCATCCCATCACCCCGCCGGCCATGACGCGGCCCCTGCCCGACCTCGGCGCGTCACCCAATATAACGCGCGCCCTACCGGAAGTGCAGTCGGGGATGCTGCCGGTCTTGCAGACGGGCGCGCTGCCCATTATAAAGAGCACCACAACCTCGCTGCGAGAGCCGGTAGTCATCCGTGGCTCTGGCAGAAAAAAGCGCGAAACGGTACGCCCGCCGCGTGGGAGGCGCCTGGTGGTGCACCTGGCAGCAACCTCTGTTCTGATATTTATTTTGCTTGTCACGTTGATAGCCGTGGCCCAGACCGGTACCGATGCTCAAGGCGGCAAAGGCTCCAGTATATTTCAGCCCTTGATGAATATTGTGAACACGAAGGGCAATAACACCGGGTTGATTGCCCAGCAGGCAGCCACGGCCACAGCCGTGACGCAGGATGGCTTCGATCCTGGTAACGTGACCTACGCAGGTGTGCAGAGCGGGCCATCGGGCGGCGGGGGCGGATTGAACCGCTTCTTCTACGGCCAGTGTACCTACTGGGCCAATATGCGCTATCACGCCCTGACGGGACACTGGGTACCGTGGCTCGGCAACGCCGATCAGTGGGTATATGGCGCCGAGAGCAGCGGCTGGATCGTATCCGCAACACCTCACTTGCACGCCATTATAGTTTTGCAGCCAGGGGTGCAGGGCGCTGGCTGGTATGGGCACGTCGCTATCGTAGAACAGATCAACTCTAATGGGAGCGTCGTTACCAGCAATTGGAACTGGGCTGGCAACTGGGGCACGGAAACATTCGTGACCTTCACCCCAGGTCCCGGTGTCAGTTTCGTCTATTATCCGGGCACCTAGCCTCCGCATTAAATTTTCCTGTATAGATGTACTCCTCGCCACCCACGGTGGCTCGCACAGAGTGAGAGAGGTTCAGGGCGGCGCCATTCGGCGCCCTGAACCTCTCTCACTCTGTGCGAAGTGCCAGCGGCGCCGAGGTGTCATATCCCATCCGCTTGAAAAGTGCCCACAGCGGGAGGTCCAGGAGGGCGGCCCTCCTGGCGGGGTTGCGGGGTGTCCCCAGAAATAATCACTCTCTACACGGATTTGATATCAGAGCAAGGAAGCCAGAGATGCAAAAAGAGGCGCACACAGAAGCAGGCCAGGGGTATGTACCCGGGGCGAATGTAGTAGTATACTAGCTCTGGCAGCCACTTGAGACCAGCATTCCTATTTTTTCGTATCTACATTAAAGACGCCAGTGGCGTAGTAAAAAGGAGAGGTCATGGCAAAGAAAGCGACCGCAAATGACACCACATCATCTCCAGATCAGGTTAAGGAGCGCAAGAAGCAGGCGAAACGCGAGGCCAGGCTGATGCTCAAGCTAGAGCAGGCGAAGAAGGCATTGGAGAAGGCAGAGCAGAAAGTAGCTAAAGCGCGATCAAACCTCGAAGCTCGCACTGAACGCCTGCACAAGATTGAGAACAGGCTTGCCGAGTTACGCGCGGAACAGAATGGCTCCGTGGGCGCCGCCGCCTCAGGGGCACCGGCGGCAGACCAGGGGCAGACATTGACCACCGTTACCGTCGAAGAGATCGTTACCCCCGCTGACGATACAGGTGGCTCGGTTCCAGAATCCGAGGCGGCGGCTCCATCGGAAGAGCCACAAACTACCCCGGCCCAGGAAAACGCGCCGGTTGGGGAAGAGGGTGAGCCGGGTGCGCCCCCCCAGGGGGTAGAGACGGCCGAAGGCGTGCAGGATACGATGGAACATCTCTTCGAGCCTGCCATCGCGCGCGAGGAAGCGGCCAGCGAGGAGCCGGAAGCCACCGGCGGTGAGCCAGCCTCTCCCCAGAACGAGAGCGAGCAAGGGACCGCCGGCGCCGCGCCGACTGCTGCCCAGAACGAGAACGAGCAGGGGGAGGAATCACCTCTGCCGCCCGAAGATAACGAATGGCGCTGGCAATCCAGGGAGAATGCGGAGAGCTAAAGCGCGCTCGCTTTGCCTGCATGCCGTCCCCATTTAGATGGCGCGCAGGCAAAGATCATGCCTGTTGCAGATCGTCGATCTTCCAGTTATTCTGATTATCTTTCCTCAGAGTCACCTTGTCGTTGTTAACTCCTTTGGAATGGTGGATGAGCTGCAAACTTGTCGTCGCGCTGGTTCCAGAGTCGTTGGCGGTGCCATGTTTACAGGTATCAACTTTATCCTGTGAAAGCAGTTGCGCGAAGTCGGCTTCGGTAAATTGCGCCTGCAATTTGGGCGAGAACTGATCGTATGCTTGCTGATACTGCCCGTTCTGCAAATCCTTACAGAACGCGTCAAGAGTTTTCATCGGCGTGGAACGGTTGATATAGGCCATAACTCCATAAGCTCCGGCGGCCAGGACGGCCAGGCAGACGATTACGATGAGAGGGAAAAGCCAGCGCGAACGGCGCCCCTGCCCATGTGAGGCCCCGGCGACTCCCGCGCCGCCCCCATCCTGCCCGGGAACCATCTGGCCTGGAACTATAGAAGCGCCGGGGCCAGGGGAGACATAATATGAAGGCGACTCCAGGCTCGTATCACCATAAATTGTATCGTCGTATGCGTCTGACCGGGGAGGCTCTGATCCACGCGGCTCTCCAGAAGACCCATAGGGGACATAAGGCAGTGACGGTGAATCGTAGCCTTGTGGATCATACGGATTATCATTCGTATCGTGCATGTCAGACTCCTCACATAGTTTTTCAGGGACGACAACGCCAGCCAATGTTATGTAAGTCTATCAGATTGTTATGAGTAGCGACAAGGACATCTCCACTCATCTCTCTCAGAGGCTTGCCTCCAGGCCCCAAATTGGGCATACTGGACAGGTAACGTCCCTGCCTTATATACGTAATATGTATTGAGAATGTGTCTTATTCTCAGTGCCCTGTCCTCTCTGACCGGGCGCACGGCTTCGCCGCAGGCGCGAGCAAGTGGGGATGCTGGGAATCAGACACACCATGTATAGACGTGGATGACAATCTGTTGAGATAAAAAGGAGATGGTATTGGATGATATAGCACCTGCATTTGATGATAGGACAGTCATCAGCACG
This sequence comes from Ktedonobacteraceae bacterium, assembly GCA_035294325.1. Lineage (GTDB taxonomy): Bacteria > Chloroflexota > Ktedonobacteria > Ktedonobacterales > Ktedonobacteraceae > DATGLE01. Next base: position 6,015 of record DATGLE010000248.1, on the reverse strand, counting down.
AGCAGGCTCACCAAAGTCTTTGGGAACCTGGTCGCCGTGAACGATCTGCACCTGCAAGTAATGCGCGGCGACGTATTTGGCTTTCTCGGTCCCAATGGTTCGGGCAAAACTACGACGATCCGCATGCTGCTGGGCCTGATTCGCCCGACAGCGGGGCGAGCGATCCTCTTTGGTATGGATACCGCCTACCAGTTGCCCGACATTTTGCAGCGCGTGGGCGCTATCGTAGAGACCCCGGTCTTCTATCCCTATCTCTCCGGCCTGGATAATCTGCGCGTCATCGCCGCCGCGTCGGGTATGATGTCGGGCAAGGCCAATGACCGCCGCCTGGCGGAGGTGCTTGAGATTGTCGAACTGCGCAGTTATGAGAAGCTGGCCTACCGCAAATACTCCCTGGGCATGAAGCAGCGCCTGGGTATCGCCGCCGCGCTACTGACCGACCCGGAACTGGTGCTGCTGGACGAACCCACCAACGGCCTCGATCCGGCCGGCATGATCGAGATCCGCAGGCTGATCCAGCGCTTATCGGCGCTGGGCAAGACGATCTTCCTTTCCAGCCATATTCTTTACGAAGTGCAGCAGGTGTGCAATCGAGTAGCTATCTTGCAAAAGGGCAACCTGATGAAGCAGGGCAAGGTGAGCGAACTGCTCAGGAGCAGCGAGCAGATAGAGGTGCGACTGGAGCGAGAGGATGAGACGCACTACGCCCTGCACCTCTTGCAGCAGGCCAGAGAGCAGGGAGCGGACTGGATTGCCGGAGCGCGCATCGAACCCGGTCCGCGTGGATGGCCCCTGCTCATCATCGGCGCTCCGGGCAGCCGCTCCTCAGAGATCAATGCCATGCTGGCGCGAAATGGCCTCTTCGCCGCCGAGATTCATCCGCGCGAGGGGAGCCTGGAAGCGCTCTTCCTGGAGGTGACGACGGCGCCGGCGCCCGACGGGACGCGTGTAGGCATGGAGGCGCTGGCCGACGCTCCTGCATTCCAGGCGACATTCCAGACCATGCCCGATAACAACAGGGGAGGAGCGCTATGAGCACAGTATCACAAGCTACAGGCCAGCACATTCCCCCTCCTCCAGCGCGCCGTGATACGGTCTATATGGGGCGTCTGGATTTCCTGAGCGTTGTCGTTCGTCTGACCGGCGTCGAACTGTACAAATTTCGCCGGCGCACGATGTCTAAAGTGATGGGGACACTCTGTGTCCTCGCCATACTGGCGGTCTTCGGCGCATTCGCGATTGGTTCGATCTCTACGCTCGCCAGCCCGGCCGCGAACTTTTTACCGGCGTCGTGCTCGCCGAGCGCCAACCCGGGCGCTATTCCATGTCCCGATCAGACATCCCTACCGGAAGCGGCGGCAGCAGCGAAGCAGGCGGAACTGAATAACATTTCGCAACCCCTGCGCCTGCCCGATTCTCTGGGCGTCGCCGCGCAGACCGCTCGCGACCTTGACCTGCTGCTGGTCATCATTCTGGCGGGTACAATCATCGGCGGCGAGTACAGTGTTGGCACCATTCGCCTGATGCTCACACGCGGTCCCACACGCACGCAGTTTTTCCTCTCCAAGATCGGCGCCATCAGCGTTTGTCTTGCGCTGGGCTTTCTTGGCATGACACTGCTCGGCATTGTGCTGGGAGCGCTGTTCAACCTGGTTACGGGCATCGCCATCAACTTTAGCTTTCTTACGGCGGCCTGGCTCATGCATGCCGCGCTCTACCTGCTGGCCTCGATGCTCGGCCTGCTCGTCTATGCGATGCTGGCCCTCTGCCTGGCGACGCTGGGCCGGGCAACGGCGGCGGGCGTCGCCGGTGCGCTGGTCTGGTGGGTGCTCGAAAACGCGCTGGGTGGCGTCTTTGCGCTGCTCGGCACGCTCATCAAGGGGCAGTGGGGGAATGTTTTGCAAGCCATTCCCGACTACTTTATTGCCAGGAACGTCGGTGCCCTGGTCCAGAACCAGAGCCATTTTATTCTGCTCGATCAGCCGTCCACGCTGTCTGACCTGCATGCTCTGCTGGTGATCGCGGGCTACCTTGTGGTCTTCATCGGCTTAACCTGGTGGGTGATACAGCGTCGCGACGTTGCCAACTAACGCCGTGTGCATGTCCTTGCGCGCCTGCGACCCACCCCACTCTGGGCAGTCTGCGGGCTGCGCTCCTGCGGCGCGCAGCCCGCAGACTGCCCCTCACAGACGAACCGCGCAGCGGTGAGTAGTCGGGATACTTGCACCCGCCATTAGCCAGGTGCACAATAGATAGTATGCTTAACACAGAGACGATCAAAGAATATGCCTGTTCGCTTGGCTTCGATATCGTGCGTATCACGACTGCGGAACAGTTCGCGGAGGCCGAGCGCGTTATCAAGGAGCGCATAGAGCGCGGCCTGATGGACGGCCTGCCCTGGTTCACGAAAGAGCGGGCCGATGTCTCGTGCCATCCAGATGCGCTGCTGCCGCAGGCGCGCTCGATCATCGCGCTGGGCATGGTATACCTCACGGAGCAGCCGGACGAGGGTGTAGGCGCAGGAGAGGGGCAGACGTGCGGGGAGGACCCTTGCGCTCGCCCATTGCCGCGAGGGCGCATCTCGCGCTATGCCTGGGGCGACGATTATCACGACGTTATCAGGCCGAAGCTGCAACAATTCGCGGCGTGGCTGCGTGAGTACGCCCGCACGGAGGCAGGCGAGGAGCTTGAGACGCGGCTTTTCGTCGATACCGGGCGCATGGTGGATCGCGCAGTGGCCGAGCGCGCTGGCCTGGGCTGGTATGGGAAGAATACTAATATCCTGACAAAGGGCTGGGGATCGTGGATCTTTCTGGCGGAGGTCGTGACGAATCTACCCCTCGCTGCTGATGAACCGCTGAAAGCAAACTGCGGCAGTTGTGAGATCTGCCTGCACGCCTGTCCGACGCACGCCCTGACCGCGCCCTACGAACTGGACAACCGGCGCTGCATCTCCTACCTCACCATCGAACTGCGCGGCAGCATTCCCCTGGAACTGCGCCCGCTGATGGGCAACCTCATCTTCGGCTGCGACATCTGCCAGGAAGTCTGCCCGGTCAACAAGGTCGCGGAGGCGCGGCTCGGCCTGCGCGAAGGCAAGGCGGGCGGGGCCTTCATCGCCTCGCAGGCCATAAAGAGAAGGGGCACAACTACCGCGCCGTTTCGCCCACATGAGGAACTGCGCCCGCGTCCCGGCACGGGCAGCAGCCCCGAACTCATTCCACTGCTCTCGCTAACGGAGGAGCAGTTCCGCGAGCGCTTCCGCCATAGCCCGATCAAGCGCGCGAAACGGCGCGGGCTGCTGCGCAATGTGTGCGTGGCGCTGGGCAACAGCGGCGATCCTCGCGCCGTGCCTGCGCTCATCGGCGCCTTGCACGATCACGAGCCGCTTGTGCGCGGCCATGCCGCCTGGGCACTGGGCCGCATTGGCGGCGATCAGGCGCTGGCCGCGCTCCGCGACGCGCTCGCCATCGAAGAGGATGGCGAGGTGCGGCAGGAGCTGCGCTGCGCGCTGGCGCAGGCGGAATAGGACTGGAGAACCGATTGAGAAAGCACGCAGCCTCCTCTGTTACTTCTTCCGTTTGATAATCCATCATCTACCGTTATTATTAGCTAGAAACCCCAGAAATGTAGCCTGAGCAATGATCTTTTCAGGCTTGAGCGCTATGAAAACGCGCTTAGAATGCTCACGGGCCTTCCCCCATGCCGCAATCTGCTCACGCTGATCTTCCGGCATATATTTCATATATTTCTCCAGAATCGCGTCCCAGAGCTTTGGATAACGCTCTGGCCCGATCACCTCAGCGCGTCCGCAGGCTGTCACACACGTAGTAGCGGGATCATTGACAATCACAGAGATGTTGGGATCACGCATGATATTGGCATATTTAGCGCTCGTTTTTTGTGTGCCGAATAAGAAAGCTTCGCCATCCCATAAAAACCAGACTGGAGAGAGTTGAGGCCCTTTCCCCTGCCGGTTCGTAGCAATGACGGCATCAAGAGGTTTTGCAAGAAATGCCTGTAATGCTTCTGCATCCATGATGAATGCTTCTCCTTTGCTGTCAGAAAAGTTGTAGAGTTGTTGCGCCCGGACCCTCATTGACCTTTCAGACCGGGTTCATAGCCCGCACAACACTGTTGTGTAAGGGACATCTTCGTGTATACTACACAGTTGTAAGGATAAGGCATGCCCACACGCATGAGCAATCAGCAAAGAGCGCAGATCGTTGCATAAACAACATCAAGGGGAACTTGTTGGTTTTCTTAAAGGCATGCAGAACTGCAAGATTGTGAGGAGAATGATGTCCAGAGTCGTCAATGGCAACGACCCACGAGTGCAGCGTACTCGTCAATTATTGCTCCAGGCATTCATGGCCCTGGTCCAGGAAAAGCGGAATATCCACTCGATTTCCGTGCAAGAGATCGCCACGCGCGCCAGCGTCAACCGGGCCACGTTCTATACACACTTTGAGGACAAATATGCGCTTGTGGAGGACTGGGCACGCGAGAAGTTTCAACGGGCGCTGGCGCACCAACTTCCTGCCTCCTCCACCTTGCAGAGAGAGACCTTGCACCGCCTGATCCTGGCCGTATTCGACTTTATAGCGCTCTCACTTCGGTATTACAGGCCATCCAACAGGCAGTTTGAGCCACTCTATGAGATGGCGGTCCAGCAGGAACTCTATGATCTCCTTTTGCGCTGGCTCCAGCAGGCTCCATCAAAGATTCCCCAGCCAGAGGAGACCATAGAAATCACAGCACAGGCTATCAGTTGGGCGATCTTCGGTCCCGCCGCACAATGGAGCCGTGGAGAGCGAACCATCTCGAAAGATGTGATGGCCCGGCACGTTTTAGAGGTCGTGATTGCCAGCCTGTCACCTGTCGTCACCGTGACTTGACCTATGACGACAGATTTTCCCACCTGCCCAACTATCTACAAATTGTAGACAGTAAAGAACAGCACAGCAATCGCCAGCACGGAGAGCAGGACAAGGGGGCCGAGCAGGCGCAGCAAGCGTCCCTCCTTGCCCAGGATGCCGCAGGTCGTCGTAGCCAGCACGGTGCGGGCAGGTGAGACCATCGTGGCGATAGAGGCTGCCCCGCTCTGCGCGGCCATCAGCCAGTACAAAGGCAGGCCCGCGCGGATGCTTACGGCGCGCTGCAACTGGGCCAGCATCGCGTTGCTGCCAGCATTCGAGCCGGTGAGCCAGCCGCCGATAGCGCCGAGCCAGGGCGCGATCCAGATATAGCCGCTGCCGGGCGCTGCCGCCGCCGCACCGATCACAGCGATCATGCCGCTGTCATTCATGATCTGGGAGGCGGCAAGGAAGCAGACGATAGCCAGCGCGCCGGGTGTAAATTGCCGCACAGTGCGCCACAGCGCCACACGAAACTGCTCCAGCGTTGCGCCGGGCAGAATGGCCGCCGCCAGAGCCGCGAGCAGAACATAGAAGCCGGGATTGTAGATAAGCTGAAAATGCAGGCCAATGCCCGGCTCCGACAGAATTGCCTGCGCTTGCAGCCAGTTCTGGACCGGCCTCACCAGGCGCGAGACGAGCAGCAGCGCGACCAGCAGCATATACGGCCCGATAGCGCCCAGCATAGCATTATAAGATGTAGAGACGAGGCTTGCCCTCGTCTGGTCAGCCTCCATCCGATCTTTCACCGGCCCGGATCCGGGCTGGTTGGCCTGCAAGCCAGGGGCCAGCCCTGTCTCTCCATCTCGCTGGTTGGCCTGCGCCGAAGAGCGACGCGCGGCGAGGTGGCCCCAGGCGGCCAGCAGCAGGATCACCGGGATGCTGGCGAGGACGCCAGCTAACTCGGCTCCGGGCGTCTGGCTGAAAAACCATTCCCCGGCGGCCAGCACCAGTCCGCCCAGCAGCGCCGCCGGCCACAGGCGCAGCAGCCTTTTCCTGCCGCCGCTGAACGCCAGCGCGGCCATGCCAAAGCCTATCGTGATCGGGACTGTGAGCAGGGCAATGTACGCGCCAAGCGTATTCGCGTCGATGCCCGTCA
>DATGLE010000247.1:0-42648 GCA_035294325.1 Ktedonobacteraceae bacterium | reverse complement strand
CAGGCGCGAGCCAGGGAAGAATAAAGATTATGGGTGCCGGCGCGTCTGCTGCTGGAGTGGAGGAGACTGAGCGGCCTGCTGCTGAGGACGTGGACGGGGCGGATTCTTGAAGCGCCTGGCAGCGATATCGCTGAGCCATTTCAGCAAGTGGTAGCAGTCTTGAAACACCCAGTACATGCCAAAGAGCCAGATCAGGAAGATGTCCAGTGGCGCAAAAAGGGTGCCCGGCCTCAGATAGAGCCAGTAGAGCAGAATTGTGGGCAGTAAGGCATCGCGCAAGGAGCGGCTCAGGTATTTGCCCACCTTTATAGAGATATCGCGCACCGTTGGCCTGCTCAGAGCGTTCTGGCTGATCTGGTGCAGGTAATAGGCGGTCTGACCGAGCGTAATCGCCGCGCTGATGAGGAAGTATGGTGCCCAGAACATTATGGAAAAAGGATCATCGCCCATCAAGGTACGCGTAAGAAAGAGCGCCGCAAGCAGCCCGATCTGTTGGAGAACCAGATTTTTGAGCACCGTCCAGCTCGTCGCGGCTGCGTTTTTTGTATAGCGCCAGGCCGGGTGCTGCCTGATCTCGCGGAGCGCGTAGTAAACCTCATCCATATTCTGGGGACGTTTATCGGCGTCGCGCTCCATCATCCGCGTAATCAGCGCTTGCAGTTGCCAGGGGATAGCGCAATCCGGTGGTACGCCATGTACGCGGATCTCCAGCGGCTCCTTGCCGGTGAGCAGGGTTTGCAGCGTGGCGCCCAGGCCATAGATATCGGTCTGTGGCGTCGTCTGTGCCCTGCCATATTGTTCAGGGGCGGCGTAGCCCGGTGAGCCGAGCGGCCCGGTATCCTTCGCCTGTCCCTCGCGATAGCGGCGCGCGATACCGAAATCGATCAGGTAGAGCTGGCCGCGCCGCGTGAGCATAATATTGCCGGGCTTGACATCGCGGAAGATGATCGCCGGCTCCTGGTTATGCAGGTAGCCGAGCACATCGCAGAGCTGCATACCGATCTTGAGTGCATGTTTCAGGGACAGGCGTCCGCCGGGCAGCGTCTTGAGCAGTTCTTCGAGCGTCTGGCCTTCGATATAATTCATGACCACGTACCAGTGTTCGGGATCGGTAAAGTGGTCGTAAATGTGCGGCAGGCTCCTGTGCTGTAAACCGGCGAGCAGCGTAATCTCGCGATTAAACGAATCGGTGGCCTCGATCTTTTCCTGGGTAGAGAGCGCGGCCATATTGATCTGCTTGACAGCCACCAGCTTCCCCCACATCTGCTCATCACGCGCCTTATAGACGACGCCGAAGCCGCCTTCCCCGATCTTCTCCAGGATACGGTAGCGCCCGGCCAGCAGAGAGCCGGGGCCGGGTTCACTCTGGCCGAGCACGATCATCTGGGATGGTGCAGCAGGCGATGCTGTATTATCTGTAGTGGCGGAATAGTCGCTCGCTGCCTTGCCGCAGACGGGACAACTGTCCGCCTGGGCCGGAAGTGCGGCTCCGCATGTATCGCAGAAGAGAGAAGAGGCCATAAATGTGCTCTGCTGCCGCCTTTCATGAACACTCTGGCTGTCTTGCGTTTTCCTGTTTCGCTTAGATTGTAGAGCGCCTGTTCAGGCTGTGTCAAGTTGTCACGGGCACCGGTGTATCTGCTGGAGCGGGGGCGCCTGCGCAGCCTGCCGGGGTTGGGCCGCTTGCCAGGCAGGACCGTGTAGTAAATGCCGAATGAGCAGCGGGAGATTTTTCAGGAGCCAGCCCAGACACATGATCGTCCAGCGCAGCCCAACGATCATGCAGATAACGCCGGAAATCGCGATCAGCACAATTTCCGGGCCGGCAAAAGGATTGAGCGGTTGCAGAGAATCGTAAAGGCAGTAAAAGAAGAGCATCGGCACTGCCGCCATCAGCATTGAGCTGGTCAGACTGTTCCATACCGTCCAGAAGATCTCCATTCGCTCCGACCTGCCCCCCGGCGCGTCCAGTTCGCGGTGCAGGCACAGCATGCTCCTGCCTGCGACTGTTGCCAGCATCGCCAGGATGCAGGGCAGCAGAAATCCGCTGGCGAAAAAGCCGTCGGAGAGGCCGAGGATGCCGAAGAGCACCGCCAGCGAGGAGCCTATAACGAACTGCGGCACCGAGTTCTTGACCAGTTGACCGCAAAACGTCAGGATACGCCTCCTGCGTTCCTGGGGCGAGTGATAGTGAAGATACTGGAGCTGCTGCTTCACCTCCTCGGCACTGCGAGGCCGATCCCTGCTATCGCGCTCCATCAACCGCGTAATCAGCGCCTGTAGCTCCGGGGGGATGTTGCAATCCTCTGGCATGCCTGTCAGGCGGATCTCCAGCGGCTCCTTGCCAGTGAGCAGAGTTTGCAGCGTCGCGCCCAGGCCATAGAGGTCGCTCTGTGGGGTAGTCTGGGCCTTGCCATACTGCTCCGGGGCGGCGTAGCCGGGGGAGCCGAGCGGTCCGGTGTCGCGTATCTGTCCCTCGCGATAGCGGCGTGCGATGCCGAAATCGATCAGGTAGAGCTGGCCCTTCGGAGTGAGCATGATGTTGTCGGGCTTGACATCGCGGAAGATGAGCGCCGGTTTCTGCGCATGCAGGTAGCCGAGCACGTCGCAGAGCTTGATGCCGATGTCGAAAACTTTGCTCGCGGGCAGGCGCCCATGACGCGCCGTCGCCAGGATCTCGTCGAGCGTCCTGCCCTCGACATAATCCAGCACAATATACCAGTGATCGGGATCGGTAAAATGATCGTAGAGGCGGGGAATGCTATCGTGGCGCAGGCGGGGCAGCAGGGTGGTCTCGCGATTATAGGAGTCGGTGGCCTCGATCTTCTCCTGCGTCGAGAGTGCGGCCATGTTGATCTGTTTGATGGCAACGAGTTTGCCGCGCTGATTCTCATCGCGCGCTTTGTAGACGACGCCGAAGCCGCCCTCGCCGATCTTCTCAAGGATGCGATAGTGCCCGGCCAGTAGAGAGCCGGGACCCGGTGAGGCCGCCATGTTTCATCCTGTGCCTTTCTCGAAACACCCTGGCCGTCCTACATTTTTCTTCTCTTCTCAGATTGTAAGATCGCGATTTAGTCATGTCAAGCTAATATGCATATGTTTTCGGATGCTCGCGCCTGCGGCGCTCGCTGAACGTATTTGTTATGCGGAAAAATGCGCGGAGCGCATTTTTCCGCATAACAAATACGTTCCTTGCGCGGCGGAGCCGTGTGAGCATCGACAGGAGCGATCACCTCCGAGCATATCATCCTGATTGAGCGTCCCATATCATCCTGAGCGTCCCATGTCATCCTGATTGAGCGTCCCATGTCATCCTGAGCGCAGCGAAGGATCTCGCCCGGCGAAGGCCGGGCGAGTCTGTATGCTTCGCTGCGCTCGGCAATCCTGCCCTGAGGCACGCAGGGATGACACCCTTGATTAACGGTTCTGTGCCTGCTGTTGCACTGGCGCGGCCTGCTGCATCACCACCACCTCACTTTTAGATTATGCGCCCCAGGTCAGGGGCAGGTTTTTGGTGCCGAAGACGATAAAGCTCTTGATGCGCTCCAGCGGCACATCGGCTACCTGCCACTGGCCGGGCAGGCGGTCAAGCATGGTGTTGAGCGCGATCCTGGCCTCCAGGCGCGCCAGGGGAGCGCCCAGGCAGAAGTGAATGCCGCGCCCGAAAGCGAGGTGCCGGTTCGGCTCGCGCTCGATGTCGAAGCGGTCCGCGTCGGGAAACTCGGCCTCGTCGCGGTTCGCCGAGCTGATCCAGGGCAGGATAATCTGCCCGGCCTCGATGCGCTTGTCGCCGATGGTCGTCGCAGTGGTAGCAAAGCGCGTCATGGTCTTGACGGGCGAGTAGTAGCGCAGCGCCTCTTCAATGGCTCCGGGCACGAGTTCGCGGTTGGCGCGCAGCCGTTCTACAACGCCGGGATTCTCGTCGAGGCAGAGAATCAGGTTGCCGATCAGATTGGTCGTGGTCTCATTGCCCGCGACGAGCAGCAGCCCGCAGAAGCCAAGTAGCTCCATATCGCTCAGGCGTTGTCCATCAACTTCCGCGGCCAGCAGCGCGCTCACCAGATCATCCTGTGGATGCGTGCGCCGCTCCTCAAGCACCTGAGAGAAGTAGCCGAACATGCCTCCGATTTCCTGAAAGAGCGCCTGCCGCTCCTCTTCCGTCGTCTCCTCATCTCCTGAGACGAGCGCGTCAGACCAGCGCTTGAAATCATCGCGCAGCTCTGTCGGGATGCCCAGCAGTTCCGCGATGACCGTCACCGGCAGCGGATAGGCCAGGTCTCTGATGGCGTCCATCTCGCCTCTGTCCGCCACCTTATCGATCAGCTCGCTGGTAATCTCTTTGATGCGTGGCTCCATCTGTGCCACCATGCGCGGGGTGAAGCCCTGCGAAACCAGGTTACGCAACTGGCGATGGCGCGGCGGATCCATGCGCAGAATACTGGAACTGATCGGACTATTATCGCGAAACTCGGCGGGCGCGTAGCGGCTCTCATCGGAAGAAAACGTTGCATGGTCTGAAAGAACACGCGCGACATCGGCGTAGCGAAAGATGTGCAAGCCGCCCCAATCCGGATCCTGAAAAACGGGCTGCGTCTCGCGCATCTGGCGATACCACTCGTAGCTGGAGTACAGTTCTTCTCTATTGGTCTTTGTTTGCATAGTTTGCTCTTTCTTTCTGTATTGGAAAGGTGTCCGATTCCTCGCTCCCTCGCTCTCTGGCCGGACGTGCGCGCGGCGCAGCCGCGCCAGCAATGGATGATGTTATGTGAAAAATGCACGCAGCGCATTTTTCACATAACATCATCCATTCGACGAGCGCCGCAGGCGCGAGCAGGCGAGGGTATCAGGCATCAGACACACTTTCTAACATAGAGGTTTTGAACCACCCAGGATCTCTACGTGCCAGGTAGAAGCAGGTTGTAGTAGGACATTTGGGTCAGCTTCTCTCAATTTTCGGAATATCGGAGGGCGAGCGGGTATTCTGTCTTGTGGGCGGGGTTGTCGGTGGGCAAGTCCCCGGCATCCCCAATTTAAGGAAGGAGATCATGAGATGATGTACATGCTGATTCTAGCAGGATGCAGCCCGCTGCATGGAGCGCTGCCCAACCTCTTCCCGTTCATCTCCGGCAATCCCTTGCAGGCGCTGAGCGTAGTCGCGGCCTTCTGTGGCATCATCCTGCTGGCCGAGGCGCTGCTGATCGCCAGGCGAAGGCGCGGGCAACGACTGCTGCGCGGGTTGACCGCTGGTGTGGGCATCGTCTCCCTGGGAGTCGCTGCTGTTGCCTTCCTTTCGCCCCTGCCCCTGGTATGCGGCGGCATCAAAGCCTCCGCCAGCGTCGCCCAGCAGGTAGATCTGCGCTTCCTCACGCTGCGCGACGCTGTAGTCGCGCTCTGCGTCGTCACTCTGCTGCTGCTCCTGCTCGGCACGATGGTAAGCTTCGATCCGGCGCAGCGCCGGCGCAGAAGCTACCGGCGCTCAGCCGCTCCTGTAGCGGATTACGTCTCCAGCTATCTGCCCGATACCGATGCGCTCGCAGCCCAGACGCGCGGCCAGGATCAACCACGCGTTGAAGACAGAGGAGAGCGGGATACCGATTGAAAAGAATGCTATCTTCCGCACCTTGCTGCTCTGTCATGTCGTCCTTCGCTCTCTGTCATCCTGAGCGGAGCGCAGCGCAGCGAAGGATCTCGTAGTGGCGTGCAGATCCTTCCCCTTCGTTCCTCAGGGCTACGGCTCACTGCCGCTCAGGATGATATGTTCACTCACTTTTCTCAGAATCTCTTCCCGCCTTGTTTGGAAAATTTGGGGATCATCAGTACTTACTGGTCCAGTTTTTCTCGCCGGAATAGGAACCCATGATTTGCCCGGTGTAGCTTTGGCGCCTGCGAAAACCCCTGAAAAGCGCCCAGCCAATAATTGCGAGCACAGCTCCTACGAGCAAAAACGCCCCTCCAATCAGAAAGAGCAGCCAGTTGAAGCCCCGTACAAGTACCGCCTGTGATGGATGCAACGGATCATACCAGCATTGATATGTTTGCCCAACTTTATAGCGGTCAAGAATCGCCTGTTGGCCGGCAAGATCAGAAGTATAGACGTTCAACCCATCATAGCCTTGAGAGGCGTAGCTCCTGCCATCAGCCGTCCGCACCGTAAACTCGAAGGAAGGTGCATACACATCGCTGGTTGTATGGATTTGACCTGTACCCGTGTTTGTGGTGGAAGAACTAAGACTGTGGAGCAGGTGCTTTGCGGTGATTGTGCATTGCCCGGCCTGGTAACTTTGCTGCATCCTCATCGTGTTGATAGCGGAAGCGAGTGCGATCAGAGAGACAAGGATGAATATACTGCCAAGCCCCAGTACTATGATAAAGGGCTGTATATTGGGTGAAAAACGTACTTGCATCGTAAGCCAGCCTCCGGTTGTTATATTGTAATCCTGAGAGTGAATAATATCTTCCTTAATGTTATACGTTACCAGCGTAGACGTATTGTAGAGAGGTTTATCCAATACTCGAGTTTATCAGCGTCCACGCTTTATACCTCCGGGACGTGTACAGAGGGAGAAGTGAGAGTGTTATTCAGTGACTTTCAGGAGGTAAAAGCATGAGCGTTTTTGCTCCGGTGCAGACGCCACGCCAGTATCGCTGGTCGATGGTGATACGAGGCGTAGTTGGCATCATTTTCGGCATCCTGGCGCTGGTCTGGCCTGGCTTCACGTATCTGATACTCGTCTACCTTTTCGGCGCCTATGCGTTGATAGACGGCATCATCGCTATCGTTGTCTCTTTTCAGGAACGCCAGGTATACAAACGCTGGTGGGCGGTGCTGATCGAGGGAATTATCGGCGTGATAGCCGGCCTGGTGACATTCTTCTGGCCGGCGATTACTGCTTTTGTGCTGATCTATGTGATCGCGGTCTGGGCGGTCATCATGGGAATTTTCGAGATCGTGGAGGCATTCGCGCTGCCGCATGCCTTTGGTTGGGAGTGGGCGCTGGCCCTGGGCGGTGTTCTCTCGGTGATACTCGGTATTCTGCTGTTCCTGCGCCCGGTTGCTGGCATCCTGGCGCTGGTCTGGTTCATTGCCATCTACGCCATCATCTGGGGCATCTTGCTGATTATTCGCGCCTTCCAGTATCGCGCGCCCGGCGCCCTGCCCATTTGACGCGCCTGATAGAACATCCCGAACAGAAGCGGGAAGGGATCACTGTAGGAGCGCTGCAAGCGGCAGCGCGCAAGCCCGCCTGTTCCGCGGTGATCCTTCATCCGCCTCCGGCAAGCCTGGCGCTTGCAGCGCCCCTACGGTGATTGTATCGTCTCTATGAGTGATTCTGGCTTTCGGGCCGCGCGGCGCGCACAATCTTCCATGCTGCCGGAAGCAGCAGGGCGGCAATTACCAGCTTGATGAGGTCGCCTGGAATGAAGGGGAACATACCGGCGACGAGCGCCTGAAAGAGCGTCAGGTGGAGCAGGACGGCCAGCCACGCGACGCCGACGACGTAGATAATCAGCGTACCGGGCAGCATCGCCAGAATCGAGGTCAGCAGGCTGCGGTCCAGCCCGCGCTCGCAGAGCCAGCCGACGACAAAGGCTGCAAAGGGATAAGAGATCAGGTAGCCGGCGGTTGGCCCGGCGAAGTAGAGCAGCCCTCCTCCTTTTGCGAATACAGGCAGGCCCGCCGCTCCTTCAGCGAGGTAGAGCAGCATCGCCAGCGCGCCGCGCCGCCCTCCGAGCGCCGCCGCCGCCAGCATGACCACCAGCGTCTGCAAGGTGATAGGAACAGGGGTGAATGGCAGATTAATGCTGGCGCGTGCGCTCAATGCCATCAATACGCTTGCGCCAATTACAAGAAGAGCATCGCGCAGCAGGTTGGCGCTGCGTGATGCTTTTGTGGGAACCAGATAATCTACGATAGTGGATCCCGGCGCGATTGCCATGAAAAAGCTTCTCCTTTCGTGATGCACGAGGCTACGATAATGATAGCCTATTATATCGCAAAAGAACCGGGTATATGCTCGTGGGCCAGCACAAGGCCGGCCCCTTCGGTGGCCCGAACCAGGCTCGCGCGTCAAACCACCGTAGGGGCCAGGAGCGGTTGGAATGGGCGGTGGGGGCCTTGTGCTGGCGCACGCGAATTTGCCCTCGTCTCCTGGTTTACCTCATTACGCGATCAATTCCGCGCTATCATGCCTGGGATCATTTACCAGGCGCGAAACGGGTCGCGCCGTCATGGCGGAGGCGGGATAAGGCGCGAGCAGGGGCAGCAGCGCATGCTCATCATGCAGTTCCGTATCAAGCCACATCTCGCGTGCATCCCCCGAGAGAATCGCCGGCATGCGGTTGTGAATGGTTGCCAGCAGTTCGTTCGGCTCCGTGGTAATAATCGTGCAGGTGCGTATTTGCTCGCCATCGGGACTGGTCCACGAGTCCCACAGGCCGGCAAAGGCAAAGACATCCTGATTTTGCAGCGTGATGTACATCGGCGTCTTCCCGCCGTGTTCCTGCTTCCATTCGTAGAAGCCATCGGCGACCACGAGGCAGCGCCTTCCGCGCAGCAGGCGTTTGAAGCTCGGTTTCTCGGCCAGCGTCTCCGCCCGCGCGTTAATCATCCTGTTGCCGACGCTCTCTTCCTTTGCCCAGGAAGGGATCAATCCCCAGCGCAGCAGTTCCAGGTGCGCCTCGCCATTGCTCATCACCGTTACTATGTTCTGTGAGGGAGCGATGTTATAGCGCGGCGTCGTCTGGAGCGATGGTGCGACATGGAAGACCTGCGCGATGGTGTTTATATCGTGGGTGAGCGTAAAACGGCCACACATAATGTTCCTCCTGCTATGGAATTACAACCGGCTCTCTTCTTTTCCCTGTTGTACTATTCTTTTTGTATGCTCCGCAACCGGTCAGGCACTCTCGCGTGCTCGCGCCTGCGGCGCTCGCCTTCTGTATAGTATTGATGTAGAAAAATGCGCTGCTCGCATTTTTCTACATCAATACTATACAACGCCAGGGCGGCTAGCCGCCCTTCGACGGTTCTCCATAACGCGGCGCGATAGAGCGCTGCGCGGCCTGCATATGGTGCGCCATCAACCGGTGATAGTCGGTGTCGCCGGTGTCGTGGCTGTGGGGATCAGTATGAATAATGGCCTCAGAAATGCCTGCGATGCTGTGAAACAGCCGGTGGCGTACCTCCTCGGCGATATCATGCGCCTGCGCCAGTGTCAGCGCGCCATCGACCTCTATGTTCAACGCCACATGCAGCGTGTGCCCTACCCAGCGGGCGCGGACCTCGTTGACGCCCTCCACACCCGGTACCTGGCTGGCTTCCCCGATGATCGCCGGGACGATATGCGGATCAACGGAATCGAGGAGGCGCTGGAGCACGCTCTTGCCGCTGGAGTAGACAACGCCAATAATCACAACCGTAATCACCAGGCCGGCGATAGGATCGGCGATAGGGAAGCCAAGCGCGGCCCCGACCAGGCCAATGAAGGCTGCCAGCGAGGTAAGCCCGTCGATGCGCGAGTGCTGTCCATCGGCAACCAGCGATGCACTATGGATGCGTTTGCCAACCGAGATTTTGTATTGCGCGAGCAGTTCGTTCCCGGCGACGCCGACCAGCGCCGCGGCCATACTGAGGTAGAGCTGCGTCGGTACGGCTCCGCTCGTCAGCTTGTAAATAGATTCTACCGCGCTCGCTACCGCGCTCGCGATAATCACCAGCACGATAAAAACGCCGGCCAGATCCTCTGAACGGTAGTAGCCGTAGGTATAACGCTCGTTGGCCGCTCTGCTGGAGAGCAGAAAGGCTATCCAGAGCGCCACCGTGGTAAAAACGTCGCCTGTGTTGTGCAGGGCATCGGCAAGCAGGGCTGCGCTGCCGCCGATGAAGGCAATGGCGAACTGGATGACGGAGACGATCAGCATGCCCAGAGTTGCGATCTGAACCGCCCGCAGCCCGGCTTTGTTCCCGTACAGGTCGGCGTTGACCGTGCCGTGAACATGTCCATGACTCTCATGCTCCTGGTCATCCTCATGTTCGTGACGGTGCCCGTGCTCGTGCTCTTCATGGTTGTGCATCATTGCCTCCTCTACAAATGCACTGAGAGAGTGTCAGGCTTCCGATAGACTCGCGTGCTCGCGCCTGCGGCGCTCGCCGGCGAGAGTGAGAGGTGTGGCAAAATGCGCGCTTCGCAGTGGGCCACACCTCTCACTCTCCCCTTTGCGCAGCGCAGCCGTGCGGCTGCCCGGTCCGAGCGAGGATGATGAGAACCTGACACATTGTGACCGAGTGTCAGGTTCGCAGCTTCTTCACCCGCTCTGGCGGAATGGTCGCGCGGCTGTGCCGCAGGCGCAAGCCAGCCCTGGTGTTGGGAACCAGATACCATTCTGAGTAGACAATCCTCTTGCCTGCATGCGTATAATATTGCATGATATTCACCTGTTCTTTGCTTTGATACAGCCTTTGCAGGTCTCTTTCGTCTACCATATAGTCGACACGTACCCGGACTGCCTATGGACTCTTTCGATTATTATAGCGTACTGGGTGTCCCTGTAGACGCGTCACCAAAGGAAATCAAGGCAGCTTTCAAGCAACTTGCGCTGCGCTATCACCCTGATGTCTACAGGGGGGGCGATGCTCATGAGCGCATGCGCCTCCTTTTGCGTGCGTATCAGACGTTGAGCAATCCTGTCGAGCGTGCGAAATACGATGCTCGCCGCTCCGAACGCCGGGACAGCCAGGGGTCGCGTGGGACGAGTGTGCAGCGTGTCGCTCCGCGTTCCGCAGCAGGCGTGCGGGCAGCGTCGGGGGTCTCGCCATCGGCGCGCCGGGACCGCAATCGCTACTACGACTTCCCCGCTTTTCGTGAAGGCCGGGCCGTGCGTATCGATATGATAGATATTATCTATACGCTGCCGCCCACTAAAGCCGCCTCGCTGATACAACAGGGGCTATTGCGCGGCGTCGCGCCCGAGACCGCGCCATATTCTTATTATTGCCATCGCTGTCATCATCACTGGGATGGAGAGCCGTCGCGTCGCTGGATCGAGAGCAGAGAAGATCTGCCCGAACGCTGCCCAAAGTGTAAAGCGCTGGACTGGACCGATTACCTGTTGCTGCGCTGCATCCATTGTGGGGCCGTCTTTGAAAGCGAGCAGATTCGTTACGAGGTTGGCATATATACATATAAGTGGGGCTTCTGGCCCGTAAAGAACATCTCGGACCTCGGCCCTTTGTGTCCACCCTATGAACTCTTCCCACTCTGCCCGTACTGTGGGAAGGCACGCTGGTGTCCCGCTGAAGATGCGCGCCTGCGCGATCTGCGCATACGAGCGGCCCGGCGCGCTGCCCTGCTGCGCCTGATGGTAATTGGAGCTATCGCGGCAGCAGCACTTATCATGGGCATCGTTGCCTTGAACGTATTAGTATTACGATAAGGGCAACCGCCGGAGTCTAGCGGTTGCCTCTCTCATGTATACCTCACCACGTCGCCCGGCAATGGCTGGCTAGTCGTTAGCGTTATCGACCTTGATCACGGTCCCGTTCGCGCCGTTGTTGAAGAGGACTTCGACTTTGACCGCCTGGTTGGCGCCAATGGCCTGCGCGCTGGCGAAGCTCTTCACCTCGGTGGTCGGGCTGAGTGTGAAGCTGTAGCTCTTGTTGCCAACCGCGAAGCGGATCACGTTGTCGCTTCCCACTGCGCTCGTCGTTACGCCGGCGAAATCCACCGTGTTCATTTTGGTGGTATCCGCCAGGTCGTCGGCTTTGACGGTTCCCAGCTTGGTCGCCATAAAGCTGCCATCGGTATTAGCTGTAGCCTCAACCTTGATGGACTGGCCCTGAGCCGGCTGGCCGACGAGATCAGAGCGGTCAGTCTGTGCCGTGAGAGCTATTGTCAGAGAGTCGCCATTGGGCATCGCCACAACGGCGCTGCTGCTGCTCATGCTCTGCAATTTGCCGATGAAGCTGATGCTGCCCGGCTCGTTTACGCCAGTTGCGCTTGCAGGCTGCGTCGCTGCGACGCCGGGCGTCGCGGTATCATTTTCTACCGGATCAGTATTGGCGGCGATGGTGTAGGCATTGCTGCCCGTCTGCGTCGCCTGGATCGAGTACGTTTTGCCAATCTGGCTCTGCAATGCCGTGATCTGCTGATCGGTCAGGCCGCTCACTGTGAACTGCTGCCCACCAACGTTCAGAGTAACGCTGTGCGCTGAAGAGTTCACGGAGACAACCGACCCGGTGAGAGTGCTTGTTGTGGTGCCATTCGCGTTCGTTGTGGTGGCTACTCCGGCGCAGGCCGAGAACAGCAGCATGGCGAAGAGGGCAAAAATGCCTACGGCCAGCGGACTTATACGCTTTAACAGAAATTGTTTCATTGTGTGACTCCTTTTTTTACGGGATATATTTTTGTATGCCTCATTATTGACGACTATACTCACTTTTTTTTGTGCGCGCTATGCCATACGGAACATTTTCAGGGTGAAATAGATCACTAAAAAATGGCATAGCTACAGAAGGGGCTATCAGGAGCCTGCGGCCCTGATAGCCCCTTCTGTAGCTATGCCATGTGCAAGTTGCGCTGACGGCTCACCGCTGCGCGGCTCGCCAGGATGAAGAGCCTGCGGGCACAGCGCCACAGGCGCTGTGCCCGCAGGCTCTTCAGCGAAGGGTGCGCCGCAGGCGCACAAAAACATGCACATAGGGTTAGCTATAAAATGTTTATGCGCTCAGTTTGACGATGGTTACGCCGTCGCCGCCCTCCTGCGGGGGAGCGGACGCATACGATTTCACCAGCGGGTGATGGGCAAGCTGCTGGCGCACGGCGGCGCGCAGCGCACCCGTGCCCTTGCCATGCACAATGCGGACAGAGGACATGCCCGACATGGAGGCATTGTTCAGGTAGCTCTCAAGTTCCTCAAGCGCCTCCTCGACGCGCCAGCCGCGCATGTCGAGCTGGTTGGAGACCTCTGGCCGGTCCTCGTAGCGCGGCAGCACGATGCCCGGCATGCGCTCCTCGGATGCTGCACGGCGCTTGCTCAGTCGCTCGATGTTGTCGACGGGCACGCGGATGCGCAGCGCGCCCATCTGCACCTCGGCTTCACTGTGATCGGGCGAAAGGCCGAGCAGTTCGGCGTTCTGCCCGAAACTGAGCACGCGCACAGTATCGCCGATCTGCAACGGTCCCTCCAGCCGCTCCTGTTCGGGGGCGGGCTTCTTGCGGGGACGCTGCGGCTCCGCCAGTGGCGTGACCTTCTCTTCAAGGCTCCTGGCACGCTGGCGCGCCCTGTCAAGCTGTTCGCGCGTCATGTGCCCACGGCTCACTTCGGTCTTCACCTTTGCCAGCGTGGACAGCACCTCGTCCAGTTCGCGACGCGCCTGCGCGCGCGCGTCGTTAAGGATCTTGACGCGCTGCTCCTCCAGGCGGTGGCGCTCCTCCTCAAGTTGCTGACGCTGGTACTCGGCCTCGGCCCGCTCCATGCTCAGATGGAAGCGCTCGTCCCGGGCTGCTTTGCGCTCGGATTGCAGGTCTTCGAGCAGGTTCTCCATGCGCACGCCCGCTGTCCCCAGGAACTCGCGTGCCCGCTCGATGATACGCTGATCGAGTCCCAGACGATTCGCGATAGCCAGAGCGTTGCTGCGGCCCGGCAGGCCGATGCTGAGCCTGTAGGTCGGCGAGAGCGTCTCGATGTCGAACTCGACGGAGGCGTTGACCACGCCCGCCTGCTCATGGGCGAAGGCTTTGAGTTCCGAATAGTGCGTGGTGGCGACGGTAGTTACGCGGCGCTCCAGCAGGTAGGTGAGGATCGCACGCGCCAGCGCTGAGCCTTCACTGGGATCCGTGCCAGCGCCCAGTTCGTCGAGTAATACCAGCACAGGCGCGGGTCGCTCCGGCTGGTTCACCAGCGTAGCGGCCATTCTGCCGTGGATATCGGGCGCGCCCTCGTGCGCGCTGGCATCGATGCGGCGCAGGATCTCGATGATGCGGCTCAGATGAGACGAAAAGGTGCTCAGGCTCTGTTCGATACTCTGCTCATCACCAATATCGGCGAATACGTCGTTGAAGACGCTGACTTCCGATTCCTCGTCGGCAGGGATGTGCAGGCCAGCCTGAGCCATGAGCGTCAGCAGGCCCACGGTTTTCAGCGCGACGGTCTTGCCGCCGGTATTGGGACCGGTGATGACGACCATGAAGAAGTCGTGCCCAAGATGGAAGTTGATCGGGACGACGTTGCCGGTGAGCAGTGGGTGCCGTGCGTTGCGCAGGTCGATGCGCCCCTGGTCGTTCAGGCGCGGCTCGTGGGCGTTGGTCATGCGGCCATAGCGCGCTTTCGCCAGGTAAAGATCGAACTCGGCCAGCAGTTCTACCGCGACCTTGAGCGCCTCGGCCTCCTGGCCGATCTCATGCGAGAGCACGCGCAGGATACGCTCGACCTCCTGGCGCTCCTCCACCTGCAACTGGCGCACACGGTTGTTCAACTCAACTACCACCAGCGGCTCAACAAAGACTGTGGCCCCGCTGGCGGATTGATCGTGGACGATGCCGCGCACCTGCCCGCGGCTCTCCGCCCTGACCGGAACCACATAGCGGTCATTGCGTATGGTGATGATCGGCTCCTGGAGCGCGGAGCCAAATTCATTGACGAGGGTGCGCAGCCGCTCCTGTAAGCGCTGATTAGCGCCGCGAATGTCGAAGCGCAATTTGCGCAGCGTGGGGCTGGCCGTATCCAGCACTTCGCCCTCTTCATTCACCGTCTCCTCGATACGCTGCGCGATGCGCGGGCGCAGGGGAATATCGGCTCCCAGCGCGCGCAGCAGTGGGAAGCTCTCCGCATCGAGCCTCTCCAGCACGCGCGCCACATAGATCGCGCTGCGCACGGTTGCCAGCACGTCTACCAGTTCGCCCGGACTCAGGATACCGTCGCGGGCGGCGCGGGCCAGCAGGGGACGGATATCGTGGGCGCCGCGCACCCCCACATCGGCGTGCTGGTCGATCAGGCGCGCTGCCTCGGTGGTGCAGGCCAGGCGCCGCCTTACCTCTTCCAGGTCCGAGGTCGGTTCCAGTGCCATCACCAGTTCTTTGCTCGCGGAGAATGCGGCCTCCTGGGCGACCTTCGCCAGAATTTTTGGGTATTCTAATGTCAGTATACTTTTATCGTGCATTTTTGTGGATAAGTCCTATGGAGCGGAAAATCTGTTTTTTGTCCCATAAATGATAACAATTTCAGCGTGTGTCTGCTTCCCAACGTCCTCGCCCTCTCGCGCAGCCTCGCTGCCTCCTGCTCATACTTCTCGACGCTGGAGCGATTCGAGTACGGCGGCGATCTCCTGGCGCACGCGGTCATTGTTGGCGATCTCAGTCTGCACTTTCTCCCAGCCGTGCATGATCGTCGTATGGTCGCGCCCGCCCAGCTCTGTGCCGATCTGGAGCAGCGATGCGTTCGTCTCCTCACGCATCAGGTACATGGCGACCTGGCGCGGCCAGACGATCTCGCGGTCACGCTGCTTGCCTTTGATGAGCGCAGCCTCGACGTTATAGTAGCGACAGACGCCCTCCAGCACCTCTGAAACCGTCAGCGTCGATGGCAGGCGCTTATCATTATAAATGTGCTCAAGTGCCTGCGCCGCTAACCCGACTGTGAGCGGCGCATCGTGCAGCGTCGCATAGGCGATCACGCGATTGAGCGCCCCTTCGAGTTCGCGCACGCTGCTGCACTCGGGGCGCGCGATATATTCGATCACCGAACTGGGAATGGCGAAATGCAGCGATTCGGCTTTGGAGCGCAGGATCGCCAGGCGGTGCTCGTACTCCGGCGGCTGAATATCGGCCAGCAGCCCCCACTCGAAGCGCGAGCGCAGGCGATCTTGCAGGCTGTGGATGGCCTTTGGGGGCCGGTCACTGGTGACGACGATCTGCTTGTTCGCGTTGTGCAGCGAATTGAAGGTATGGAAAAACTCCTCTTCGGTTGATTCTTTCCCGGCGATGAACTGGATGTCATCGACGAGCAGGATATCAATCTGGCGATATTTCGTCCTGAACTCTTCGGTCTTTTGAAAGCGAATCGCGTTAATGATCTCGTTGGTAAACTTCTCGGACGTGACGTAGAGTACGGTCAATCCTGACGATTCGCCGACGTGGCCGATGGCATGCAAAAGATGCGTCTTCCCCAGCCCTACGCCTCCATAAAGGAAGAGGGGATTATAAATATGCCCTGGATTTTCTGATACCGCGAACGAAGCGGCATGCGCTAACTGATTCGATTTGCCTACGATGAAAGCGCCAAAGGTATAGCGCGGATTGAGCGCTCCCCCACCTGGATATACTCCAGCGGTCTCAGGTACAACCTCGCCATCTTCCTGAGCCGCCGCACGCGCGGCGCCGTTGCCCGCGTCCGATCTACCCGTCGCCGGGGGCGTGCTTTCCGTTTCGTGGCGTGCCTCGACATGTGCAGAGACGGAGGCCAGTGTATTCATTGCCGCCGCGGCGATATCGGCGATGCGCCTCCTGCGTTGCGCAGCCGGCGGGCGCCCACGCGCAAGACGATGAGCGCGCTGCTGTTCCGGGGATAGATCGTCCTGCGCCGTCTTTCCCTGCTCATCAGCGGACTCTTTAGTCACCACAACCTGTACCTCGATGGGACTGCTGATGATATCTGAGAGGACCGAGCGGATCAGCTCAAGAAAACGGCCTTCCAGTTGCGCTCTCGCAAATGGTGAAGGAGTGCGCACTACGAAGACGCCATCTTGAAAAGAAAGCGCCGAGGTGCCCTGAAACCATGTTGTGAAGACGGCAGGGGAGACTTTTGTTTGCAGTCGTTCCAGTGCCGTTTGCCATATTTGCTTTGCGTTCACGGACGCTCACCTACTTTTGCAGATATTTCGCCTCGGCAAAAAGCGGTCCCCTGTTATTATTGTATTAGAGGGCATCTGATTCGCATGCGTCCTTGCCCCCGCGCGCCGGGTATTCGCGCGGCTCTGCCGCGCCAGGGATCTATGTTGTTGTATGGGAAAGGCACACAGCGCCTTTCCCATACAACAACATAGATCCGGCTCGCGTCGCAGGCGCGAGCAAGCGATTGTGTCGAAAAGCAGACACACTCTTACTGGCGAGATGTAATGGTAGCATTAAATTAAAACGCTGTAAAGGCCCCTCTTTTGGTACCAAAAGAGAGCAAGGTCATAGGTTTCTCATTCTTTTTGGAGTATACTTGCCAGAAAGCGATGTTGCGATTCTCGCGCGCGGCGCGTTCATATCTTTGGTGGATAGGTGATGGCGCTGATGAAGGAGCATCCATGTCTCTATTGCATTATGTTTCTTACGCTATGAGTAATCGTTCTATGCTACAGGTAAAACGCTGTTTTTGGGCCTTCTCAAGAAATTACAACTGGCTGTGGCTCTGTAGCTTCCTGATGATAATGGGTGTGGTATTGGCGGCGTGTACAGGACTGAACCCGGGGGGAAATACGGCGCCCACCGGGCAGTCAACGCCTGCGACGGCGCTAGCCAGGCTGCACTGGTGCGGCAAGCCTCTGATAGTTTTTCGCGATGAAGGCGCGGCAGCAGCTACAGGCACGGCCCGGCCATCGACAACGGGTACTGCGACTCCGGCGGCGGTGGCGTCCGCTATGCCCGCCAGTACGCCGCAGCCTGAGACCATCACCAACTGGTCTCAGGTCAAGCCGGCTCTGGGTTTTACGGTCTACCTGCCGGCGGCGCTGCCACAGGGCACATGCCTGGTGAGTGCATCGGGCACGCTGCACGATCCGATCTTTGGCAGCAGCTTTACAATAGGTTATCTCTTGCCGGATCACAGCGCGCTGAGTCTGTCAGAGGCTCCGCTGCGTTCGCAAAATCCGCGCTTCCAGTGCAGTCCTGCGTCAACCATGAGCGCCGGTGGAGGTGGCGTCAAAGGAACGCCAACGCCGGCGCATGGCAGCGCAGCGGAGTCGCTACAACTGTGCAGCGGGGCACTCAAGCAGACGAGCATCGTCTTCTCCGCGCGTGGAAAAACGGCTGCGTTAGAGCAACTTTTTCACTCGTTGCGGCCCGATGTTGATTGGGTACCTGCCGCGAGTTGAGCCGGAAGGGAAGTGCGGGTGCTCTCGACTCTCAACCTGCACTTCTGATATAATGGACAGGAATTTTGCGCTTGCACGTAATATAAAAGTCCAAGCGTGCTACGAATGGGAGGAACGTTAATCATGGATAAGTGTCCCTATTGCGGCGCTGAAACACGGCCAGGGGATAATTTCTGCTTGAACTGCGGCAATCGCCTGCTTTCTACTCCCTCGCAATCATCACAGCAGGCACAGCCGGGTATGGGCGAGGCCACGCTCGCCGCACCGGAGGATTGGGCGGAAGCTCTCGGGCAGGGGAGGGGAATGCCTGCGAGTGGCTGGCCCGATGACGACGGGCGAACGATTGCCGCGTCAGGGCCGGAGCCGCCCGTTGCTCCTACAGCGCAACCATCGATGAATGGGATCGAGCACCCCGCGCACTTCGTGCTTCGTTCCGAAAACGGCGAAGTCTTGCAGGAATATACGCTGGATAAGCCCGAGATGACGATTGGCCGGGCGCCAAGCAGCGATATATTACTCTCGAAAGATAAGCTCACTTCGCGCCGGCATGCTACGGTGCGTTATGAGAACGGTCACTACACCTTACGTGACGAGCGCAGCGCCAACGGTACGTTTGTTAATGGTCAGCAGATCGATGAGATGGTGCCAAGAATGCTACAGGATGGGGACCGCATCGGAATCGGCGAACATGAGTTGATCTTCCGCGCGCCCAATGGACAGGCGGCGCATGTGGAAGATCTACCGACCATCGCTGTGCCCCTTGAGGCTGCCGGAGCCGAAGCGACCTCCAGCACGCGCGACGATGACCTGGCGACGATAGCAACCAATGATGAATACGGCACGCACTCGATAGATAACGCCGAAGATGTTGTACCTCCGCCTGCCAGCGCGCCGGAGGTTCCCAGCACGCCTGTGCCGGCGCCGAGCGTTCCCGTCGCGCCGCCTCCACCGTCCTCACCTCTGCCCAAGAACGCGGCGCCAGCGGAGGAGCCAGTCGCCGAAGACCGGGCCGCAATCCCCGCCTCGCCGGCCCCTGGCGAAACAAATGTGACCTTCAACCGCCTCACCAGCCTGCCTCTGCCGACGCTGCCCGATATCGGGGCGCTGATAGCGGCGCTCTCTACGCTCGATGGTCAGGTGACGGCGCTCCAGGAGCAGCTTAATGCTACCCAGGATGCTATGCGCAACCACGAAGCCGAGATCGGCCAGACGGCGAATCAGTTGCGAACCGGGATCCGCCGCGTCTCCGAGCGCATGGATAATACCATCGCCGATGTGGCGCGCAGCCGCGAGTCGCTGGCCTGGGCGGAGTTGTTGCAACTGATCGAGGATGTGACCAACAATCCGCGCGATATTGAGTATGCATCCAAGCTCACACGCCGCGCGCGCGATCTTAACAAGGTCTTCCAGATCCACCAGAACGTTCTCAATACGATGGCCGAGTGCAACAGCCTGCTGCGCAGCATGATCGGCGAGGAGAAATAAGAAGAGCATGTGAGCGCGAGGGCGGCGCGCCGCCCTCGCGCTCACATGCTCTTGTCTTACCTGACATACGATGCACGAACGAACATATACATCTCCTACCTCCGACTGCCGCGACGCAGTGGTGATCGGCGCCGGCCTGGGCGGCCTGCTCGCCACCGCGCAATTACTACGGCGCGGCCTGCGTGTCACTCTTGTGGAACGACTGCCCCACTGCGGAGGGCGCTTCACGGCGAAAACCTTTCAGGGCGTCCAGGTGAGCACCGGGGCCGTGCATATGGTTCCTTTCGGCAGCAGCGGCGTCCTGGCGCGCATGCTGCGCTATTTGCAGGTGCCGCATCGCTTCTTTGATGCCGATGTCTTCGGTTCATTTCATGTGCATGGCAAACAGTATCGAGCGCGCGGGCTGCTGGGCGTCTTCAAATTCCTGGGGCTGCGCCAGTTCTTCTGGTTCACGCGCGTTGGCTACCTGATGTTCCTGCGCCCGCTGCCGGCAAGCGAACGCGCCCTGCCCTTCGACGCGTGGCTGGCGCGTCATATCAACGTCGAGCGCAATCCGCAACTGGTGGCGTTCTTCGAGCGTATCTCGCGCTTTGCTCTCAGTCTCGAATTGAGTCAGGTCAGCACGGAAGAAGTTGTGCGCACCACCAGGAATATGCTGCGGTACGGCGCGCCCGCTATCGTGGCGGGCGGCTGCGGTGCGCTCACCCGCCAGTTGGAGCGCCATATCCTCGAGCACGGTGGCGAGATCCGTCTCGGCTGCGAGGTGCGCCAGATCCTCTCGGATGGCGAGCGTGTGACCGGCGTGTGCGTTCGCAACCGCACAGGCGGCGAAGAGTCGGTCATCAGCGCCCCCCTCGTTGTGAGCGATATCGGTCCGCGCGCGACCAATGCCCTGCTGCACAGCCATCGCGTGACGCAGGCAGAGGCGCTCAAGCGAAATACGGGGAAGATAGTGGGGGATCCCGTGATGGCTGGCGACGAGGCTGGAACCGGTCCGGCGCCGCAAGAGGCGGTGGGGCTAAAAGTGCATGTGCTCAGCGACGTTTCACTCATTCCGCACAAAGGGATCATGTATTGTCTGGATACAAAGCGTATCGCGGGAATAGTGCAGCCCACCAATAGTGATCCAGGGCTGGCGCCGCCTGGCAAACATCTGCTCATCAGCCATCAGGTAATTCAGAGCGACGCTATTGAGGAGGAGCGAGCGCTCGCGCTGGCCGACCTGCGGACACTCTTTGGCGAGGATTTCGATAAGCATTGCCGTGTGCTGACGATGGGAACCTATCGCGGAGAGTGGCCGGTCAACCGCATAGCGCAGGGCGAGGATGTCACACCGGAGACGCCGCTGCGGGGCCTCTATCTTGTGGGTGACGCGGTAAAACCCTCTGGCTACCTTATGGTTGAGGGTGTCGCACAGAGCGTCAATCGCTTTCTCGATCTGCTTGAAGAGCTTGATAAAGATACGGCACGGCGTGGCAGCCACATGCCCGCGCTGCCATCGCGCCTGAATGCTCTGCGCTGGCTCTGGAAGGCCCCCGGCAACGCCAATTAAAGAAATAATA
Organism: Ktedonobacteraceae bacterium; assembly: GCA_035294325.1. Classification (GTDB taxonomy): domain Bacteria; phylum Chloroflexota; class Ktedonobacteria; order Ktedonobacterales; family Ktedonobacteraceae; genus DATGLE01. The sequence goes on along the minus strand of DATGLE010000247.1, from coordinate 21,528 downwards.
AACGCGCTGTGCCTGTTCGCTGTCAGGAGAACAGGCACAGCGCGTTTATTAAAGTATTCATCCCTGCCAGTTTGCACGCACTTCGCGCAACTGCTCGGGAGACAGGATCCTGAAGAGAATCAATAAATTTTCCAGATCATATTCCAGGCCAATCGAGTGCAGCTCTTGCCGGATCCGCCCGAGGGCGCTGACCTGGGCCGTCGTAATTAAACCCTCGCTCACCAGCGTCGCCGCCAGGAGTTGATCGGGAGTAAGCAGTTTAAACATAAGCAAGATTTCACCTAATTGATAATTTAAGTCCACGCCACGTAACATACGCTGAACGTTTTGCGCTACTTCCAGACGATTCTGTGGAACAAGATGTCCTTCGACAAGAACGCTCCCGAGGGAACGAGTTGCCCTGCCATTGAGCGCCTGAGCCTGGTTTTGCTGCACAGGCGGGGGGAGAGACTGTGTGGGCGGCAGGCTCTGCATGATATCGAGCAGCAGCGCGTTATTTGGTGCTGTACTATCGTCCACATCTGCCTCCCTTGCCGGGGACTGCTGCGGAGGAGCCTGGTACGCCTGGTCCTCGCGGCTTCTATCTCTTTCCCTCTCTCCGCTCGCAGGGTCTGCCGCCGCCTGCTGTCCATTCTCCTGTGGCGCCGGCTCCCTCGGCGGGACCGTCGTCCTGGGTGGAGGCTGCGCGGCGGGAAGCGCCGGGGAAGCTTGCAAGGGAGCTTGTCCGTAGTTCGCGCGCGATAGTACATCGGGCCGCCTTGATCCCTCGCCCGTGGTGCCGGGCCGCTCGATAGGTATATCCTGTATCGGGGATGCACGCAGCGGCTGCGTGCCGATGGTCTCGCTGTTCTGTGGAGGCCGCGCGGCTGGCGGAGGAGCGTAGTTTATCATGCCGGGCGCCTGGTTTGCCGGCCAGGCCGGCTGAACGTTCTGGACGTTGTTAATCGGCATGGCCCCCATATTATGGTTATGCGTCTCTGTAACCGCCGGCTGGCTCTGCTGGAGCATGCGCGATAACTGCGCCAGCCCCGGCTCTCTCTGCCCATCTATCTCCGACTGGCCCCCGGCGAGGCGCTGGAGCATGTTAGTAGCGCCGGTAGAAGGGGGCGTGGGGGCCGGCGGCACGACGGCGCTCTGCGTATTCGGCGGTTGCTCATAGGATACTCTACTCTCCGGCGTGGATGAGGCCGCGCTGCCGCTTTGCGGAGTCCAGGAGCGCTGGTTCGGATAAAGCACGGCCCGGATCTTCTCTGTAAAGGCATGCTGACCGCCGGGGGGCGCGGATTGGGGCGGGGCAGGCGCTACGTGGGGCTGTGCCGGTGCCTGACTGACATTGTTCTCGGCAAAAGCCGGGGCGCGTGGGGTCGTATCACCGGAGAGCATGTTTGTCATGGACGATGGTGGTGGGGCGTAGCCCGATGTCATGACCGGGGATACCGCCGATGGTGGTGGTGGATCGGAGAAGCCTGCCCTGGGAACGCGCGTCATGGTGCTGCTCATCGTTGATCCCGCGCCCGGCACACGCGTGCGCACAGCATCTACCAGATTCATGATTCCGAGCATGCCGTCGACATCTACATCAGCGATGGCGGTATGTGGCCGTTCGTCGGGATCGCGAGGGCCGTAACCGGCAATATTTGTGCAGTGGAAAGTCAGCACCTGTACGCCGCGCCCCCGCCGCTGGGTATCCAGGGCCACCCAGAATTCGCGCCGTGCCGCTGCTGCCTGGGCAAGATTGACGAGCACGAGCCGTACAGGATGGCGGGCAATGGCATCGAACACCTCCACTGCCGTGCGTGCCGTATGCGTTTCGTAACCGGCGAGCTGCAACTCGCTGATAAGGAGCGCCGCCAGTTGCTGGTCACGCTCAAAAAGAAGTATATGTGGTCCGCCAGTGCTGATGTTCATACCCGCATCACTCCGGTTATACACGCGTTCTCATCGAGTTTGCAGGGGCCATATCATTCCTGCCGCCTTGCTGGTTAGTAGCTCTATAAGCCTCAGTATAGGCGGTAGTATAGCATAGTTTGTCAGCATTGTCATAGGAAACGTGACTATTGACATACAGTACCGGGTCAATGTGTATAATAGGGGGACAACAAGTTGCGCTCATTAAGCAGGTGGCTGATTCTCGGCGCCTTCGCTCTCTCTTGCAGGTGTGCGTGCGGAGAAGCCACGCCATCCCTCTATTATGCGGCTTCGCCACACTCCATCTCAACCTCTGGCGAGCGCGAGGCGCGAGCAAATATAAGGAGTAGAACTGATGAGTCAATCTTTTCGCCCTGTCATTGCGTTCATGACCGACTTTGGTACCGGGGATGGGGATGTCGGCGTCATGAAGGGGGTGGCGCTGGGAATCACCCCTGATGCTCAGATCGTCGATATCACCCACGATATCGCGCCGCAAAATGTGGCCTCCGCCGCCTGGATCCTGGCGACTGCGTACCGCTACTTCCCAAAGGGCACGGTCTATATCTGCGTGGTTGATCCCGGGGTGGGCAGTACGCGGCGCGCCGTCGCTGTGCATGCCGGGGACTGGTACTTTGTCGGCCCCGATAATGGACTGTTTAGCTACGTGCTCGCGCAGCAGCCGGTGCATGAGGTCGTGGTAGCCTCGAATCCCAACTACCATTTGCGTCAGGTCAGCTCTACCTTTCACGGGCGCGATATCTTCACTCCGGTGGGTGCGCACATCGCGCGGGGAACGGCGCTGGCCGAACTGGGGCCGCGCGTTGATCCGGCGACGTTGCGGCGCATCGATCTGGAGCTTGCCAGGCGTGAGGGCGCGCGCATCGAGGCACGTATCGTCCACGTTGATAACTTCGGCAACCTCATCACCGGCATACCGTTGAGCATGGTGCCCGACCTGTTCAGCAGCCCGAGCGTCCGGCTGACGTTTCCTGAGCGGCAGATCACAATCGCGGAAAGACGCCGTTTCTTCTCAGAAGGCCCCGACGGCAGCGAGAGCGGCGATGAAACGCAGCCTTTCATCTATGGCGATAGCTCCGGGTATGTGGGAGTGGCGCTGCGCAATGGTAATGCAGCCCGGCTGCTCGGCGTTGGCTATAACGCTGCCCTGACTCTGATCATTGATCCTCAAAGAATTGTGTAGCGAGAAAAAGTATGCTATAATGAGCTTATAGTTCCGAAGCTATAGCATTTTCTGGAACAGGTTTCAACGCCCATCGGATTAGGAGGAGTGACGTTACCGGCAGTGTTTCTTTGAGGAGGGGTGCATTGGATCGCCTGGTTGTCATTTCTTACCCTGAGCATGGAATGAGAAGGCGCAGATTAAAAGCTTGCTGGAGCATAGGCAAGATGCATCTTTTAGCATCATTCCAGCGTATTCTGTATGAGGGCCGTAAGGAAAACAAAAGCACAACTCAATCGAAATATCTTCCGCAACGTAGGAAAGGGCTGGTTCTCTCTCGTTGATCGTCGAGCAAGAAACCGGCCCTTTTGGTCTTATGCAACTTCTTGTTCGGGGATAATTGGAGGGGTATTGTAGAAACGCTTCTCTACATATACTCTTTCCCATTTGATCCGGCCAGGAAGTGCGTTTTCCCGACTGACAGGTGTAGTATCGATCAGACGAGTGGTGCAAGGAGACCTCAGGAGGCACCCATCGATGAAACGCGGTTATCCACACACCACCGGGTTATACAACAGAGAGAGGGTGAAACGATGGATCTGGTGAAGCGGTTGGAAGAATATCGAGATCGTGAGCGAGAACTCATGTGGGAGGGCACCTTCGCGCAATACTTTGAGATTGCCTCAAAGCGGCCCGAGGTGGCCCGACTTTCGCATGAGCGCATTTATCATATGCTTATGGATGCAGGGGTTGAAGCCACCCGCAGCGGAGATCAGCGTTACAAATTCTTTAGCCAGGAAATTTTCGGTATCGAGAAACCCTTGCAGCAGATCGTGGACTACTTCCATTCCGCCGCACAGCGCCTGGAGGTGCGTAAGCGCATCCTGCTCTTGATGGGGCCAGTCGGCGGTGGTAAATCTACTATCGTCTACCTGCTCAAACGGGGATTGGAAGCCTATACGCGTACACCGGAGGGGGCGGTTTACGCCATTAAAGATTGTCCCATGCACGAGGAACCGCTCCACCTGATTCCACAAGAATTGCGCGCCGATGTCGAGCGCGAATTCGGTCTCTATATCGAGGGCGACCTCTGCCCCCACTGCCGCTACATGCTCGATAACCAGTATCAGGGGCGCATTGAGGATGTGCCGGTCAAGCGCATAGCCTTTAGCGAGAAATATCGCGTGGGTATCGGAACCTTCACGCCTTCGGATCCCAAGTGCGTAACGGGCGATACGCTGGTGCTTACCGATCAGGGATTGCGGACGATGGAGGATATCTACCTCCAGCTTCCGCGCAAGCCCCGCGATGATGAGTTTGTTCCCTATGAAACGACTGTGCTGGGCGTCGATGGCCCCGAGAAGGCTACGAAATTCTACTGCGGCGGCTTTCAGCCAATCTATGAGGTAGAGACAAATCTAGGCTATACCATTCGTGGCACGGCTAATCATCCTCTCCTGACATTGCTGCCCGGCGGCGAGTTGACGTGGACGAAGATCGGCGATCTCCAGCCCGGTAACTATGTCGCGCTGGCGCGAGGGAGCCGCATCTTCGGCGAAAGTGCAAAACTGCCGGAGAGTTTTTATCCAATGCCGCGCCAGCCGCGTGTGATGACTCCCGATCTGGCTTACTGGCTTGGCCTGCTGACAGCGGAGGGCAGCGTTACACCTTACGAAACCTGGTTTGTCAATAGCTCTCAGGACCTCATCGAGCGTTTCGTCAACTTGACGCAGCAGCTTTTCGGCCTGGTGGCTGTGTCGCATCGCAAGGCGGAGACCTATAACTACAATGTCTCGATCAGCAGTAAGGCGCTGAGTACATGGTTGCGCGGCGAACTGGGCATGGCCTGTGGCTCGCATGCCAGAACCGTGCCGGCCTGCGTGCTCGCCAGCAGTGAGGCCGACGTACTCGCCTTCCTGGAGGGGCTTTTCTGGGGAGACGCGACGATCAGAGGGAATGCACAGGGATCAAATACCTTTAAATTTACCAGCAAGTCGCGCCAGCTTGCGCGCCAGGTGCATGTACTGCTGCTCAACCTGGGAGTGGTCAGTTCGTTATGGCGACACGAGGACAATGGCGAAAGCTACTACAACGTGACGCTGCGCGGCGATCAAGTGCTCGATCTGGTCGAGCTGATCCCTTCGCTGCGTCAGAAAGCAAGCTCTCCATTGCGAGAAACGCGCAGCGAAAAGACCAATTACGATCACCTGCCGCATGGCGCGACGCTGCTGAATGGACATGGTGGCGATGGCTACCCGGCCCGCATTACTGCTGGAGATCGTCAGTTGTCCTATAATCGTGCCCACACGGTGCTGGCCGAGCAACCGGCCCTGGCGCATTCCGCTCTGGCAACGCTGGTCAGCCAGAACTACCTCTGGCTCACGGTGCGAGAAGTCAATGCGGCGGGCATCGAGCCGGTCTATGATCTGCTGGTCCCCGGCACACATTCGTTCGTTGCCGATGGCTTTGTGCAGCATAACAGCCAGGATATCAGCGAGCTTGTTGGCGGTATCGACCTCTCTACAATCGGCGAAGTAGGCGTGGAAAGTGATCCGCGAGCATATCGCTTTGATGGCGAGCTGAACGTGTCCAACAGGGGAATAATGGAATTCGTGGAAATGTTGAAGGTTGATGAGAAGTTCCTGTACGTGCTGCTCACACTGAGCCAGGAGCAGAACATCAAGACCGGGCGCTTCAGCATGATCTATGCCGACGAGGTTGTCGTCAGCCATACCAACGAGCACGAATACCAGGCGTTCGTGGGCAATAAGAAGTCGGAGGCATTGCAGGACCGTATCATTCTGGTCAAGGTGCCCTACAACCTGCGCGTCTCCGATGAGGTCAAGATCTACGAGAAGTTGCTCAAGCAGAGCGCACTCAAGAATGTCCATATCGCACCTTATACGCTGCGCGTCGCCAGCATCTTCGCCGTGCTGACGCGTCTGGAGCCATCCAAGAAGGCCGGTATGAGCCTGATGAAGAAGCTCAAACTCTATGATGGCGAGGATATGGAAGACTTCAAGCAGAAGGATGTGCGCGAGTTGCAGGAAGAGGCGCAGCGCGAAGGCATGGATGGCATCTCACCGCGCTACATCATCAACCGGCTCTCCAACGCCCTCGTCAAGCCGAACGTGAGCTGCATCAATCCTATTGACGCTCTGCGCGCACTCCGCGACGGGCTGGATCAGCATACCAGCATCACCCGCGAGGAGCGCGAGCGCTACCTGAACTTCATCAGCGAAGCGCGTAAAGAGTACGATGAGATCGCGAAGAAAGAGGTACAGCGCGCCTTCGTCTACTCCTATGAGGAGTCGGCGCGCACGCTGCTCAATAACTACCTCGATAACGTCGAGGCGTATTGCAACAAGACGCGGCTGCGCGATCCCATTACCGATGAGGAAGTGGACCCGGATGAGCACCTGATGCGCTCGATAGAGGAACAGATTGGCGTCACCGAGAACGCCAAGCGCTCCTTCCGTGAGGAGATCCTGATCCGCATCTCGTCGCTGGCGCGCAAGGGCCAGACCTTCGATTACACCAGTCACGAGCGGCTCAAGGAAGCCATTGAGAAGAAGTTGTTTGCCGATCTGCGCGACGTGGTGAAGATTACGACCTCTACACGCACGCCCGATAAAGAGCAGTTGCGCAAGATCAATGAAGTGGTTGACCGCCTGATGGCGGAGCATGGCTACTGTCATGTATGCGCGAACGAAATCCTCCGCTACACGGGCAGCCTTTTGAATCGATAATAAATATGCACGTTTTTGAGTGCCTGTGGCGCACTTTTTGATGTAGAGTCTGCGGGCGGAGCGAACCGCTGCGCGGTTCGCTCCGATGTGGAAAGACGTGCACATGGCGTTAAACACTCTCTCGGCGGGTTCATATAGAAGAGAGGAGAACAAGCAATGTCTGTCTCCCAGCATGACTGGTCCCTGCACCGCAAAGGACAGATCGACCAGGAGCGCCACAAAGAGAAGATCCGCGAGGCGATCAAGAAAAACCTCGGCGAAATCGTCAGCGAAGAGAGCATCATCCTCTCCGATGGCAAGAAGATGGTCCGCGTCCCGATTCGCTCGCTGGACGAGTATCGTTTCCGTTACGATCCCGGGCGCCAGCAGCATGCAGGCCAGGGCAACGGAAAAAGCAAGGTCGGTGACGTAATTGCGCAGGAGCCGCGCCCCGGCAAGGGCAGGAAGGGCGATGCGGGCAAAGATGCTGGCTACGACTACTACGAAGCCGAGATCACGATGGAAGAACTCTCCGCCCTGATCTTCGAGGATCTCGCCCTGCCCAATCTGGAGCAAAAGCGCCAGCAGGAGTTGCAGACCGAAGCCGTGCGCTTCACCGACGTGCGTAAGAAAGGCCCGCTCAACAATCTCGATAAGAAGCGCACGATCCTGGAAAATATGAAACGCAATGCCGCGAAAGGCGAGGCCAAATTTAAGGATATCAAATCTGAGGATTTGCGCTTTAAAGTATGGGAGCCGACAATTAAGTATCAATCGAACGCCGTCGTGATAGCCATGATGGACGTTAGCGGCTCAATGGGTGAATTCGAGAAGTACATCGCGCGCAGTTTCTACTTCTGGATGGTGAGGTTCTTGCGCACCAGATACAATAACGTGCAGATCGTCTTCATCAGTCATCATACCGAGGCCAAAGAGGTCACAGAGGAGGAGTTCTTCCACAAGGGAGAGAGCGGCGGCACGCAGGTCTCCTCCGCGTATGAACTCGCGCTGGAAATCATCAAGGAGCGCTACAATCCCAACGACTGGAACATCTATCCCTTCCACTTCTCGGACGGTGATAACCTGCCGTGGGATAATGATCGCTGCGTGCAGCTTGTCGGCAAGCTGATGGAGCTGTGCAACATCTTCGGCTATGGCGAGATTCGCGAGGGCCATTATCGCTCGCCGAGCACGCTCATGTCGGCCTACAACAAGATCACCGATAAGAAGTTTATCGCTGTGACCATCTCGGATAAAAAGGAGGTCTATCCAGCGCTGCGCAAATTCTTTGCACAGCGCGAGCCTCTTCCCGCGTGATGCGATCAGAGGGCACCAGAAGCCCTCTGGTCCGAGTTGCTAATCCATTCAGAAACGCGGCTAGTGCGGCGCAAGCTGCTCCGCTCGGCTGACTGTGCAGCAGCAGGCACGGCAGTGCCATTGCCGGGCAGAATAGCAAGGAGCGCTGCGCGCTCATCTGAATGCGAGGAGGTAAGTCAGGAGTTTCCTGCATGACAACAACGGACGCTACTAGCGATATCGAACGCTTGCGCGATGCCATAGATCTCGCCTGGGAGCAGGCCCGCAAGTTCGGCCTTGATCCCTTCCCGACTCACTTTGAACTGGTGCCCGCGTCGATCATGTACGAGTTCGCTTCTTATAGTCTCCCTGGCCGCTTCAGCCACTGGACTCATGGCAAGGCGTACTACAGGCAGAAAATGCAGTATGACTTCGGGTTGAGCAAGATCTATGAGATGGTGGTCAACACCAATCCCAGCTATGCCTTCCTGATGGAGATGAACGATCTGCTCCAGAACACCTTTGTCGTGGCGCACGTCTTCGGTCATACCGATTTCTTCAAGAATAATGCCTACTTTCAACACACCTCGCGCCGTATGATCGATAAGGTGAGCATTCACGCCGAGCGTATCGCCAGATATGAATTCGATCATGGCAAGGCCGAGGTCGAGCGCTTCCTCGATGCAGCTCTGGCAATCCAGGAGCATGTGGACTATAACATGTTCCTGCGTAGTGACGAGGTGAAGAAGGACGAGGAGAAGGAGGAGAAAACCAGGGAGGTCAGCAGCGAATACGATGACCTGTGGGGCCTGGATAAGAAGGCGAAGCGCGCTGAGGAAGAGCGGGATAAGCAGCCAGGCAAACCACCGAAATTCCCCGAAAAGCCGGAAAAAGATATTCTGCTCTTCCTCATCCATCATGCTCCGCATCTTGAGCCGTGGCAGCGCGATGTCCTCGAAATTGTGCGCACCGAGATGCTGTACTTTATACCGCAAATGCGCACTAAAGTAATGAATGAAGGATGGGCTTGTCTAACAGGGAATAGCCTGCTAATCACCGAACGTGGCTTAATGCGTTATGATGCATTGCACGAAAAGCTTGCTCAGGGTGAGACTATTGCGGTAGGTAGCGGTCATGGCGCGTTGGATAAGATCACGGACCGGCATATCAGGCGTAGCGCACCGACGATTCGCCTGCACACACGGCGCGGCCTTGTGCTGGAAGGTGCAGAACAGCACAAGCTCAGCATCGGGCCGGAGCAGTGGATCGCGCTGGAAGATGTGAAGGTCGGGCAGCGCATTCCCTTGAGCGTGGGCGATAACATCTGGCCTGAACAGCCAGTGCCCATTGCAGCCCCGGCCAGGCTGGTGACGGCCACGGTACAAGACGTAGCGCAGGCGGCGGGCGTTGGTGTGCATACCGTCTATCGCTCAATGAGCGGCAAGACGCCGTATGCCAGGGAGCGGATCGAGCAGGCTATCAAGAGTACAGGCTATACAATGGGCAACGGCGGCAAAGCAGTCTACGGCAAGCGCTTCCCGCTCGTTGCTCCCACGCATGTAACCGAAGCATTCGCCGAGTTTCTTGGCTATCTCGTCGGGGATGGCAATATTCATCCCTCGAAGAACGCCATCGGCTTTACCTCCGGTGATCGCGAGATGGCTGATCGCTATGCTCAGCTCGTGACCGAACTTTTCGCCATTGAGGCAGCACCATTCTGGGACGATAAGACGATCAATGGCAAGGGTGGGCGCTGGCGTGTAGTCTTCTACGCGGCGAACGTGCTCGACCTCTTGCAATCGCTGGGCATTGACCTGCACGCAAAGGCTCCGCAGAAGCGCATCCCGGATGTCATCCTGCGTTCGCCCAAAGCTGTCGTGAGCGCGTTCTTGAGCGCTTACTTCGACTGCGACGGCTGCGCCTCGCTCAGCGACGGCGTGATTCTGTCCACATTCAGCGATGAGATCGCGCAGACCTTGCAGATCGTCCTGCTGAACTACGGCATACTCAGTCGTCGCTATGGGCCAAATGTGCGCATCAAGGGCGCATCGGCGCGTCTCTTCGCGCAGGAGATCGGCTTCGGCCTCGCACGCAAACGCACACTCCTGGAGCAGTACCTCGCGAGCCATCGCTGGTTTGTCAAAGAAGATCCAACCGACGAAGTAGTGAGTATCGAGCGTGGCGTAGCCGACGTGTACGATATTACCGTGGATCGTTCGCACCGCTACGTTGCCAACGGCATGCTGCACCACAACAGCATCTGGCACTCGCGCATCATGCGTGAACTGGGCGATCAGGGCTTCCTCACCGATTCGGAGGTCGTCGAGTTCGCGCAGTTGCATTCGAGCGTGCTCTCGCCCTCTCGCACCTCGCTCAACCCCTACTATATCGGCTTCAAGGTCTTTGAAGATATTGAGCGGCGCTGGGATAATCCTACAAAGGAGGAGCAGGAGCGGCTTGGCCGCCGGCCAGGCATGGGCCGCCAGAAGATCTTCGAGGTGCGCGAACTGGATAATGATGTCTCGTTCCTGCGCAACTACCTGACCGAAGATCTCATCAAGGACCTCGACCTCTACCTCTACAGGAAAGAGGGGGACGAGTGGGTAATTGTTGAGAAGAACTGGCAGAAGGTACGCGATGGCATCGTTGCCAGCATGACTAACCTGGGCTTCCCCTATATCGTCGTTGAGAATGGCGATTATCGCGGCAACCGCGAGCTGTACCTGCGGCATCTCTTCGAGGGCCAGGAGCTTGATCTGGTATACGCGGAGAAGACGCTGCAATACGTGTACCAGATCTGGGGCCGCCCCGTCCACCTCGAAACCGTCTACGACGACAAGCGTATCCTGCTCAGCTACGACGGCGAGCGCAACACTAAAAGCACATTAGAGAAGTAGCATACGATGCGAAAGGCCCGATCCATATACAGGTCGGGCCTTTTCCATTTTCTTTACAATAAAATTAGCCATTCTGTTTTAGATGATTGACAAAAAATGATATCTCTGCAAATCTCAGGGTGGTATCTATAAATTAAATAACGCCGTGTGTGAGTTTTCCCGACGGCGAACCGCGTAGCGGTTCGCCGGGGGAAGAGCCTGCGGGCTGCGTGCCCCAGGCACGCAGCCCGCAGGCTCTTCCCCCGGATGCGCCGCAGGCGCATCCAGACATGCACATCGCGCTAAATAAGGAGAAGCCTATGCCTTTTACATGGCACACTCTCATTGTGAAGGAGGGGAGGCGGAGAGGGCTGGTGCGCGTCTATTACGACCCGGCGCAGGATGAGCCGAAAGCTTTTGCCAGCGCCCTCGATGAGGCGCTTCGTGACGCCAGGTGGACCTGTGTAACCAGCGAGGATCTCTATGATGAAGGTTTACCTGCGCAGGTATTCTTGAAGGTGATACACAGGCATGAGGATGCCCTGAGTCCGGCCCACGAAGCTGCTTTAGAAGCCGCAGGTTTCAGCCGTGAGACGGATGGTTGGACGCTGGTTTTCCCGGCGAGTTGGGACATTGATCCGCGCTATCGTATGCTTCAGGAGCGGCTTGAGCAGCGTGTAGATCGCGGTGATCCGCGCAGGCACCACGACGATCAGAACAGCATCTCTGCCTATAATATGAGCATTTTGATGGAAGCAATGCAGGAGGCGTTTGGTCTGACACTTGACGGATCCTTCGAGAGCATCAAACAGGTGGACGACTTCTTGATAATGGCCGGGCAGGAGGGGGACTGGCGCTTTCGCGTCTTCACACCCGCCACGCTTATTGCCTGCGGCGACTACGCTGCGGAGGTGGCGATACGCACACAACCGGGCGTTTCCTGGGGCGACGATGAGCAGCATCCTCTGGTGATCGGTAAAACGGAGAATCAGGCGGGGGCGAAAACGAGTACGCGCCTCAAGGCCCGTAAGCGCTGCGCCGATGGTGCAGCCGACTCGCTCTACAGCCTTCTAAACGTGCTCGTTGGTATGATGCAGACAGGCAAATTGTATAATCTATAAGAATGGCCTGTTTCTCAGTCTCCTTACCCTCTCGTGAGGGGAGTAACGCCGCTCCGTCGCAGGTGCGAGCCTGCAATGGTGTCAGGAACCAGATGCACTCTAATGGCAAGGGCAACCGCGCGGTTGCCCTTGCATCATGCTCAGCCAGGAGGCGTTACCAGTATCGCTCTTCGTTCCACGGGTTGGCGCGATTGTGGTAGCCGCGCTGCTCCCAGAAGCCGGGGCGATCCTGCTCCATAAACTCCAGGCCGTCGAGCCATTTCGCACTCTTGTAAGCGTAGAGCTTCGGCACGATCAGGCGCACGGGTCCGCCATGCTCAGGCGCGAGGTCCTGCCCATCGTGCTTGATGGCAATAATAACATCGTCATCGTCAAGGTCGGACAGGGGCATATTCGTCGTGTAGCCCGTCCACGAGAGGGCCATGACGAAATGCGCGTTCGACAGAGGCTTCGCACGTTGCAAAATCTCGCGAATATGCACGCCCTCCCACGTATTATCGTAGCGACTCCACGTCGTCACGCAGTGGAAGTCGGCGGTCAGCGCCGTGCGTGGCAGCGCCAGAAACTCCTCCCACGTTAACTCGAAGGGATGCTCCACAAGGCCCGCAATCTTCAAGCGCCAATCGGGCGGCAACTGCTTCGGCGTGCGTTCATAGCTCAAAACGGGCCATTTCTTCGTCAGGTATTGTCCGGGTGGGAGCCGGTCCCTGCCATCGGGGCGCTTCTCTACCTCCGTCGCGGTTTTTTTGCCAGACAACTGCATGAAAATGTTGCTCCTTTATCTTTTCTATTCTGCTCTCTTCAGCTTGCTCTCAATTGTTCTTTCCAGACACCCTTGAAAACACGCCATACCGGGCCAGATATTCCTGGGCGTTCGCGCGGCTCCGCCACGCCTCGTACTCCCTAAAAATTGTTGGATTCTCAGCGCCTCCGCAGGGGAGATTTGATGTCGTGTAGAAGGTGCGCGAAGCGCACCTTCTACACGACATCAAATCTCTGGCGAGCGCCGCAGGCGCGAGCAAGCGCGGGTGCCAGCCAATCAGGAACACTCCAGGAACCCATTGTGCTGGCGCTCATAATCGCCTACAATTGAGAATAGATAAAAACACGAGCATTCGCTACCTTGCGTGTACTCAATCAACCCTTCATGGGGTAAGGCGTGAAAACGCAGGAGTGTTATTATGATTATTTTCCTACTCGCCCTGATCGGCACGGCCATCGTCATGACCATCCTCACCATAGGCCGGCTCGCCTTTGGGCGGCGCGAAAAGTTTGACCGCCGCAAGTTCGTGCCCTGGTTCATTCGCTACGCTATCTTCAACTATATCTTCTCGTTCCTCATCCTCTACTTTGGCGAACCGGCCTTTACGGGACCTTTCGGCGGCTGGCAATGGGTTCTCTGGCCCCTGTTTCTTAGCAGCCTGGGCAACCTCTTCGCCTTCTTCCGGCCCGCTATGAACGTGCTGGAGGAGGCCGCCGTCGCCTCTCAGCGTGGCTACCCGCGCAGCACGAGCAGCCCGGCAGGCGGCGGCAGGAGCGTCAGCTACTCGCGCGGAGCCGTGGCGGCGGGCATCTTTGGACTGGTAATCGTCGGCGTGCTCGGCATTCTGGCCGCGATCCTGATCACCATTTTCACCACCTGGTTCGATGTCAATGCCAAAGCGCTTGCCGCTATCCCCCACGTCAAAATAGAGTCCTCGCCGGCGCTGCCGCCAACCGATCCCAACCATATCGTGCTGGTCAGTAAAAGCGTCGCCGCCTACAAAGGCCAGCAAATACTCGGCTCAAATGGACAGAACCTCGGCTCCGCCTATAGCCTCGATCCCGCCAGCTATACGCTGCAATCGATCAACCATCATCTCTACTATGTCGCACCGCTCTCTTACAACAACATCTTTGTCAATCTCTCCAATCCGCACACGCCCGGCTTTGTCGTTGTCGATGCCGAAAATCCGCAGGCCGTACCGCAGTTGTACACCGATCAGACGCTCCCCGGTTCCTCGCTCGCCTACCTGCCCGGCGCGCTGCTCAACCAGGATCTCTTGCGCCATGTATATCTGAGCGGGTACACCTACGGACGCTTGCTCGACCCAACGCTGGAACTCGATGACCACTTTCACCCCTACTGGACCATCTCGCTGATGCAGCCCATTCGCGGCTATGTCGGCGATACGCTCAAACAGGTGCTCATTGTCGATGCGCATACCGGCGCGATAACCGCCTACCAGCCCCAGAATACGCCGGCCTGGGTGGACCGCGTGATGCCGGCGGATACGGTCTCGCAATACCTGCAATGGTGGGGACTGTATCATGCCGCGCCGTGGTTCAACCCCTCTGGCATCGGCCAGCAATCGCCGGCCAGCGCCCCGGAACTGCTCTACAACAACGTCGATCAGCCCGTCTGGCTCATTCCCATGACCTCCGCGTCCTCCAATGACAATTCCAGCACCGGCGTCTTCCTCTTCGATACCCATAAGAACTTTGCCGACTTCTACCCCCTGGCGGGCCTCGGCATCGGCGATAACGTCACGAAGACCTTTCAATCGACGCGCGCCAACATTCGCGGCTACAATGTCGCCAGCGTCCAGCTCTACCAGATCTACAACACGCCAACCTGGGTTGCCATTTATGTGCAGAACACCAATAGCGGCGACATCTTCCAGGATGTAGGTATCGTCGATGCCAGGAATCTCAACGGCGGCAACGTGCAATTTGAGCCGTCGCTCGCCCAGGCGCTGCAAGATTACCAGCAATGGCTGACTCAGTTGGGCAATGGGGCCAGCGCGCCCTCCACAGGCACAACACAGACGGTGACGGGGAAAGTGCTGCGCATCTCGGCGGTGCAGGAGGGGACCAATACCATCTATTACCTGCAAGTGCAGGGGCAGAGGGTAATTTTCACGGCTAACCTGTCGCTCTCTCCCAAACTGCCGCTTGTGCAGCCCGGTGATATAATCAAGGGTAATTATTTGAATACTGGAGGCACGGTTGTCAATTTCACGACCTTCGATGACCTCAGTATCAATCTGGGAGGCCCAGGCCCGGCTGCCGTTCCTACGCCTGGCACGACGCCAACGCCTGGTCCGACGCCGGCCAGCCCGTAGTGGACCTGTAGTACAGAGGGAGGTAATGCATGGCCCATTATTTCACGCGCGAGGAGGCCGAAGCGCTATTGCCGGTTATTACGATTACCCTGCGTAAGATCCAGGAGAGCCGTAAGGAAATGCGCGAGCTTGAGGAGGAGCTCGCGGCGCTGCATGTGCGCGCGATGGGCAATGGTCATCACCTGCATGAGCGCATCGCTAATTTGCAGCGGGAAATGGCGCGTAACGTCCAGGCCCTGCGCGCCGCCGTTGAAGAGTTGCAGCGCTTCGGCTGCGAACTGAAGGACCCGGATATGGGACTGATCGATTTTCTCAGCCTGCGCGATGGTCAGGAAGTCTACCTGTGCTGGCGGCTCGGCGAGGAGCGTATCGCTTTCTGGCATCATCTCCATACTGGATTTGCTGGACGCCAGCCCCTATGACGGCGATCAGGGATGTCATGCAGCAGGGTGCGCGAGCGCTGCGGGATGCGGGCATCCAGGGCGCGCGGCTGGATGCCTCGGTCCTGCTGGCGCATGTGCTCGGTGTCGAGCGCGCCTGGCTCTACGCGCATCCTGAACGTGAGGTTGCGCCGGAGGAGCAGCGGCGCTTCCTGGCACTGATCGAGCGGCGCGCACATGGCGAGCCGGTGGCCTATCTCGTCGGGCACAAAGAATTTTACGGCCTGGATTTCGTCGTCGATCAGCGTGTGCTCATCCCACGCCCGGAGACGGAACTGCTCGTTGATGCCGCGCTCGCCGTCATCAGGCAGCGTATGGCGGACGGCCAGGCGCCCCTGGTTGCCGACATCGGAACCGGCAGCGGCGCCATCCCCATCGCTCTCGCCGTAACCGAGCCGCGTCTCCCTTACCTCTACGCCAGCGATATCTCCGCCGGCGCGCTGGCCGTCGCCCGGCTCAACTGCCAGCGCCATCACGTCGAAGATCGCGTGCGGCTGCTCCAGGGCGACCTGCTCGCTCCCCTGCCCGAACCTGTTGACATTCTTACCGCCAACCTGCCCTATGTCGGCCTCGAAGAGATGGATGTGCTAGCCGCCGACGTGCGCGCCTATGAGCCGCATGTGGCGCTGTTCAGTGGACCGCAGGGACTGGATCTGCTGCGGCGTTTCGCCGCGGAGACGCGCCGCGCGGGCAAGCTCAGACCGGGTGCGGCGCTGCTGCTCGAAATTGGCTACCAGCAGCGCGAGCCGCTTATAGCGCTGTTCCAGGCCATCTGGCCTCAAGCTGCGATAACGAGCATGAAAGACTATAGTGGACAGGATCGGCTCTTGCAGATATTCGTCTAAACGATTGGCCTCCCCGTTCGTTGATATACATAGAAGCATGAGCAGAACGCGGCAATTGAGTGGGCGCAGGCAGGCTCCGCTCCTACCATATGGAGGCAGGGGCAACCCTTGTGGTCGCCCAATTCTGGGGTCTGTTTGCGTCTTCTACTATAGAGGCCATATAATCGGAACAATCGCTGGGGGCTACGCATTGCTTTATCGTCTGACAGACTGTTATTCTCCGCCATGGGGGGCATCTCTATGATTCTAATGCTTCTTATGCATAATCAATTGCTCTTTTTCCCTCTCATACAAAATTCTTCCAGTGATCTGCTCGTGTTGTTGCTGGGGGGCGTGTGCGCGTTTCTGCTTGCCTATCTGCTCACCTTCGGGGTAATCGCCTTTTGTCGCAAGTTCGGCCTGTATGAGCGCGTCGAAGCCGGGCGCAAGCGGATACATAAGGACGCGATCCCGCGCCTGGGAGGCATCGGCATCTTTCTGGCCTTTGTTATCAGCTCTTTACTTTTCTATGCGCACAATCCTGCGGTGCCGCACGATGAAGTTATTCGCTACTGGTTATTCCTTGCCGGAGCGGCCTTGATTGTGCTGGTGCATGTCTATGATGATGTCAAAGGCTTGAAGCCGCTGCCCAAACTGATTGCCCAGACCATCACCGTAATCATCATTCTGGGGCCGTTTGTGGACATGACTTTTCATGGTGTCTTCCTGTTCGGCTTTAGCAATCCATTCGGTATTCCAGGACACCATGTTGGACTGCCCTGGTATCGTAAGCCGATTATAACGCTCTTTATCACGCGGCCTGAGATTAGTTTGCTTGCGATTCCCGCTATCGCGCTGACCTGGTTCTGGATGGTTGGCATGATGAACACGGTGAATCTGATCGACGGCATCGATGGGCTGGCGACGGGCGTGGTGGCGATCACGGCAATCTTTATCACGCTCATAAGCTGGCGACTGGGACAGGATAGCATCGCTATTCTCTCCGCTATTTTTACGGGGGCCGTACTTGGCTTCCTACCCCACAACTGGAATCCCGCGAAGATTATCATGGGAGATTGCGGGGCGATGTTTCTAGGGTTGGGCCTGGCCGTGCTCTCGATTATGGGCGGGGCAAAGGTGGCGCTGGCGCTGATGGTGCTGGGTATTCCGATTCTCGACCTGGCGATTGTCGCCATCAACCGCATCAGGCGCGGGCAATCGCCGGTGCATTACGATACCACGCACCTGCATTACCGGCTGCGGGGCACCGGCCTGAGCGCCAGGCAGATCTGCTATGTGTTCTACAGCCTGACGCTGGTCTTCGGCGTGCTGGCGCTCTCTATGACGAAGATCTTAAAGTTCATCGGCCTGGGCCTGGTCGGTGTGGCGATGATCGTCCTCATCATCTGGATCGACTACCGGCAGCGCCAGCGCGGGGTGCCGATGACGCCCGGCGATCCGGGTGCGGGAACCCCCGGCGGAGATTCCGGTGAGGGCGCGCCTGTCACTGATGCTGACGCTGACGCTGGCATCGATGGCGAAGGGCCGCCCGCCGGGCACCGGGGAGGCGAGGGGCACGGCAGGCGGATAAATCCAGCCCTTACCGAGCCATCATCTGGCTCGTCTGCCGCGCCTTCGCGCGCCCGGCTTCCTCGTTGAACATACGCTTCAAGAAGTGGCCTGTATACGACTGCTCGTTCTCCGCGACCTCTTCCGGTGTACCCTCGGCAATGACGCGGCCGCCGTTGTCGCCGCCCTCCGGTCCCAGATCGATGATCCAGTCCGCGCTCTTGATGACATCAAGATTGTGCTCGATCACGACAATGGTATTGCCAGCATCGACCAGGCGTTGCAGCACCAGGAGCAGGCGCTCCACGTCGGCGAAGTGCAGGCCCGTCGTTGGCTCATCCAGAATGTAGAGCGTGCGGCCGGTAGCACGCCGCGAAAGCTCGGTTGCCAGCTTGACGCGCTGCGCCTCGCCCCCTGAGAGCGTCGTGGCAGGCTGCCCCAGACGCATATAGCCCAGGCCCACGTCGTACAGCGTCTTCATCTTGTTGTAAACCGAGGGCACGTTGGCAAAGAAGCTCATCGCCTCCTCAACGGTCATATCCAGCACATCGGCGATGCTCTTGCCCTTGTAATGGATCTCCAGCGCTTCACGATTGTAGCGCCTGCCCTTGCATACCTCGCATGGAACGTACACGTCGGGCAAGAAGTTCATCTCGATCCTGACGATGCCCTCACCCTTGCATGCCTCGCAGCGCCCGCCCTTGATGTTGAACGAGAAGCGCCCGGGCATGTAGCCACGGATGCGCGACTCCGGCACCTGGGCGAAGAGTTCGCGGATCCCCGTAAAGGCGTTGGTATAGGTTGCGGGATTGGAGCGCGGCGTGCGCCCGATTGGCGACTGATCGATGTCGATCACCTTATCCAGATACTCGATACCCTCGATGGAGTCGTGGTCGCCGGCCCGTTCATGAGAGCGGTTGAGGACATGCGACAGCTTGCGATAGAGGATATCGATGGTCAGCGAGCTTTTGCCGGAGCCGGAGACGCCGGTGACGACGACGAACTTGCCCAGTGGAATCTCGACATCGATGTTTTTCAGATTGTTCTCGCGCGCACCCCTGACGATCAGCGAGTAACCGTTGCCGGGCCGGCGCTCTGCCGGTATGGCAATACTTTTACGATGGGAGAGATAATCGCCGGTCAGTGATGCGGGGTTGGCGGAGATTTCGGCGAAGGTGCCGGTAGCAACCAC
The DNA here is from genome assembly GCA_035294325.1 of Ktedonobacteraceae bacterium. Classification (GTDB taxonomy): domain Bacteria; phylum Chloroflexota; class Ktedonobacteria; order Ktedonobacterales; family Ktedonobacteraceae; genus DATGLE01. The sequence goes on along the minus strand of DATGLE010000247.1, from coordinate 2,287 downwards.
CTTTCCTCCGTGCTCGCCCGCGCCCGGCCCCATATCGATGATATGATCGGCGGCGCGCATCGTATCCTCATCGTGCTCGACGACGAGCAGCGTATTGCCCAGGTCGCGCAGGCGGGCCAGCGTCCTGATGAGGCGCTCGTTATCGCGCTGGTGCAGTCCGATGCTTGGCTCATCAAGGATGTAGAGCACACCCATCAGCCCCGAGCCAATCTGCGTCGCCAGACGAATGCGCTGCGCCTCCCCGCCCGACAGGCTCATGGCAGCGCGATCAAGCGTGAGATAGTCAAGGCCCACGTCGATCAAGAACTGGAGCCGTGCGCGGATCTCTTTGAGGATCTGGCGTGCGATAAAACGCTCGCGTTCGCTCAACGTGCTCAGCACCAGCGGGCCGTCGGGATCGATCTTCGCCAGCGGATCACCCAGCAGCGAGCCGTTACCGTTCTTCTGCCCGTCGTGCCCGTTCTTGAGCAGGGGCGATGGCCGCGCTTCCTCTACCTGGAGCTGGTCGGTCTCCAGTTCTTGAAAGAAACGCTGCGCCAGAACGATAGAGAGCCGCGACACTTGCACGATGTTGCGCCCGCCGACGGTCACAGCCAGCGCTTCGGGCTTGAGGCGCGCGCCACGGCAATCGGGGCAGAGCCGTGCCGACATATAGCCTTCGATCTCCTCGCGTATGCCCTCGCTGTCGGTCTGCCTGTAGCGGCGGTCCAGGTTGGGGATCACGCCCTCGAAATTCACATTGTAGCTGCGCGTATGCCCATGCTGCGGCGTGTAGCGGATGGTGAGCGGTTCGGGCGTGCCGTAGAGCACCTTCTGCTGCACATCCTGGCTCAGTTCCTGCCAGGGGGTATCGAGGCTGAAATGGTAGCGCTCGGCCAGGGCCTCCAGAATGGCGCTATGCCACTGGCTGCCGTTGATAACCTTGCTCCACGGGGCGATGGCTCCGGCGCGAATGCTCAACTCGGGATGCGTGACAATCAGTTCCGGGTCGATCTCCTGCTGCATGCCCAGGCCGGTGCAGGTGGGGCAGGCGCCGTGCGGGCTGTTGAAGCTGAACGTGCGCGGCGCAATCTCCGGCAGGCTGATATTGTCGTAGACGCAGGCGGCCTTCTCCGAAAACAGGATCTCCTCCCCATCGACAACCGAGACCAGCACAACGCCGCCGCCAAGCTTGAGCGTCGTCTCCAGCGAATCGGTGAGGCGCTGGCGGAAGGCCGCATCAACCTCTTCGTGCAAAATGGCGGGCAGCGCCGGATCCTCGATGCCATCCTCGTCTCGATGCGTCGCCTGCGCGGCATTGACATCGTAGAGCGCGGGCCGCTCGGCGACCAGTTTCACTGAGGTGTTCGCGCCATCGGCCTGCGACTTCTTCTGCTTGCGAATGATGAGGCGATCAACCACGACCTCGATTGTATGCTTCTTCTGCTTGTCCAGCTCGATATTTTCGCTCAGGTCGAGGATATTGCCATCGACGCGGACGCGCACATAGCCGGAGCGGCGCATCTCCTCGAAGATATTCTTGTATTCGCCCTTGCGCCCCTGCACCAGTGGTGCGAGCAGGAGGATACGGGAGCCTTCGGGCAGGCTCAGTACCGCGTCAACGATCTGCTGCAACGTTTGCTGGCTGACCTCGCGCCCGCATTTGGGACAATGCTGGTGCCCCACGCGCGCATAGAGGAGGCGCAGGTAGTCGTAAATCTCGGTCACGGTGCCTACCGTCGAACGCGGGTTGTGCGTCGCCCCCTTCTGATCGATAGAGATGGCCGGCGAGAGTCCGTCGATGTGGTCAACGTCGGGCTTATCCATCTTATCAAGGAACTGGCGAGCGTAGGCCGAGAGCGACTCGACATAGCGCCGCTGCCCTTCGGCGAAGATAGTATCGAAGGCCAGGCTGCTTTTGCCCGACCCGGAAAGGCCGGTAATGACCACCAGCTGATCGCGTGGAATGGTTACATCGATGTTCTTCAGATTGTGCTCGCGGGCACCACGTACAACAATTTTATCCAGGGGCATAGCATTTCAACCATTCGTTCTTAATACTGTAGGGGCGGGGCTTGCCCCTTTGGCGTCAACTTTAGCGCGGGGCAGGGCGACCCTTGCCGTCGCCCTGCCCCCGCCTGGATGAGTCCCCGTCTGCTCTCTCACGTTTTGATACAAACGTTCCATACAACACTACTATATAAAGCGTTTCCCGTCAAGAGGTAATGGTCACATATCGGCAGCATCCTTATATGGAACAACGAAAAGATAGCCTTTATTTCCCATTCGTGCGTACAATAATTTAGGG